>NZ_JAFAUS010000366.1 GCF_019243155.1 Mycobacterium sp.
ATCGTGATCGGCGTAGCCGGCGGCCGCAGCGACCAGCCTTGTGGCATAAGCGACTTGGCGGCTGTACAGGCGTGGACCGCAGCGCTCGTCGGCGGCCACCGGGACCGAATGCGCGGTGAACACCAGTCGCGCGTCGTCGCGCAGCGCGGCGGGCAGGGTCGCCGAGGCCGCAGCGACGGACTCGGCGAACATCTCCACGAAGAGCGGATGGTCGAAATAGGTGCGCAACTTGACCAACTCGGGCGCATCCGGCCCGGCGGCCCGGCGCGCCCTGGCGATGTCCTCGACGTACTGCGTGCAGCTGGAGTATCCGCTCCACGCCGACGTGGTGAACACCGCGGCACGGCGAATTCCGTTGTCGCGCATGGTCGCAACAACGCCTTCGACGTAGGGCTCCCAGTTGCGATTGCCGAAATACACCGGCACGTCCAGCTCCGCCTGCAGCTGGGTGATCAGCGCCAGGTTGATCCCGTTGATCGGCGAGACCCCGCCGAAATGCAGATAGTGCTCGGCGACGGCGTCGAGGCGTTCGGGCGGCACGTTGCGGCCGCGGGTGACGTTTTCCAGGAACGGCCGGACCTGCTCGGGCCCCTCCGGTCCGCCGAAGGACAGCAGCAGGACCGCGTCAAAATTCATTGCCGTCTACAGCAATTGGGTGCTGGCGCCGCCGTCGGCGTAGATGATGGTCCCGGTGGTCGCCGGCAGCCACTCCGAAAGCAGGGCGCACACTGTCTTGGCGACCGGAGTGGGGTCCTTCATGTTCCAGCCGATCGGGGCGCGTTGATCCCAGCCCTCCTCGAGCAGCTGCATCTGGGCACCGGCCTCCTCGCCGAGCGCGCCACCGACGATCGCGCTCATCGCGAGCGTCCGGATCGGCCCGGCGGCAACGAGATTGGAGCGCACCCCGGACTTGCCCGCCTCGCGCGCGACGAACCGGTTGACCGACTCCAGCGCGCTCTTGGCGACCGTCATCCAGTTGTAGGCCGGCATCGCCCGGGTCGGGTCGAAATCCATGCCGACGATGGAGCCACCTGAATTCATAATCGGCAGTACCGCTTTGGCCAGCGAAGCGTAGGAATAGGCCGAAATGTGGATGCCCTTGGACACGTCTTCGTAGGGCGCTTCGAAGAACGGGTTGACACCCATTCCCGTCTGCGGCATGAAGCCGATCGAGTGCACCACACCGTCGAGCTTGTTGCCCTCGCCGATCTCGGCGCTGATCCGGTCCGCCAGGGAGGCCAGGTGCTCTTCGTTCTGCACGTCGAGTTCGATCAGCGGGGCCTTTTCCGGCAGCCGATCGGCGATGCGCTGAATCAGCCGCAACCGGTCGAATCCGGTCAGTACCAACTGTGCGCCCGCTTCCTGGGCCACCTTGGCGATGTGAAACGCGATCGAGGAGTCGGTGATGATCCCGGTGACCAGGATCCGTTTACCTTCGAGAATTTTTGCCATGTCTGTCCTTTGCTCAGTGACCCATGCCCATGCCGCCATCGACCGGGATGACGGCACCGGCGATGTAGCTGGCATCTTCGGAGGCCAGGAAGCTGACCGCCCCGGCGACCTCCTCGGCGGTGCCGACCCGCTTGGCCGGGATGAATTCCAGCGCGCCCGCCTGAATCCGCTCGTCCAGCGCACGCGTCATTTCGGTGTCGATGTAGCCCGGGGCCACCACGTTGGCGGTGACGCCTGCCTTGGACAGCTCCCGGGAGATCGAGCGGGCCATGCCGATCAGGCCGGCCTTGGCGGCCGCGTAGTTGGCCTGGTTGCCGATACCCCAGCTGCCGGAGACCGAACCGATGAAGATGATCCGGCCGAAACGCTTGCGCTGCATGCTGCGCGAGGCGCGTTGGGCCACCCGGAACGCTCCGGTGAGGTTGGCGTTGATGACCTCCTCGAACCGCTCCTCGGTCATCCGGATCAGGAACGCGTCTTTGGAGATGCCGGCATTGGACACCAGCACCTCGACCGGCCCCTGATGTTCCTCAACCTCTTTGAAGGCGCGATCGACGGCCTCGTTGTCGGTGACGTCGCACACGACGCCGAACAGTCCCTCGGGCGCACCTGATCCGCGATGCGTGACGGCGACTTTGTGGCCGTCGGCGGCCAGCCGCTGCGCGATCGCCAGACCAATCCCCCGGTTTCCGCCTGTCACCAGGACCGAACGGGATACGAATGCGGGTTTGCCGCCCCTGGCGGCGTGGTCGGCGAGATCGGTGGCTGTGTCAGTCACCCGGCCAACTTATCGCCTCGGTGCGGCGGGTCTGACATCTGCCCCTCCCGTGTCGAGATGGGATCAGGTCGGCAGCCGGCGGTTGATGAGCAGCGCGGCCAGCGCGGCGACCGCCAGGACCAGCGCACCCAGGCGCAGCCAGCCGACGCTCGCGTCGCCCTTGATGGTCTCGTAGCCGATCTGCTGCTGCAGCGACGAGTAGACGGCCTTCAACTCGTCCAAGCTTGCGGCACTGTAGGAGTTGCCGCCCGAAAGCTGCGCCACCTTCCTGAGCGTCTCGTCGTCGACGGGCACCGGTTGGCGCTGGTCGTTGATCTCGACGAATCCGTATGGCGTGCCGAAAGAAATCGTCGAGATCGGCACGCCCTGGTCCTTGGCGGTGCGCGCAGCGGTGAAGGCGCCCTTCGGATTGTCCGGGTTGGTCGGCATCGTTTCCTTGCCGTCGGAGAACAGCACGATGCGCGCGGGCGGCGGTGTGTCACCGCCACCGATCACCGCGCCCACGGTGGCGATGGCCTGCAGCGCGGTGAAGATGCCTTCCCCGGTGGCGGTGCGGTCGGCGTACTGCAGCTTATCCAGCGCGCTCTTGGTGGAGTCCCGGTTGGTCGTCGGCGACACCAACACCGTCGCGGTCCCCGCGTAGGCGATGAGTCCGAGGTTGATCCCGGGGGTCAGCTCGTCGGCGAATTGCTTGGCGGCTTCCTGCGCGGCGGCCATCCGGGTGGGTTGCACGTCGGTGGCGCGCATCGACTGCGACACGTCGATCACCAGCATCACCACCGCGCGGTTGCGGGGAATCCGCACATCGTTGGTCGGCCCCGCCATCGCGATGGTGAACAGCGCCAGCGACGCCACCAGCAGGATCGCGGGAACGTGCCGCCAACGCGAAGGCCGTTTGGGGGCAACGCTTTCCAGCAGCTCCATGTTGGCGAACCGCAGCATCCGCCGCTGCCTGGCCACCTGCATGACGATGTAGAGCGCGGCGAGCCCGACGACGAGGAGAAGGAAAAGGAAGAACCACGCGTGTTCGAAGCCCGACAGCGACATCGGACCGAGTAGAGGAAAAGTCACTGCCGCCCCGCGAGTGCCCCGCGCCGGCGGGACTCGACAAAACGGACGATCTCGGCGATCCAGTCACGGTCGGTGCGCAGGGTCAGCATCGGGGCGCCGCAACTGCGGATCGTGCGCGCGACATCGGCGCGGTGCGCCGCGGCCGCCTTGGCGAAATCCTCGCGCAGCTGCGCGTCGATGGTGAACTCGCGGGTGACGCCGGACTCGGCGTCCTGCAGTACCACGTCGCCGATGTCGGGCAGCTCGACATCGCGAGGGTCGATGACCTCGATGGCCAGCACCTCGTGCCGGGCCGAAACCGCACGCAGTGGACGCATCCAGTTGATCGGGCCGAGGAAGTCGCTGATGATCACCGCCATTCCGCGGCGGCGTTCCGGCCGGCGCAGCGCGTCGATGGCCGTCGCCAGGTCGCCGCGCACCCCGACCTTCGCGCGGGGCATCGTGGCGATGGTGCGCAACAGGGTGTGCTCGTGCTGGCGCCCGGAGCGCGCCGGAACGCGAGTCGTCGTCTCCCCGTTGGCGATCAGCGCGCCGAGCCGGTTACCGCCACCGCTGTTGAGGAACGTGATCGCGGCCGCGGCGGCCACCGCCAGATCCCGCTTCTCGCACACCGTGGTGCCGAAGTCCAGGCTGGCCGACATGTCGACCACCAGCCAGGTCTCCAGTTCGCGGTCGGCGATCATCTGGCGGACGTGGGGATGCGCGGTGCGCGCGGTGACGGCCCAGTCCATCCGCCGGACGTCGTCGCCGGGCTGATACTCGCGCGACTCCCCCGGCTCTGACCCCGGGCCCGGGATCAGTCCCAGGTGATCGCCGTGGAGAACACCGTCGAGCTTGCGTTTGACGGTGAGCTCGAGCGTGCGCAGTGCCGCGGACAGCTTCGGGTCGACGAGCTGCCCGCGCTGCATCGACGGCGGATGAACCTGAGCCGCGGACTTGTCCGCGGCGGACCCGGCGTCGGTCACCGACCGCTGGCCGCCCCGGCGCCCTGCATCACCGGGGGTACCGAATGGCCTTGCTGGGGAACGGCATTCACCTGAGGCAGGCCAACCGTCTGCAGCACCCGGTTGATGACGATTTCCGGTGAGATCTCATCGGCGAGCGCGTCGTAGGTGAGCACCAGCCGGTGCCGCAGCACGTCCGGGATGACATCCACGACGTCTTGCGGGATCACGTAGTCGCGGCCGCGGACCAGCGCCAGCGAGCGGGATGCGGCGATGATGCCCAACGAGGCACGCGGGGACGCCCCGAACGAGATCCAGGCCTTGACGTCGTTCATGCCCAGCTGCTCGGGATGGCGGGTGGCGGTCACGACACGCACCACGTAGTCGACCAGCGCATGGTGGACGAAGTTGTTGGCCGCGATGTCCTGCAGGCGCAGCAGGTCGCCGGTGTTCAGAATCTGCTTGGGCTCCGGGGGTTTGACACCCATCCGGTAGATGATCTCGCGCTCCTCCTCGGGCGAGGGGTAGCCGACGTTGATCTTGAACAGGAACCGGTCGCGCTGAGCCTCGGGCAGCGGGTAGACACCCTCGTGCTCGATCGGGTTCTGGGTCGCCATCACCAGGAACGGGTTGGGCAGCGCGAAGGTCTTGCCGCCGATGGAGACGTGGCGTTCCTGCATGACCTCCAGCAGCGCCGACTGCACCTTGGCCGGCGCGCGGTTGATCTCGTCGGCGAGCAGGAAGTTGACCACCACCGGGCCGAGTTCGGTGTCGAACTCCTCCTTGCCCTGACGGTAGATGCGGGTACCGATGATGTCGGTCGGCACCAGGTCGGGCGTGAATTGGATGCGCGCGAACGTCCCGCCGACGACCCGGGCGAACGTCTCGACGGCCAGCGTCTTGGCCACGCCGGGAACACCCTCGAGCAGGACATGGCCCTTGGACAGCAGGCCGACCAGCATCCGCTCCACCAGCTGGTCCTGGCCGACGATGATCCGTTTGACCTCGAAGATGGCCCGTTCAAGGGTATGGACTTCGGCGGCCAAGCCGTTACCGCCGCCGGCCGTCGGGGCTTCGTGAGCCGGCGAACCGGATTGCCCGCCCGGGCCGGAGTAACCACTGGCGCCTGGGGGCGGCCCACCTGCTGCTGTCATTACTTCCCTCTCTCGGCTCAACCGACAAGCCCATTCGGACACAACTGCGAAGGGCAGCGACGTGCCCGCGTCCAACTATTCCAGGCTCGCCGGATTCCGTCGACGCTGGTGGTTCGCGCGCGGGATGTCGCCGGGCGACCACGCGCGGATCAGTACTCGATGATCCTAGTCAGGAACGGCGTCATGCCGGGCCGGCGAACCGGGCTGATCGTGACCTTGGCGGCGCTTCCCGATGCCTCCAGCATCTGACCGTTGCCCAGGTACATCGTGACGTGCTGGCTGCCGCCCGGGCCGTAGAAGATCAGGTCGCCGCGGCGGGCCTGATCCTGCGGAATGTGGCGGCCGGCGTTGTACTGGTCACCGGAGAACCGCGGAATCAGCACGCCGACCCCGGCGAAGCCGTAGCGCATCAGTCCCGAGCAGTCGAACCCGGTGATGTTGGCGCCGTCCTCGACGCCCTTGCTCGGGCCCTGCAGCGTGCCACCACCCCAGGAATACGGCACGCCCATCTGCGACCCCATCCGCTTGATCACGTACTCGATCGCCTGCCGGCCGTTCGCCCGGGGAATCTTGCCCGCCCCGGTGTTGGTCGGGCTCGGCGTGGCGTCGCCGCCCAGGTTGATTCCCAGCCCGCCGAGAAATTGCTTGCCCAGATCCAATGTGGTCTGGGTGGCCTGCGCGGTGGCTTGCAGCGACTGGTTGGCAACCGCGAGCGGGTCTCCCGGCGCGCCGGCGCTGATCGTCGCGGGCAGGGTGGGGTCCCACTGGCCGGGATCGGCCGCCGCCAGCGGAATGGCGCTCGCCCCGGAAAAGGCCAGAGAAAACATCAGCCCGGTCACCACAGCGGTGATCCAGGCGAAGTTGACGAGTCGAAACCGCTTGCGGCGCATGGCTCCCCGTTCAGTGCTCACTCGATCACCACTCGATGTAACGGATCACGTAGGGCGTCATGCCGCTGGTGCGCACCGGCGCAACGCGGACCTTCAGGCCGATGTCCGGAGCCTCGAGCATCTGGCCGTCGCCGAGGTAGATCGTCACGTGCTGGCTACCGCCCGGCCCGTAGAAGATGACGTCACCGCGGCGCATCTGCGACGACGGGATCTTGCGGCCCAGGTTGTACTGCGAACCCGAGTAGTGCGGAAGCTTGATACCCACGCCGGCGAACGAGTACAGCACCAGGCCGGAGCAGTCGAAACCGGTGATTCCGGCGCCGGAGTCGATGCCCTTACTCGGGCCCGCGGCGTTACCGCCACCCCAGGAGTAGGGCACACCGATCTGCGCCATACCGCGCCGGATCACGTATTCGGTGGCCTGCCGTCCGTAGACCCGCGGGATCCGTCCACCCGGGCTGGCGTTGTTGATGCCGGTGTCGTCGGGCTTGAGGATGCCCAGCGACTGCAGGAAGCCCTTGCCCATGTTGGCGGTGACCTGCGTCGACGTGGCCGAGATGCCGAGCACCTGGTTGATCACGGCGATGGGGTCACCCGGGACGTTGGCACTGGGCACCATCGGCAGCGTGGGGTCCCATGCGCCGTCCCACCGGCGGGCGCCGGCAGTAGGCGGCGGCGCGCCCGGCGACCCGGTCTCCCACCGGTCGCCCGACGCCGGCGCCCCGGGTCCGCCTGGGCCCGTTGACCATTGGCGACCCGATTGGCGCTGGGCAGCCTCGAGCCTGGCCTGCGCCTCGTCGCGTTCGGTGGCCAACCGGGTGATGGTCTCGCGTTGTTCGTCGAACTTCTGCTTCGAGGTGTTCAGCGCCGACACCGCGGCATCCTGACTGCCCTTGGCGTCCGCGGCGGCCTTGTCGGCCTTCTGCTTGGCCAGCCGCGCGGCCGACTCCTTGTTCACCTGCTCGGTCCGCGCCCGCTGCAGCTTGGCCATCACCGATTCCGAGCTCGCGGTCAGGGACTTGGCCGCGGCTTCGGTGGCGATGATGTCGTCGGGGCCCGTCGCGGTCAGGTAGCCGCTGGAGGGGCCATTCATATATGTGGCCGCCGCGAATGTGTCGAAGCGGCGCTGCGCGGCCGCGATTGCCGCGTTGGCGTCTTTGACCGACTGCTGGCTGGCGTCGACATCATGTTGGGCCGCAACGGCGTTGTCCCGGGTAGTCTCGACGTCGACGAGAGCTTTGTTGACGCTCTCCTGCTCCGTTTGGATTTCGGCGCTCAAGTCGTTGAGCCGCTGATTGGCTTTGGCCACGTTCGCGATCAGCCCAGCCATCCGGTCGGCGGCGGGATCCCCGTGGGCCAGCCCCGGCGTTGCCGCCAACATGGCCACGCTCAACACCGACGGGATCGCCGACCGAACCAGCCGCGCGGCCGGTCCCGTGGGAGACCCCCAGCGTGTGCGTGTCATTCGACTCAGGTCTCCTAGGGCTCAACGCGACGGACGGCGCCAGCCACGGACTTCACTGAAAGCGCCAAAGACAACACCAGCATCATTTGCACCGTACGTCACACCTGTTGGCGTGCAAACGCCCCACGAAAATCGCACTCTCTACGTGCGTTTACTGTGACCGAACGGTGATCTGCGGCATTTGCCGACGTGACGCGAGATTGGGTGCCGGCCTGGGCGACGGGGCCGGATATGCGTGGTTAGGCGCCGTTAGCGGGCTCCGCCGGCTCCGGCTGGGCCGTCTCGGCGAGCGTTGCTGACCGTCTGCTGCGCGTCTGCAGAAGCCGGGTGCCGACGGCGGCCGCCAACACGGCGATCAGTAGGAAAATGGTCAAGCCGGTCCAGGGAAACTCCCCGTCATCCAGCTCGTGCAGGAAATGCTGTGCCGACACCACCGGATTGCCGGTTTTGGCGTGGTCCTCGCCTGCCTCGAGCGTGACGCGGGGGAACTGCGTGCTGTAGGTGCCGACGTAACTCGGGCTCAGCGTCAGGACCGTGGCGTCGTGGTAGTCGGCGCCGACGACCGTGGAGATGTCGCGCAACGGAGTGTCGTTCGGCGGGTTGTGGTCGAGGAACACGATCTTGAGATTGATGCCCTCGGCGTGGGCCTGGTTGACCACGTCGAGGAGGCCCTGCTTGGCCGCGGGCGGCGCGCTCACACCGGTGGCGGCGACCTCCGCCTTGACCGCGGTCATGTCGACGTCGACCGGTATGTAGTCCGGCGGGACGGGGTGGAAGAAGACAGGGGCCGCCGGTAACGGTGCGGCGAACGAATCGTGCCCAGTCATAGACCCGAACCCTAGAGGATTCCCGGCCGACTCGGCCGCAGGGGTTTAAACCGTCGGCGGGCGCGACAAACTGGAAGATACGGGTGCCCGCGGTAATGCAGGACAAGCGTACTGTTAAAGTTGGCATGCGCCGCCGACACGGCCCGTCGGCGGGAGAACTTAATCCTGGGAGTTGATGTGAGTAGTAAGGATTCTGTGAACTCGTTCGGAGCGCGCGACGACCTCAAGGTTGGCGATAAGAGCTACCAGATCTATCGTCTCGACGCCGTCCCCAACACCGAGAAACTCCCTTACAGCCTCAAGGTCCTCGCCGAAAACCTGTTGCGCAACGAGGACGGCAGCAACATCACCAAAGAGCACATTGAAGCCATCGCGAACTGGGATCCCAAGGCAGAACCCAGCATTGAGATTCAGTACACTCCCGCGCGCGTGGTGATGCAGGACTTCACCGGTGTGCCGTGCATCGTCGACCTGGCCACCATGCGCGAGGCCATCGGCGACCTCGGCGGCAAGGCGGAGAAGGTCAACCCGCTGGCCCCGGCCGACCTGGTGATCGACCACTCGGTGATCGCCGACCTGTTCGGCACCGCGGACGCCTTCGAGCGCAACGTCGAGATCGAGTACGAGCGCAACGGCGAGCGCTACCAGTTCCTGCGTTGGGGGCAGGGCGCTTTCGACGATTTCAAGGTAGTCCCGCCGGGCACCGGCATCGTGCACCAGGTCAATATCGAATACCTGGCCAGCGTCGTGATGGAACGCAACGGGGTGGCCTACCCCGACACCTGCGTGGGCACCGACAGCCACACCACGATGGTCAACGGCCTCGGGGTGCTGGGTTGGGGCGTGGGCGGCATCGAGGCCGAGGCCGCGATGCTGGGTCAGCCCGTGTCGATGCTGATCCCGCGGGTTGTCGGCTTCAAGCTGACCGGGGAGATCCAGCCGGCCGTGACGGCAACCGACGTGGTGCTCACGGTTACCGAAATGTTGCGCAAGCACGGGGTTGTCGGCAAGTTCGTCGAGTTCTACGGCGAGGGCGTGGCCGAGGTGCCGCTGGCCAACCGCGCCACCCTGGGCAACATGAGCCCCGAATTCGGTTCCACCGCAGCCATTTTCCCGATCGACGAAGAGACGATCTCGTACCTGAAGTTCACCGGCCGTAAGCCCGAGCAGCTGGCACTCGTCGAGGCCTACGCCAAGGAGCAGGGCCTGTGGCACGACCCGAAGCACGAGCCCGAGTTTTCCGAGTACCTCGAACTCGACCTGTCCACCGTGGTGCCGTCGATCGCCGGTCCGAAGCGTCCGCAGGACCGGATCGAGTTGTCGGCCGCCAAAGCCACGTTCCGCGAACAGATTTCGAATTACGTCGACGGTGACGGCGACCAGGGCTACTCGAAGTTGGATGAGGCCGTCAGCGAGTCCTTCCCCGCCAGCGACCCGGGAGCACTGGAGAACGGCCACGCTGACGACGTTCCCAAGGTGGAATCAGCGGCCGCACACGCCAAGGGACGGGTGAGCAATCCGGTGACGGTGAAGTCGGACGAACGCGGCGAGTTCGTGCTCGACCACGGCGCCGTGGTGATCGCCGCGGTCACCTCGTGCACGAACACCTCCAACCCCGAGGTGATGCTGGGCGCGGCGCTGCTGGCCCGCAACGCCGTCGAGAAGGGCCTGGCCTCGAAGCCGTGGGTGAAGACAACCATGGCGCCCGGCTCGCAGGTGGTCAACGACTACTACGAAAAGGCAGGCCTGTGGCCGTATTTGGAGAAGCTGGGCTTCTACCTGGTCGGTTACGGCTGCACGACGTGCATCGGTAACTCCGGCCCGTTGCCCGAGGAGATCTCCAAGGCCATCAACGACAACGACCTTTCGGTGACGGCCGTGTTGTCCGGCAACCGGAACTTCGAGGGCCGCATCAATCCCGATGTGAAGATGAACTACCTGGCGTCGCCGCCGCTCGTTGTCGCCTACGCGCTTGCCGGCACGCTGGACTTCGACTTCGAGTCCGACCCGCTGGGCAAGGACAAGGACGGCAAGGACGTCTTCCTCTCCGACATCTGGCCGTCGCAGCAGGACGTCTCCGATACCATCGCCTCGGCGATTAACCAAGAGATGTTCACCAAGAACTACGCCGACGTGTTCAAGGGCGACGAACGGTGGCGCAACCTGCCCACGCCCAGCGGCAACACCTTTGAGTGGAGCGAGGATTCGACGTACGTACGCAAGCCGCCGTACTTCGATGGCATGCCC
>NZ_JAFAUS010000396.1 GCF_019243155.1 Mycobacterium sp.
CGCGGCGCGGGCCCGCACAAGGACTACGTCTACATCGACGTCCGTCACCTCGGCGCGGACGTACTCGAGGCGAAGCTGCCCGACATCACCGAGTTCGCCCGCACGTATCTGGGCGTGGACCCGGTCAAGGAGCTGGTGCCGGTCTACCCGACGTGTCACTACGTGATGGGCGGCATCCCCACCACCGTGACCGGACAGGTGTTGCGGGACAACACTTCTACCGTGCCCGGTCTGTACGCGGCCGGTGAGTGCGCGTGCGTGTCGGTGCACGGCGCCAACCGGCTCGGCACCAACTCGTTGTTGGACATCAACGTGTTCGGCCGCCGGGCCGGCATCGCGGCGGCTTCGTATGCGCGGGGCCACGACTTCGTCGACATGCCACCCGAGCCGGAGGGGATGGTCGTCGGCTGGGTCGCCGACATCTTGAGCGAGCACGGCAACGAGCGCGTCGCCGACATCCGCGGCGCGCTGCAGCAGACCATGGACAACAACGCCGCGGTGTTCCGCACCGAGGAGACGCTGAAGCAGGCGCTCACCGACATTCACGCGCTGAAGGAACGGTATTCCCGAATTTCCGTGCACGACAAGGGAAAACGGTTCAACAGCGACCTGTTGGAAGCCATCGAGCTGGGCTTCCTGCTGGAGCTGGCCGAGGTCACGGTGGTCGGGGCCCTGAACCGCAAGGAATCCCGCGGCGGGCATGCCCGCGAGGACTACCCCAACCGTGACGACGTCAACTACATGCGCCACACGATGGCCTATAAGGAAATTGGGGCCGATAAGCAGGGCACCGAGTTGCTGAGCGACATCACGCTCGACTTCAAGCCCGTCGTGCAGACTCGTTACGAACCCAAGGAGCGGAAGTACTGATGGCTTTGGAACCAGACGGGGCTTCAGACGTCGAGACCAGCCTGGAACCGCCTTTGCCGGAGATCCCGGAGGGCGCGGTCATGGTGACCGTCAAGATCGCCCGGTTCAACCCCGACCAGCCCGACGCTTTCGCGGAAACCGCTGGCTGGCAAAGCTTTCGGGTGCCGTGCCTGCCGAGCGACCGGATGCTGAACCTGCTCATCTACATCAAGAGCTACCTGGACGGGACGCTGACCTTCCGCCGCTCCTGCGCGCACGGGGTGTGCGGCTCGGACGCCATGCGCATCAACGGCGTCAACCGGCTGGCGTGCAAGGTGCTGATGCGCGATCTGCTGCCTGCCAAAAAGAAGGGGCAGCAGGGCAAGCCGTTGACCATCACGGTCGAACCGATCCGCGGGCTGCCGGTGGAGAAGGACCTGGTCGTCGACATGGAGCCGTTCTTCGACGCCTTCCGCGCGGTGAAGCCGTACCTGGTCACCACCGGCAACCCGCCGACCCGCGAACGCATCCAGAGCCCGACCGACCGCGCCCGCTACGACGACACCACCAAGTGCATCCTGTGCGCGGCCTGCACCACCAGCTGCCCGATCTTTTGGCACGAGGGCAGTTACTACGGCCCGGCGGCGATCGTCAACGCGCACCGTTTCATCTTCGACAGCCGCGACGAGGCGGCCGCCGAGCGCCTGGACATCCTCAACGAGGTGGACGGCGTCTGGCGGTGCCGCACCACGTTCAACTGCACCGAGTCCTGCCCGCGCGGCATTCAGATCACCAAGGCGATCCAAGAGGTCAAGCGCGCGATCCTGTTCTCGCGCTAACCGGGCGGTAGCTTCAGCACCCGGTTGTTGCCCGTATCAGCGACGTAGACATTCCCGGCGGAGTCCACCGCCATCCCCTCGGGATGGTTAAGTCCTTTGAACGGCAATGTTATTGACGTGCTGGTAGCCCTGTCGTACTTCGTGACACGATTGTCGCTGCCGTCGGTCACATACACGTTTCCGCTGGTATCGACGGCCACATCATCCGGGCGTCCGATGAGAAAGGGGAGCACGGTCGGAACGGTCGACGTCCACGGTAGCTTCAGCACCCGCTCGTTGTCCCGGTCGATGACGAAGAGTGCGCCGTCGCGACTCACCGCCGCGGCCGAGGGTCCAGCCAGGCCGCTGAACGGCAGTTCCGCCTGCTCGGTCGAATGCGCGGGCATCTCCACCACCCGGTTGTGCGCGGAGTCGGTGACAAACACCGCGCGGTCACCGTGGGCGTCGCGCGAATAGACCGCCACCCCTGTGGGTTGCCCCAGATCGGTGAACGGCAGCACGGTCGGGTTGG
>NZ_JAFAUS010000057.1 GCF_019243155.1 Mycobacterium sp.
GGCCCCACCGGTGTCGGCAAGACCGAGCTCGCCAAGGCGCTGGCCGACTTCCTGTTCGACGATGACCGGGCCATGGTCCGCATCGACATGAGCGAGTACGGCGAGAAGCACTCGGTGGCCCGCCTGGTGGGCGCGCCTCCGGGATACATCGGATACGACCAGGGCGGTCAACTGACCGAGGCGGTCCGCCGCCGGCCCTACACGGTGGTTCTGTTCGACGAGGTCGAAAAGGCGCACCCGGACGTGTTCGACGTGCTGCTGCAGGTGCTCGATGAGGGTCGGCTCACCGACGGCCAGGGCCGCACGGTCGACTTCCGCAACACGATCCTGATCCTGACGTCCAACCTCGGGTCGGGCGGCAGCGAGGAGCAGGTGATGGCGGCCGTGCGCGCGGCGTTCAAGCCGGAGTTCATCAACCGGCTCGACGACGTGCTGATCTTCGACGGCCTGAACCCCGAGGAACTGGTGCAGATCGTCGACATTCAGCTCGAGCAGCTGGCCAAGCGGCTCGCGCAGCGCAGGCTGGTGCTGGAGGTGTCGCTGCCGGCCAAGAAGTGGCTGGCCCAGCGCGGGTTCGACCCGGTCTACGGTGCCCGGCCGCTGCGTCGGCTGGTGCAGCAGGCCATCGGTGACCAGCTGGCCAAGCTGTTGCTGGCGGGCGATGTGCACGACGGCGACACCGTTCCGGTGAACGTCAGCCCCGACGGCGATTCGCTGATCCTGGGCTGACCGGACCGAGGGGACCATCCGAGCAGCAAGCGTTACCTGCTGTGATGGGGTTGTGACCTGCTGGGCTTCTTTATTCCGGGCCAATAGCAGATACCCTGTTTTGGATGGTCCCCCTTTGGTTCACGCTGTCCGCACTGTGCTTTGTCGGTGCGGCGGTGCTGCTGTACGTCGACATCGACCGCCGGCGCGGTCGCAGCCGGCGACGTAAGTCATGGGCGCGGTCGCACGGATTCGACTACGAGCGGGAATCGGCCGACATCCTCAAGCGCTGGAAGCGCGGGGTGGTCTCGACGGTGGGTGACGTCGCCGCGCAGAACGTCGTGCTGGGGCAGATCCGCGGCGAGGCGGTGTACATCTTCGACCTCGAGGAAGTCGCCACCGTGATCGCGCTGCACCGCAAGGTGGGCACCAACGTAGTGGTGGACCTGCGGCTCAAGGGGCTGAAAGAGCCTCGCGAAAGCGACATCTGGCTGTTGGGTGCGATCGGCCCGCGAATGGTCTACTCCACCAACCTGGACGCGGCCCGGCGCGCCTGCGACCGCCGCATGGTGACCTTCGCGCACACCGCGCCCGACTGCGCCGAGATCATGTGGAACGAGCAGAACTGGACGCTGGTCGCCCTGCCCGTCACCAGCACCCGCACCCAGTGGGATGAGGGCCTGCGCACCGTCCGTCAGTTCAACGACCTGCTGCGGGTGTTGCCGCCGCTGCCCGAGGAGACCCAGGCCGAAGCCGGAGCGCCCTCGGGGCTCCGCAACGCGTCGCCGAGCCGACCGCTGGCCCCCGCCGGGCGCGCCGAGTTGCCGCCGCGGCGTCCACAGCAGGATGTGGCCGGTCTGCTGGGCTCGGATGTGCAGGGGGGTCACCGCGCGGCCGAACCGCTGCGCCGCGACCCGAGCCGGTCGGAGGGTCGGACGGAGTCGTTCCGGCGTCCGCCGACCACGGGCCGCAACGGCCACCAGGCCACCAACTACCAGCACTGATATCGGTTCGGGTGGCGCCCGGGGCGGCTAGGCCCCGGTCATTAAACTGTCGCTCATGCCTCGCCCCGCAGCCCTGATCACCGGGCCTACCTCCGGGGTCGGGGCCGGCTACGCGCGACGCTTTGCAGACGACGGCTACGACCTGATTCTGGTCGCCCGCGACGTCGACCGGTTGACCGCAGTGGCCGGCGAGTTGAAGGAAAAGGGCGGCGCCGTAGAGGTTCTGCCCGCCGACCTGTCCGAGCCCGCCGACCGTGCCAAGGTCTGCGACCGCCTCGCCCAGGGAGTGCGCGTCCTGGTGAACAACGCCGGCCTGGGGACGTCCCGCGAGTTGTGGAACATCGATCCCGCGCTGCTGCAGCGCCAGCTCGACGTCAACGTGACCGCGGTCTTGCATCTCACCCGCGCGGCGTTGCCGCCCATGCTCGACGCCGGCGCCGGGACCGTCATCAACGTCGCCAGCGTCGCCGGTCTGCTGCCCGGCCGGGGGCCGAGCTACTCGGCGTCCAAGGCGTGGGTCATCTCGTACACCGAGGGGTTGGCCGCTGACTTGCGCGGCACCGGCGTCGGCGTGCACGCCGTGTGCCCGGGGTTCGTGCACACCGAATTCCACGAGCGGGCGGGGATCGACGTCAGCAAGCTGCCGTCGTTTTTGTGGCTGGAGGTCGACGATGTGGTCGGTCAGAGCCTGGCCGACGTCGCCCGCGGCAACGTGATCAGCATTCCGGGCCTGCAATACAAGACCATCATCGCGGCCGAGCGGATGATCCCGCGGACCGTAATGCGTGCGGTGACCGAACGATTCGGGGGTGGCCGTGGCCGACGCTGATCTCAAGGAACTCGCCGAGTTGGTGCGACAGCTGTCGGTGGTGCACGGCCGCGTCACGTTGTCGTCCGGCAAGGAGGCCGACTACTACGTCGACCTGCGCCGGGCCACCCTGCACCACCGCGCCTCGCCACTGATCGGCAAGCTGCTGCGCGAGCTGACCAGCGACTGGGACTATGCGGTGGTGGGCGGCCTGACCCTGGGCGCCGACCCGGTCGCCACCGCCATCATGCACGCGCCGGGCCGCCCGATCGACGCCTTCGTTGTGCGCAAGTCAGCGAAAACTCATGGCCTGCAACGCCTCATCGAGGGGTCCGAGGTTGCCGGCAAGCGCGCGCTGGTCGTCGAGGACACCAGCACCACGGGATCGTCGGCGCTGACGGCGGTGCGCGCCGTCCGGGAAGCGGGCGGACACGTCGTCGGCGTGGTCACCGTGGTGGACCGTGCCACCGGCGCCGCCGAAGCCATTGAGGCCGAGGGAGTTCCGTACCGCAGCGTGCTGGGGCTTGCCGATCTCGGACTGGGCTAGGTCACGAATCATCATCGTGCGCAACGTTATTGCGATGGCGGCCTGCGTGGTCGCCTGCCTGACGGGCTGCTCGGGGGCGAACCATCCCGTCAGCCCGTACGGAGCCCAGGGCGCACGGCTCGGCGAATCGCTGGCGCTGCTGGGCTGGAACATGTCGGTGTCGAACCTGCGCTGGGACGGCGACTACGTGCTGATCGACGTCGATGCGTCGGCAAAGGATCCGCATGCGCCGCACGCCAAACCCGAGGACATCCGCTTCGGGCTCTACGGCGCGCTGGCACACCCCATGGAGTCCGCCGCGACGGGCAGCTGCGACAACGCCGCGGCCGGCGCGCGCGATATCCCGCACCCGCTGTCGGCGTCGGCCGACCGGATCTCCGGCTCGGTATGCCTTGGGCCGCTGAAGGATCGGAGTCAGGTCCGCGGTGTCTACGGCTACTCGCCGCGCGACCGGATCCCGAACACCTCGGCGGCCTACCCGGTCGCATTTCCGGTGGGACTGCTGCCGACGAACGCCAACGACACCGGTTTGGTGGTCAAGACCACCAGCCTGTCGGCCTGGCGGGCCGACGGCACTCCGGTGACCCAGGCGCAGCTCGGTGATCCCGCGGCGTTCAGCGGCAACGGTTACATGCTGCTCGGGCTGCAGGCCGACGCGCTCGCGGCCCGTTACCGCGACGACTCCGCCAAGCGCGGCGGCCCGATGATGCTGCTGGCGTCGCCGGCGCCGCCCGGCGGCGGGACGAACCCGGCCTGCGCGGCCTACGGATCGTCGGTGCTGATCCTGCCCGACGCGTCGCTGGACGCGGTCCGAGTCAGCGCGTCGTTGTGCACGCAGGGCGAGATCAACCAGGCCCTGCTGTATGCGACCGTGGCGATCGACGGCACGCACGCCGGTGTGTGGACGCAGCGATGAGCGACATCGGGCCCACCGAATGGGCGATTCCGTCCGCCGGGGTCGGGCCGTGGACCGGTGAGCTGCCCGACGATCCGCGGTATGACCCAGTTCTGTTGCGCGAGGGCGATACTCGCAACGTCGTCGACGCCTACCGGTATTGGACCCGGGAGGCGATCATCGCCGACATCGATCGCCGTCGGCACCCGCTGCATGTGGCGATCGAGAACTTCGGTCATGACGCGAACATCGGCTCGGTGGTGCGCACCGCCAATGCCTTCGCGGTGCACACCGTGCACATCGTGGGGCGGCGGCGGTGGAATCGCCGCGGCGCCATGGTGACCGACCGCTATCAGCGGCTGTGCCATCACGACAGCACCGCCCAACTGATGGACTTCGCCGCCGCGGCCGGGTTGACCGTGGTCGCGGTGGACAACGTACCTGGCGCGGCGCGGCTGGAGGAGGCGGCGCTGCCGCGGGAGTGCCTGCTGGTGTTCGGTCAGGAGGGTCCGGGCATCACCGACGACACGAAGACGGGCGCGGCGCTGACGGTGTCGATCGCCCAATTCGGTTCGACGCGCAGCATCAACGCCGGCGTCGCGGCCGGGATCGCTATGCACGCCTGGATCCGACAGCACGGGGACCTGTCCCGGGCTTGGTGACTCGTGCCTCTCGACGCCCTCGAGTGTGCACTGGCGGCGGGATTTCGGCCGATTTCCCGCCCTGAATTCACACTCAAAGCCAAGGATGCACACTCGACGCCCCCGCCTCATGGGGCAGGATCGACGGTATGGATCAGGTATGGATCAACCGCGCGGCCAGCGCCGAAGCCGCTGTCGCGCAACGGCACCTGAAACGGCTCTGGGCGCTGCCCGGAACCCAGCTGGGCGTGGTCGCGTGGCCGCCCACGCGGCGGGATCGGCTGTTCGGCACCTGGCATTACTGGTGGCAGGCGCATTTACTTGATTGCCTAATCGACGCGCAGCTGCGTGACCCGCAGCCGCATAGGCGCACCAGCATCAACCGGCAAGTCCGCTCGCACCGGCTGCGCAACAACCTCTCCTGGGTCAACAGCTACTACGACGACATGGCCTGGCTGGCGCTCGCGCTGGAACGCGCCGCCAGGATCGCGGGCGTCGAACGTCATCGCGCGCTGCCCAAACTCGCCGACCAGTTCGTGAAGGCGTGGGTGCCCGAGGACGGCGGCGGCATCCCGTGGCGCAAGCAAGACCAGTTCTTCAACGCCCCGGCCAACGGACCGGCGGGCATCTTCCTCGCCCGCTACGGGGACCGGCTCAAGCGGGCCGGGCAGATGGGCGACTGGATCGACCGCACGCTGATCGATCCCGACACCCACCTGGTGTTCGACGGCATCAAGGGCGGATCGCTGGTCCGCGCGCAGTACACCTACTGCCAGGGCGTGGTGCTCGGGCTGGAAACCGAACTGGCGGCGCGCACCGGCGCGGAGGTCCGGGGCCGGCACGCCGACCGGGTGCACCGGCTGGTCGCGGCCGTCCACGAACACATGGCGCCGTCGGGCGTGCTCGCCGGCGGGGGCGGCGGGGACGGCGGCCTGTTCGCCGGGATCACCGCGCGATACCTCGCGTTGGTCGCCACCACCTTGCCCGGTGACTCGGCCGACGACACCCTGGCCCGCGATACCGCCCGCACGATCGTGCTGACCAGCGCGAAATCCGCGTGGGACAACCGGCAGACCGTGGACGGGCTGCCGCTCTTCGGGTCGTTCTGGGACCGCGACGCGCAGCTACCCGGCGCGGGCGGTCAGCAGGCGCGGTTCGTCGCCGGTGCGGTGGAGAGTTCGTCAGTCGCGGAGCGGGATCTCTCCGTGCAGCTGTCGGGCTGGATGCTGATGGAGGCTGCCCACAGCGTCACTGCCGTGACGGCTTGACGGTCGGCTGGTCCGAGTCCGACTCTTTCGCCCCGCGACGCCGCCCCCGGTAACCCCGCCACGCCGCGATGAACGCCGGTATCAGGGACACGAACAGGATCACCAGGATGATCTTTTCCAGGTTCTGGTGAACGTAGGGCACGTTGCCCAGGAAGTAGCCGACCAGCGTCACGCCACCGCCCCACAGGATGCCGCCGACGATGTCGAACGCCAGGTAGACCGGGTAGCGCATGTAGGAGACTCCGGCGACCACCGGTGTGAAGGTCCGCACGAACGGCAGGAAGCGGGCCAGGATGATGGCCCAGGGACCGTACTTCTCGAAGAAGGCGTGCGAGTCGGTTACGTAGTGCTTCTTGAAGAACCTGGAGTCTTCTTTCCTGAACAACGCCGGTCCGATCCGGCGGCCGATGAAGTATCCGCACTGATCACCGAGGATCGCGACGAGGGCGACGGCCGGCGCCAGCACCCAGATGTCGAGGGTCCCCTTGGCGGCCAGCAACCCACCGGTGAACAACAGCGACTCGCCGGGCAGCAGCGGGAACAGCAACCCCGTCTCGACGAAGACGATGATCAGGATCGTCGGCAGCACCGCCGACGCGAAATAACCCGTCGGGCCGATCCATGTCATCGGGTCGAGGATGTCGGGCAGGGCCGTCACGGCAGTACTCACGGTGGTTCAAGATACCGCCGGCAGTCGCCGGTTTAAGGAAAAACCTGGTTAACCGCGCCGCGCGAACCTCCTTCGCGTTCGATACTGGGTGGACCAAGGCTTCAGGAGGAATCTCATGCCCATCGCAACGCCCGAGGTCTACGCCGAGATGCTGGAACGCGCCAAGGAGGGCTGCTATGCCTTCCCTGCCATCAACTGCACGTCATCGGAGACTGTCAACGCGGCGATCAAAGGCTTCGCCGACGCCGGCAGTGACGGGATCATCCAGTTCTCCACCGGTGGCGCGGAATTCGCCTCGGGTCTGGGAGTCAAAGACATGGTGACCGGGGCCGTGGCGCTCGCCGAGTTCACCCGCGTCATCGCCGACCGGTATCCGATCAACGGCGCCCTGCACACCGACCACTGCCCGAAGGACAAGCTGGACACCTACGTCCGCCCGCTGCTGGAGATCTCGGCCAACCGGGTGGCCGCCGGCCAGAACCCTTTGTTTCAGTCCCACATGTGGGACGGCTCGGCGGTACCCATCGACGAGAACCTGACGCTGGCGCAGGAACTGCTGAAGGCGGCGGCCGCCGCCAAGATCGTCCTCGAGATAGAGATCGGCGTGGTGGGTGGTGAGGAGGACGGCGTCGCCAACGAGATCAACGACAAGCTGTACACCACGCCGGAAGACTTCGAGAAGACGATCGACGCGCTGGGCCACGGCGAGCACGGAAAGTATCTGCTGGCAGCGACTTTCGGCAACGTCCACGGCGTCTACAAGCCGGGCAACGTCAAGCTGCGCCCCGACATCCTCGACCAGGGGCAGAAGGTGGCGTCAGCCAAGCTCGGCCTGCCCGACGGATCCAAGCCGTTCGACTTCGTGTTCCACGGCGGCTCGGGCTCGCTGAAGTCGGAGATCGAGGAGGCACTGCGCTACGGGGTGGTGAAGATGAACGTCGACACCGACACCCAGTACGCCTTCACCCGTCCGCTCGCCGGCCACATGTTCAGCAACTACGACGGCGTGCTCAAGGTGGACGGCGAGGTCGGCAACAAGAAGGCATACGACCCGCGCAGCTACCTCAAGAAGGCCGAGGCTTCCATGACCGAGCGAGTTGTGGAGGCCTGCAACGACCTGCACTGCGCCGGGAAGTCGGTCGGCTAGCTAGCCGACTGGCAGATCTTCCACTGGTCGTCGCGATACTGCAGGTCGAGGCTGCGCGTCGAACGCAGCGCCGGGTCGTATGCCATGAACGTGGTGACGTTCGCCTCGGCGTGCTGGCCGTTGACCACCACCTGGTCGATGCTTGCGATCACCGGGTACTGCTTGGCCGCTGAGACCCGGCGGTAGCTTTCGTCCCACCCATGCTCGTCGTAATCGGCGTAGCCGTCGCGGGTGGTGCCGCACGTGATGGTGCGCAACGTGGTCAGATCGCCTCGCTGGATCGCGATGTCGAAGTTCTGGATCGTGTGCCGAACCTGGTCTTCGGCAGACGCTTTCGCGTGCTTGCTCTTGGTCAGCAGCACGGTGCCCAGGATGGCGATCGCCGCCAGCGCCAGCACGATCACGATCAGTGCCAGCACCCAGCCCCAGTTGAATTGCCTGGGCGGCCGGACCTTTTCACCGGGCCTGGGCGGGATCGATTGTGGGACAGCCGCTTTGGGGGGCACCCCCATGTGCGCCGTCTGGCCGTCGGGTGGCGTGGCGAAGACTTCGGTGGCCGGCTCCGGGGTGGTCGCGATGACGGTGGTCTCTTTCGCGTCGAAGCCGGGCGCGGTGAAACGACGCTCGCGCTGCGGACCGTCCGGAATGTCTTGCGGGCCGCTGGCCGGATCGGGTCTGTTGATCACCTCGGTCTCGGTCTCGGGGTCGTTCGGGACCAGTGGGACGATCTCGGTGGCGTCCTCGTGGGAGGCTTCTCCGGTTGCTTCCCGCGGGTCGAACCCGGGCCGGTTGGGTGCGCCGCCGCGGTCGGGTTCGGATGGGTTGGGCATGACTACTACTGTCCTCCCGCTGTCGAGTGGGATAGTTGGAGAGCTTAGCGACCCGCCCGCGTGTTAGGGCGATAGCGGAGGTCCGGCACTCCGGCGCGGCGAGGCAACTGCAGAATAGAGCCATGACGCCGATGGGAGATCTGCTAGGCCCCGATCCGACTCTGCTGCCCGGTGATCCCGAGGCCGAGGTGGAACTGAGCACCGGGGAGAATCCGGGCATCGTTGCCGCCGCGCATCCGGCCGCGTCGGTGGCGTGGGCGGCACTCGCCGAGGAGGCGCTGGCCGAGGACAAGGCCATCACGGCCTACGCCTACGCGCGGACCGGCTACCACCGCGGCCTGGACCAGCTGCGCAGGAACGGCTGGAAGGGGTTCGGGCCGGTGCCCTACGAGCACGAGCCCAACCGCGGCTTCCTGCGATGCGTGGCGGCGCTGGCGCGCGCCGCCGACACGATCGGCGAGACCGACGAGAACCAGCGGTGCCTGGATCTGCTCGACGATTGCGATCCCGCGGCGCGGAAAGCGCTTGGCCTCTAGAACGTTTCGGTGCAGTCCTCGGCGCTGTCGGCGCATTCGATCTGCACCGTGGCGTGGTCCAGTCCGCGGGCGTGCAGCACCGCACGCGCGTCGTTGAGCACCCGGGCGGAGTCCCCGGCGCTGGTCAGGTGTGCCGTGCACACGTCCTTGCCCGGTGACAGCGTCCACACGTGCAGGTCATGCACCCCGGTGACGCCGTCGACGGCGCCCAGCGCCGAGCGCAGCTCCTCGACGTCGATGTGGGCCGGCGACGTTTCGGACAGAATCCGCAACGCGGCGCGCGCCAGCGAGATGGCGCGGGGCAGCACCCAGAGGGCCACCAGGATGGCGACCACGACGTCGGCGTAGGGCCATCTCGTCGTGATCGTCACGACGCCGGCGATCAGCACGCCCAGGCTGCCGACGGTGTCGGCGACGACTTCCATGTACGCGCCCTTGACCGCCAGGCTGCCCTCGGAGTGCGAGCGCAGCAGCAGGGCCACCACGAAGTTGGCGGCCAGCCCGGCCAGGGCCACCACGACCATCGGCACGCCGGGGACCGACGCGCCCGTCCCGAGCCGTTCGATCGCTTCGTAGAGGATGAACAGCGCCACGCCGACCAGCAGCACCGCGTTGGCGACCGCGGTGAAGACCTCGGCGCGGTGCCAGCCGTAGGTGCGGTCCGGCGAGGTGCTGCCGCGCTTGGCCAGCATGACCGCGGCCAGGCCCATGAACACGGCGACGACATCGGTCAGCATGTGCCCGGCGTCGGCCAGCAGCGCCAGCGAATTGATCAGCAGCGAAGTGGTGAGCTCAACCACGAAGAACGTCGCCAGAATCCCGGCGGCCATGATCATGCGGGGGATCATCCGAGAGGCGTCAGCCTCGGCGGGGGTGTGACTGTGTCCAGCGCCCATGCCGAGCAATATATGCGTACTAACGCATATATGGCAAGGCTAAATCCACTGGCTCCAGAACCGAGTCAGACGGTTGCCGAACATCGCCAGCTGAGCGGAGTTGCCCGAGAGTTGGAACAGCCAGCCCACGAACTCGACCAGCCCATGATTCACTGCGGGCGCTAAGAACAGGAACAACAGGATGAACAGGCCGTACTGCTTGAAAGGCGCCACCGCGCGCTGGGTCTCGGGGCTCAGGTGCGGTTCCAGGGCGTCGTAGCCGTCCAGGCCGGGGATGGGCAACAGGTTCAGCACGACGGCCATGATCTGCAGGAACCCCAGGAAGGCAACTCCAGCCCAAAGCACCCAGTGAGCCATGTCGAAGAAGAACCGGGTGATGATCAGCAGCAGCACCGCCAGCACCAGGTTGGCCGCCGGACCCGCCAGGCTGACCAGGGTGCGACGGGCGGGGGTCATGAACCAGGTCCGCACATACACCGCGGCGCCCGGCAGGCCGATTCCGCCCAGCGCGATGAAGATCATCGGCAAGAGCAGCGACAGCGCGGGATTGCTGTAGCGCCGCGGATCCAGCGTCAGATAGCCGCGCACCGCCTCGTCGTGGTCGCCGAATCGCCATGCGGTCGCCGCGTGGCCGAATTCGTGCAGACACAGCGAGACCAGCCAGCCGGCGACCACGAAGATGAACACCCCGGCGTAGGACATCGGCTTCACCGTCGCCCCGGCCAGCCACGCCAGCACCCCGCCGACCGCGGTCGCCGCGATCAGGGCCAAGAAGATGGGGCTGGGCCGCACCGAATCTTTGGCTTTCACGGCGAGAAAACTACCGGACCAGCAGCCAGCCTTCGACGTTGCGGTAGAAGGTCGATCGGCGCATCACGCGTGGCACGGGCACTCCGTCGCGCACCACGGCGACGCCGGTGCTGCCCAGCTGCGCCGCCCGCCCCGCGATCCAGCCGCGCCACCTCCGCTGCGCGACCCGGGCCCGCAGGCCAGGCGCGGTCAGCGTCGGCTCGATGTCCACGCCGACGACGTCGCCGTCGAACAGCTGCGTGTCGTCGACGGTCGCCTCGCCGTGCAGCAGCGTCCCGTCGTCGGGCGGCAGCCAGCGGGCCCGCCCGACGACCACCGACCCGGTGTCGTCGCGGATCAGCGGCACCCGGTGCGCGGAACCGTGGAGCGCCCGGCGCGCGGCGCGGCGTCCGGCGGGCAGGCGGTAGACGCGGGTTGCGGCGGTGCGGCGGCGCGGCACGTACGCCACCTCGACGTCGAGCCGGCCGGCCCGCAGCAGCCGACTCAACAGCGCGGCCAGGTCGGCATCGGTGCCCACCGCCACGACCCTGCGGTAAGCCCCTATCGCAGAGTCGATTTCGGCGTGCGTGTCGATCCGTTGTGCGGGTAGGTCGCCCAGGGCGCGTCCGGGCCGATGCTCGCCGAAGGCCAGGACGACCCGGCTGGCGCCGCTGTCGGCCGTGTTCAAGACACTCCTCGCAAATCGCTTCCGATAGGGTGGGTCACCGGCTGGACCACAATATGCAGGCTTAAACACGCGGGATCAGGTGGGAGCAAGTCATGCCGGCAATCGTCCTCATCGGCGCCCAATGGGGCGACGAGGGCAAAGGTAAAGCCACTGACCTGCTCGGTGGTCGCGTGCAGTGGGTGGTGCGGTATCAGGGTGGCAACAACGCGGGCCACACGGTCGTCTTGCCCACGGGCGAGAATTTCGCGTTGCACCTCATTCCGTCGGGTGTGCTCACCCCCGGTGTCACCAACGTCATCGGCAACGGTGTGGTGGTCGACCCCGGTGTGCTGCTGGACGAGCTGAAGGGCATCGAAGACCGGGGCGTCGACACCTCGAGGCTGCTGATCTCCGCCGACGCGCACCTGTTGTTGCCCTACCACGTCGCCATCGACAAGGTCACCGAGCGCTACATGGGCAACAAGAAGATCGGCACCACCGGCCGCGGCATCGGGCCCTGCTACCAGGATAAGATCGCCCGCCAGGGAATCCGGGTCGCCGACGTGCTCGACCCCGAGGTGCTGAACCACAAGGTCGAGGGCGCCCTGGAACTCAAAAACCAGATCCTGGTCAAGGTCTACAACCGCAAAGCGCTCGACCCGCACCAGGTCGTCGACGCGCTGCTACAACAGGCCGAGGGGTTCAAGCACCGCATCGCCGACACCCGCCTGTTGCTCAACAACGCGCTGGAGGCTGGCGAAACCGTCCTGCTGGAGGGTTCGCAGGGCACCCTGCTCGACGTCGACCACGGCACGTATCCCTATGTGACGTCGTCAAATCCGACCGCCGGTGGCGCGGCCGTGGGTTCCGGGATCGGCCCGACGCGGATCACCACTGTGCTCGGCATCCTGAAGGCCTACACCACCCGCGTGGGCTCGGGCCCGTTCCCCACGGAGCTGTTCGACGAGAACGGCGAATACCTGTCCAAGACCGGCGGCGAATTCGGTGTCACCACCGGCCGGCGCCGCCGCTGCGGCTGGTTCGACGCCGTGATCGCCCGGTATGCGACCCGGGTCAACGGCATCACCGACTACTTCCTGACCAAGCTCGACGTGCTGTCCAGCCTGGAAACGGTCCCGGTGTGCGTGGGCTACCGCGTCGACGGCAAACAGACCGACGAAATGCCGATGACCCAGAGCGACCTGCACCGCGCCGAGCCGATCTACGAGGAGCTGCCCGGCTGGTGGGAGGACATCTCGGACGCACGCGAATTCGACGATCTGCCCGCCAAGGCACGTGACTACGTCTTACGGCTGGAAGAGCTTGCCGGAGCACATGTTTCGTGCATCGGCGTGGGTCCGGGGCGGGATCAGACGATCGTTCGGCGCGACGTGCTGCAGGCTCGCCCGTGACGGAAGCGGATCCGAAAGCACTAGACCCCGAATACGAACACCACGGCGGCTTTCCCGAATACGGGGTGGCCAGCCCGGGCCCCGGCTTCGGGCGATTTGTGAAGGCGATGCGCCGGCTGCAGGACCTCGCCGTGTCGGCTGACCCCGGTGACGACGTCTGGGACGACGCGGCCGACCGCGTCGCGGCGCTGGTGGAGCTGCTGGGCCCGTTCAAAGCCGATGAGGGCCAGGCGCCGGCCGGGCGGACGCCCGACCTGCCGGGCATGGGCAGCCTGCTGCTGCCGCCATGGACGTTGACCCGCTACGAGCCCGACGGTTGCGAAATGCGGGGCCAGTTCACCCGGTTTCACGTCGGCGGCAACATGGCGGTGCACGGCGGTGTGCTGCCGCTGCTGTTCGACCACATGTTCGGGATGGTCTCGCACGCGGCGGGCCGGCCCATCAGCCGGACCGCGTTCCTGCACGTCGACTACCGCAAGATCACCCCGATCGACGAGCCGCTGGCGGTGCGTGGCCGGGTCACCAGCACCGAGGGACGCAAGGCGTTCGTGGCGGCGGAACTCCTCGACGGCGACGACACGGTGCTGGCCGAGGGCAACGGCCTGATGGTGCGCTTGCTTCCTGGTCAGCCCTGACGTCGGCCTCGCTTTCTCGAGACCGACCTATCCTTGAGCGGTGATGGACGGCGTGACCGAAGGATCGGACGAGAAAACAACCGCGATCGTGGTGCCCTCGCAGGCCCCGGCCGCCAAAGTCGACGTCCGGCCGCGCGTGCTGCTGTTGGGCTCTGGTGAGCTCAGCAGGGAGCTGACGATCGCGTTGGGCCGCCTGGGCGCCCGGGTGATCGCCGTCGACGAGCAACCGGACGCGCCCGCGCACGGCGTCGCCGACGAGTCGGTCGTGATCCCGATGTCCGACGCCGACCAGCTGGCGGGAGTCATCCGGCGACTGCAGCCGGACTTCGTGGTGACGGCCGGCGACGCGGTCGCCGTCCAAGCGCTCGAGGGCGTCGGGCCCGGCGGTCCCCAATTGGTGCCCAGCGCTCGCGCGGTCCGGCTGACCGCCGACCGGGAGGGCCTACGCCGCCTGGCCGCCGACGAGCTGGGGCTGCCCACCGCGCCGTTCTGGTTCGCGGGCTCGGTCGGTGAGCTGCAGGCGGTCGGCGCGCACGCCGGCTATCCGCTGCTGGTGAAGCCGGTGGCGGGGGCGGCGCCGCCGGGAGAGTCCGTGATCGCGGGACCGGATGACATCGAGCCCGTCTGGCAACGCGTGGCGGGCGCCCGGCAACGGGTGCTGGCCGAGACGGTAGTCGAGGTCGAGTTCTACGTCACGCTGCTCGCGGTGCGCAGCGAGGGCCCGGACGGTCTGGCGATCGAATTCTGCTCGCCGATCGGGCACCGCGGCGTCAACGCCGAAGTGCAGGAGTCCTGGCAACCCCAGAAGGTGAGCACCTCCGCGCTGGACGCCGCCCGGTCGATCGCCGCACGCATCGTCAAGGCGCTCGGCGGGCGGGGCGTCTTCGGCGTCGAGTTGATGATCAACGGCGACGAGGTCTACTTCGCCGACGTCACCCCGCACCCGCCCGCGAGCGCCTGGGTGACCGCCCGCAGCCAGCGGCTCTCCGCCTTCGAACTGCAGGCCCGGACCATCCTTGGCCTGCCGGTGGACACCATGATGGTTTCGCCGGGCGCCGCCCGCGCGGTCGACTCGGTCGACCAACCGACCGCGGCCGCCCTGAACGGGGCCCTGAGTGTGCCCGAGAGCGACCTGCGCTCGTGCGGGCGGGGCTTTCACGCGCTGGCCACCGCGCCGGAGGTCACGGCCGCACGTGATCGCGCCAGCTCGGTCGCCGCCCGGCTGACTACGAAGGACTCGCGCGGCTGAGCCGGTCCTCGGCGCGTCGTGTGACCACGGCCTCGCTACGATCCGAGATCAGGTATTTCACGGCCGGGGGAGAGGTCAGACAGGCATGAGTACAGGGCACGCACGGTCCTACGCGGGAGACATCACGCCTCTGGATGCATGGAAGCTGCTCAGCGACAATCCCGACGCCGTGCTGGTCGACGTGCGTACCGACGCCGAATGGCGGTTCGTCGGTGTGCCCGATCTGTCCAGCCTCGGCCGTGAGGCGTTGTTCATCGAGTGGAATACGTCCGCCGGGGCGCACAACGCGAACTTCGCCGACGAGCTGCGACAGCAGATCCCGCCCACCGAGACGGGCGCCGATCGGCCGGTGGTCTTCCTGTGTCGCTCGGGCAACCGCTCCATCGGCGCCGCCGAGACCGCGACTGAGGCGGGCATCACGCCGGCCTACAACATCCTGGATGGCTTCGAAGGCCACCTCAACGCCAGCGGCCACCGCGGCGAGACGGGGTGGCGGGCCATCGGGCTGCCTTGGAAACAGGGATGAGCAGGGCTGATGCGCCCATGACCGACTCGGTTCGCACGCCCAAGGCACTGCCCGACGGCGTCAGCCAGGCCACCATCGGCGTGCGCGGCGGACTCCTGCGTTCGGAATTCGAGGAGACCGCCGAGGGGATGTTCCTGACGTCGGGGTATGTGTACCCGTCGGCGGCCGAGGCGGAGAAGTCGTTCAGCGGCGAGCTGGAGCGCTTCGTCTACTCGCGCTACGGCAACCCGACCGTGGCGATGTTCGAGGAGCGGCTGCGGCTGATCGAGGGCGCGCCCGCGGCGTTCGCGACCGCGAGCGGAATGGCGGCGGTGTTCACGTCGCTGGGGGCGCTGCTGGGTGCGGGGGACCGGTTGGTCGCGGCGCGCAGCCTGTTCGGCTCGTGTTTCGTGGTGTGCAACGAGATCCTGCCGCGCTGGGGTGTGGAGACCGTCTTCGTCGACGGTGACGACCTGGCGCAGTGGGAGAAGGCGTTGTCGGTGCCGACCACGGCGGTGTTCTTCGAGACGCCGTCGAATCCGATGCAGTCGCTGGTGGACATCGTCGCGGTCACCGAGCTCGCTCACGCGGCGGGCGCAAAGGTGGTGCTGGACAACGTCTTTGCCACACCGCTACTGCAGCAGGGCTTTCCGCTCGGGGTTGATGTGGTGGTGTACTCGGGCACCAAGCACATCGACGGTCAGGGCCGGGTGCTCGGCGGCGCCATCCTGGGCGACAAGGAATACATCGACGGCCCGGTGCAGAAGCTGATGCGGCACACCGGCCCGGCGTTGAGTGCGTTCAATGCCTGGGTGCTGTTGAAAGGCCTTGAGACGCTTGCGGTTCGCGTTGAGCACTGCAATTCCGCGGCGCTGCGCATCGCCGAATTTTTGGAGACCCATCCGGCGGTGAGCTGGGTCCGCTATCCGTTCCTGTCCTCGCACCCGCAGTACGACCTAGCGAAGCGCCAGATGTCCGGCGGGGGGACGGTGGTCACCTTCGGTCTCGACTGCCCGGAAAGTGCAGCCAAGCAACGGGCTTTCGAGGTACTGGACAAGATGCGGCTGATCGACATCTCCAACAACCTGGGCGACGCCAAATCCCTTGTCACCCATCCCGCGACGACGACTCACCGCGCGATGGGACCCGAGGGCCGCGCGGCGATCGGCCTCGGCGACGGTGTCGTCCGCATCTCCGTCGGGCTGGAAGGCACCGACGATCTGATCGCCGATATCGACCAGGCCCTGAGCTAGCCGGCCTGCTTCTCGGCCGTTTCGATCCGTTCGGCGGCAGCCAGCGTCCCCTCTTGCGCTTGTCGCTCCACCCAGTCCACCACCGGCCGGGCGTACATCATCTGGCTCGTTATGGCCATCTGGCCGCGGCTGCGGCCGAGGAATGAGATGCCCCAGGCGAACATGGCGGCGACGCGGTTGCGGTGGCCGACCAGGTAATAGAGGTGCAGCAGCAGCCAGGCGAGCCAGGCGATGAAGCCGCCGAACTCCAGCTTGCCGACCTTCGCGACGGCGCTGTAGCGGGAGATGAGGGACATGCTGCCCTTGTCGAAGTAGTTGAACGGCTGGCGGGTGGCGGGATCGTCTTGTCCCTTGACCGTCTGCTTGATGACGTTGGCCGCGTATTTCGCTCCCTGGATCGCACCCTGCGCCATGCCGGGGACGTCGGGTACCGACATCAGGTCACCGACGACGAATACATGCGGGTGTCCCTTAACGGTGAGGTCGGGCTCGACGATCACCCTTCCGGCGCGGTCGGTCTCGGTGCCGTCGGACTGTTCGGCGATTATTCGGCCCAGCGAGCTGGCCTGCACACCGGCCGCCCACACCTTGCATGCGCATTCGATGCGGCGCTCGCTACCGTCCTTGTCCTTGACCGTGAGGCCCATGTAGTCGACCGCGGTGACCATCGCGTTGAGCTGAACCTCGACGCCCATCTTTTCCAGCCGCCGTTGGGCCTTGAGGCCGAGGTTGGGACCCATGGGCGGCAACACGGCGGGCGCGGCGTCCATCAGGATGACCCGGCACTCACTGGGCGTGATCGTCCGGAATGCCCCGGCCAGGGTTCGCTCGGCCAGCTGGACGATCTCGCCGGCCAATTCGACGCCGGTGGGCCCCGCCCCGACCACCACGAAAGTCAGGCGACGTTTGCGCTCGGCCGGATCGATCGCCACCTCGGCGGCCTCGAACGCACCCAGGATGCGGGCGCGCAGCTCCAGGGCGTCGTCGATGGACTTCATTCCGGGCGCGAAGGCGGCGTACTCGTCATGGCCGAAGTAGGACTGCTGTGCCCCGGCGGCCACGATCAGGCTGTCGTAGGGCGTCACCGTGTCCATGCCCATCAGGTGCGAGGTGACCGTCTTCGTGGTCAGGTCGATAGCCGAGACCTCGCCCCACAGCACCCGGACGTTCTTCTGCTTGCGCAGCACGAGCCTGGTGGTCGGCGCGATGTCGCCTTCGGAGAGGATCCCTGTCGCCACCTGATACAGCAGTGGCTGGAACAGGTGCGAGGTCGTTTTCGAGATCAGGGTGATGTCGACGTCGGCGCGTTTGAGCGCCTTTGCCGCACTCAGTCCGCCGAATCCGCTTCCGATGATCACGACGTGATGGCGCGGCATACTCGTCCCTTCCGGTACTTGTCCCACGGGCGCCGGTGTTCCCAGCGCATGTCTACCGTACGACTCCACCGGACGAACGTCGCGTGCGACTTTGGGACATCACCCGACTGCGGACATCACGAAATGGCGAGTTGCCTCAGCCGATTGGGGTCACGCTATCCGAAATACGTTCAGGCAACTGGAGTTTGGCGAAACTCGGGCGCGATCCCGGCGCAGTAGCCCCCTCAAGCTTCTGCGACACGGATCGGCCGGCTGCCTGTGCTGAACCGGCCGGCGCGCGAGGACTCGCGAAAGGTGCTGTGCGGCAGGGTGTTCCCAACCGGAGCCCCGGTAGATATAGGTTTCTACCGCGGCTCCGGTTGGCCACATTTCCGATCTTCGCTGCGCGAAGAATTATTCGAACGAATAGTCCACGTAATTTCGTGAAATCGTTCGATTAGTACGCTTTTTACGGCACGCAGGTAAGACCCGGTCCGCAATCAATGGTCACTGGAAACGTGCACGCCGAGGCCGTGGAAGCCGCGAAGGCAAGAATCACAGCGACGATGATTTTGCTGGAGAAACGTGACATAACAAAACCCCCTTCGTCAGGAGACGATGTCTGAATGCCCGACCTGGCGAAGTCTACGTGTTCAACACACGTCAGCCAACGGATTTCGCGAAATGAGTACGGGCTTTTCGGCGCCAGAACTGAACGCTTGGTTGCAAGGGATTTCCGCCCGGACGTCATTTGAGTTGATGAATCTAAAAATGGGGAAGTAACGGCTTTAACCGGCCGTATGTCGAGGCGCGGGCCTGCATTCATATGACTTCGTATTTCGGCCATTCGGCGGGCCTGTCGGGCCGGATATGAATTGAATGCAAATACGGAACATATCGCGGGTGCCGGTGGGCCGGTCCGCTAGAAGGGCCACCCGGCGGCATTGCCCTTGAACTTGCCGTTGAGGTCGGTGCAGAAGTCGTCTGCGGTGCCGGCCAGCATGACGTAATAGGTTTCCCCGGCGCGGCTGCTGAAGTTGTTGGGAGTGGCCCAGCCGCTGTTGCACATCGAGGTGTCCGAGCCGGCGGAAGCCCTGCGCCAGTTGGTTTTGGCGCAGCCGGCCAGGTCGTCGACGTTGGGGGTTGCGCTCTTGGCCGCGACCAGCATTGCGCCGCCCCACAACCCGTCGTTGCGCCGAAATGCCCGCGCGCCGAAGCCGGCGTTGTTGGCCTGGCACGCCAACGCCCGGCGCAGCAGCGAGAAGGGCGCCGCGAGCTGCTGATTGGAGACCGATGCCGCCGCCGTGATGTATTGGGCCGCGGCCGAGCCGTCGATCTCCTGGACCACGTTGGGATTGCCAAAGCTGAACAGCTGCTGCGAGATTCCCTGCGCTGCCGCGCTGCCACCGCCGATGATCGCCCCGCCGCCGCCGGGTGTCATGGGTGGCAGCGTGACGGTGTCGGCCACCGCCGTCGGCGCACCGACCGCGACACCCAGTGTCAGCGCCGCGACGAGGCCACGGATCCGATAGGCGTTAGCTTTCATGGCTTTAATTCCAGCACGTGTGCGTAGTCCGCGCGACGGATGTCCAGAATCAACGCGTTGAGCACGTGGCCGGTCTGCAGCCCGATGTATTCGTCGACGGTGTAGGCCGGCCCGAAGTGCCAGTGCTTGAGCGCCCAGCCGTGGGCCAGCAGCACGATGTCCAAAACGGTGAGGTCGGCGTCGACATCGCGGAAAACGCCGCGGGCGATGCCTGCTTCGATCACCGCGCGCAGCGGTGCGGCCGTCGCGATTTCGAGTTCCTTGATCTGGGTCCGGCCCGGCGCTGCGAGCGTCCGGCTCTCCCGGTAGGTCAGCACCACCCCGTCGAGATTCTCGTCGACGATCTTGATGTAGCGGCGGATGCCCGCGACCAACTGGTCGACGACGTCGTCGCCGGCGGCCTCGATGACCGGGGCAAGTTGATCTCGGAACACATCGAGAATCCGCACGATCGTCGCGAGCAGCAGATCCTCCTTGCCACCGAAGTATTTGTAGATCAGGCCGACGCTGACCTTGGCCTCGGCGGCCAAGTCCTGCATGGACATCTGGTGGAACCCGTTTTGTCCCATCACTTTCACCGCGGCGTCGAGCACCTGGCGGCGACGCGAGCTGGCCCGGGCCGCGCGCACCGCCTCCTCGACGGGAAGATCGCTGTAATCGGTGGCCACAGCCGACCTAGATGCCCAGTTCCTTGGCGATGATCGTCTTCATGATTTCGTTGGTGCCGCCGTAGATCGTCTGGATGCGGGCGTCGACGAAGGCCCGTGCGACGCCGTACTCCCGCATGTAGCCGTACCCGCCGTGCAATTGCAGGCAGCGATCGGCGGTGCGCAGCTGCAGGTCGGTGGTCCACCATTTGAGCCGCGCGGCCCGCGCGGCGGTCAGGTCGCCCGTGAGGTGCTCGGCGAGGCAGTCGTCGAGATAGGTTCGGGCGATGTCGATTTCGGTGGCCAGCTCGGCGAGCACGAATTGGCTGTGTTGGAAGCTGGCGATCGGAGAGCCGAATGCCTTGCGCTCACGGACGTAGTCCAGGGTCTCGGCCAAGATGGTTTCCGCGGCGGCCACCGCGCCGACGCCCAGCGCCAGCCGCTCCTGCGGCAGGTTTCCCACCAGCTGATAGAAGCCCTTGCCCTCTTCCTCGAGGAGATTCGCTTGCGGCACCCGCATATCGGTGAAGGTGAGCTCGCTGGTGTCTTGGGCGTGCAGACCGATCTTTTCCAGGTTGCGGCCGCGGGAAAAGCCCGGGGTGTCGGCCTCGACGACCAGAAGCGACAGGCCCTTGTGCCGATCGGGTGAGGTGCGCACCGCGATGACGAAAAGATCGCCGCTTTGTCCGTTGGAGATGAAGGTCTTTGCGCCGTTGACGACGTAGTCGTCGCCGTCACGCACCGCCGACGTGCGGATCCCGGCCAGGTCGCTGCCGGTTCCCGGCTCGGTCATGGCGATGCCGAGCACCGTCTCGCCGGTGACCACACCGGGCAGCCACCGTCCCTGTTGCTCGGGTGTCGTCAGATCGGTGAGATACGGCAGCACGATGTCGTTTTGCAGCGTGAAGGAGATGGACTCCGCCGCCGCACCCGCACGCTGAAGCTCGTCGATGACGATTGCGTTGTAACGGAAGTCGTCGACGCCCGGGCCGCCGAGCCGCTCGGGCACCGTGAAGCCGAGCAGCCCGAGCTTGCCCGCCTCGGTGAACAGCGAGCGGTCCCACTGTCCGTCGCGTTCCCAGTTCTCGTGGTTGGGCACGACGGTCTGCTGCACGAAATCGCGCACCATCTCCCGGAACTGGTGATGCTCGGACGTGTACTGAAGGCGTGCGGCCATCTGGTTTCTCCTGTCAGCGGAAGGCATCGCTACCCGTGAACGCCTGGCCGAGAACGAGCTGGTGCATCTCCGGTGTGCCCTCATACGTCAGCACGGATTCCAGGTTGACCATGTGCCGGATGACGGGGTATTCCAGCGATATTCCGTTGCCGCCCAATATGGTTCGCGCGGTCCGGCAGATCTTGATCGCTTCGCGGGTGTTGTTGAGCTTGCCGAAGCTGACCTGTTCGGGCCGCAGCCCGGGGCCGTCCTTGAGCCGGCCTAAGTGCAGCGACAGCAAGTGCCCCTTGTGCAGCTCGACCGCCATGTCGACGAGTTTGGCCTGGGTCAGCTGGAATCCGGCGATGGGACGGCCGAATTGGGTGCGCTGCGTGGCGTAGTCGAGAGCGGCCTGCCAGGCGGAGCGCGCCGCGCCCATCGATCCCCAGATGATGCCGTAGCGCGCTTCGGACAGACAGGACAGCGGACCCCGCAGCCCGGTGGCCTCGGGCAGCATCGCCTCGGCGGGCACCCGCACGTCGTCGAGCACCAGCTCGCTGGTGATCGATGCCCGCAGCGACAGCTTGTGGTGAATCGTGTTGGCGGTGAATCCCGCTGTCTTGGTGGGAACGACGAAACCGCGGATCCCATCGTCGGTGGCGGCCCACACGATCGCGACATCGGCGAGCGAGCCATTGGTGATCCACATTTTGCGGCCGTTGATCACCCAGTCCGAGCCGTCGCGCTTGGCCCGCGTCTTCATCGCGGCGGGGTCGGACCCCACGTCGGGTTCGGTCAGTCCGAAGCAGCCGAGCAGTTCGCCCGCGGCCATCCCGGGCAGCCACTCCTGCTTCTGTTCTTCGGATCCGAACTTCCAGATCGCGAACATCGCCAGCGAGCCCTGCACCGAGACCATCGACCGCAGGCCGGAGTCGGCGGCCTCCAGCTCGACGCAGGCCAGTCCGTAGTGCACGGCGGAGGCCCCGCCGCACCCGTAGCCCTGCAGGTGCATGCCGAGCAGACCGAGTTGGCCGAACTGTTTGGCGAGCTCGCGTACCGGAAGGTCGCCGATCTCGAACCACTCCGCGACGTGGGGGAGAACATGTTCGGCGCAGAACTGCCTGACCGTGTCGCGCACCGCGAGTTCGTCGTCGGACAGCGAGGCATCGAGCCCCAGCGGGTCGTACCGGTCAAAGGCGGGAAGTTTGTCAGTGCTCATAGCAGCCAGCCTGCCACTAACCAGCCATCGTCAAACCGCCGCTGACGCTGATCACCTGTCCGGTGATGAACGACGCGGCGTCGGACGCGAAGAACAGCACCGCGGCGGCGACCTCCTCCGGCCGGGCGAGCCGGCGAAACGGGATCGCCTTGATCAGCGCCTCTTTCAACTTCTCGGGTTGCGCATGGAACAGCGGGGTGTCCGTCGGGCCGGGGCACACGCAGTTCACCGTGATCTGGTGGCGAGCCATTTCCCGTGCCAGCGACTTGGTCAGCGCGATGACCCCGCCCTTGGCGCCGGCGTAGATGGATTCGCCGGCGCTGCCCACCCGGCCGGCGTCGCTGGCCAGGTTGACGATGCGTCCGCCGCCGTGCGACTCGATCATGCCCGGCAGGAAGGCCTTGCAGACATGTACCGGCCCCAGGTAGTTGATTGCCACCACCTTGGTCGCGAATTCCGGTGTCGCATTGAGGAATTGGTCGGTGCGGTCCCAGCCGGCGGCGTTGACCACGATGTCGGGCACGCCGAGCTCGGTGTTGATCGTGTCCCGCAGGGCATCGACTTGGGAAGGGTCGGCGACGTCGGCCGCCAGCGCGCTGATCAGCTCGGGGCGCTGTTGGGCGGTGGCCGCCGCCGCGGCCTCGTCG
>NZ_JAFAUS010000507.1 GCF_019243155.1 Mycobacterium sp.
GGTGCGCGGCGAAGGACACGTCGACACCGTGGTGCTGGACGACGGCACCGAGCTGCCGGCCGACGTGGTGGTCGTCGGGATCGGCTCGAAGCCCGCGACGGAGTGGCTCGCGGGCACCGGCATCGAGGTCGACAACGGCGTGATCTGCGACGAGGCCGGACGCACCAGCGTGCCGAACGTGTGGGCGTTGGGCGACGTGGCGTCCTGGCGGGACTTGATGGGACACCAAGCGCGCGTTGAACATTGGAGCAACGTCGCTGACCAGGCGCGCGTCGTCGTCCCCGCGATGCTGGGGCAGGACGTGCCGGATATCGTTGTCGTTCCGTACTTTTGGAGCGACCAATACGACGTCAAGATCCAGTGCCTTGGGGAGCCGGAGGCCACCGACACCGTCCATGTCGTCGAGGACGACGGCCGCAAGTTCCTCGCGTACTACGAGCGCGACGGAGTGCTGGTCGGTGTGGTCGGCGGCGGGATGCCCGGCAAGGTCATGAAGGCACGCGGCAAGATTGCGGCCGGCGCGCCCATTGCCGATGTGCTCGGCTAGGCCGTCAGCTAGGCCGTAGCCCCCGCGTAGGCGGCGCTCGGGATTTCGATGTTGCGGATCACCGTGCCGAGTTGATCGGCCACGCCGGGTGCGGCGGCGACGGTCGACGCGGACCGGTGGGTGTGGGGATTGCCCTGTGCGTCGAAGAGTTGGGCGCCGGCCTCGCGGGCGATCAGCGTTCCCGCGGCGGTGTCCCACGGCTTGTTGGACATCATCACGCAGGCGTCCAGTGCGCCTTCGGCGACGAAGGCGAGGTCCAGGGTCGCCGCCCCGATCATCCGGATCCGCTCGACGCGGGGCACCAGCTCGCCGGTGAGCGCGAGTCGCTGCAGGTTCTGCGAGGCGGCCTCGTGGCCGACGGCATAGTCGCCGAGCGACACGATGGACCCGCTGAGGCTGTCGGTATCGCTGGCCGTGATCCGTTGTCCATTGAGGAATGCACCGGTGTGTTTGACGGCGTGGTAGGTCCTGCCCAGCAGGGGGGCGTTGGTGACGGCGACGACGGTTTCGCCACCGCACAGCAGTGCCAGCGATACGGCACACAGCGGCAGTCCGTGTACGAAATTGGACGTGCCGTCGATGGGATCGAGAACCCAGAGCCATTCGGCCGCGTTGATGTCGGGCTGATTCTCGAACTCTTCGGCCAGCAGGGCGATATCGGGCGTGCACCGGGCCAGGTAGGCGTCGATGTCCCGCTGAATTCCGAGGTCGATGTCGGTGACCAGATCGCGGTCACCTTTGTGCTGTACGGAGCCCGGTTGCGACTTCTTGAGAGTAGTGGCGCCGATTTGCGTTGCTTGCCAGGCTATTTCGAAAAGCTCTTGAATGGTCTTCATAAGGCAGGATTGCCTCGCTTCCAGTGGTATTCGAACACTCAGGTAACGGCGGAAGAGTCGGTCAGGTTTGTGTTGCTGCGGTCCGAGCCTAAAGGGTGCCGAATTGCGTGCTGTATCTACCCCACAACGGTGGTGTTAAGCCTCGACCACCATGCCGAGGTGCCACGCGCGACTTGGGCTGTACCACAACCTGATTCGATGGTGACCGACGTCACGAAAGCTCGTCGCTTCAGTGCGCACCCCGCGGGAAGGATGAGCGGCGTGGTCGAGGTCACAACATTGCCAGTTTTAGCGCTGCCAAAAGCATTGTGCTGGAAATACGTAACGGCATCGAGTAAGAATTTTTGCTTTTCCGACATCGATCGCGCGGCTTGTGCGTTCGCCGAGAAGCTCCGCTACTGTCTTCAACGACCGACGCCGTGAGCCGCAAGCCATGGGAATGGATTTTCGTATTCGATTGCGGCATTTGTGCAATGGGGCACCCACGGTCCGGCTTAACGGTTGCCGGTGACGCGGTCTTCATCGAAAAATTCAGTACGCAATTTGCAGGTAGGTGAGAGAACTAGTGACAGTGATTGATGAGCTCCCCAGCTCGCCGAGCGCGATTCCGACCGTCGCACTCAACGACGAGGCGAAGATGCCCGTGCTTGGCCTGGGGGTGGCCAAGTTGTCCGATGAGGAGACGGAAAGCTCGGTACTCGCGGCGCTGGAAGCGGGCTGCCGCCTCATCGACACCGCCGCCTCGTACGGAAACGAAATCGCCGTCGGCCGTGCGATAGCCGCCTCCGGCGTTGCGCGCGAAGAGCTCTTCGTCGCCACCAAGCTGGGCACCTCGAAGCAGGGCTTCCACACAGCCCAGGAATCTTGCAAGCAGAGCCTGGACAGGCTCGGGCTGGATTACCTGGACCTCTACCTGATCCACTGGCCGGCGCCGAAGCTCGGCAAGTACGTGGAGAGCTTCGAGGGCATGATGACGGCCCGCGAGCAGGGTCATGTCCGCTCGATCGGTGTCTGCAACTTCACCGAAGAACTTCTCGCGACGGTCATCGACGAGACCGAAGAGGTGCCCGCCGTGAACCAGGTCGAGCTGCACCCCCGCCTGAATCAGGCCGAGCTGCGGCAGGCCCACCTCGAGCACGACGTCCAGACACAGTCCTACAGTCCGCTCGGGGTCGGCAGGATGCTCGAGGACCCAACCGTCACGTCGATCGCCGCCGAGTACAACCGCTCGCCCGCCCAGGTGCTGGTCCGCTGGAACCTGCAGCTGGACAACGTCGTCGTGTCGCGGTCGTCAAGGCCCGAACGCGTCGCCCAGAACCTGGACGTTTTCGACTTCACCCTGGCGCCGGAGCACATGGTCGCCATCGAGGCTCTGCATGACGGCACCCGGGTGCTACACGACCCGATGACGTTCATGGGAACGTAGTAGTCGAGGATCGCGGCACAGCCGAAATGCCGGACATAGCACGGTATTTCGGCTGTGTTTTGCTATAGCCAGTTCACGGGCGGGCCGTGCGGATGACACTCGCCGAGGACCCGCTTCTCGCCGCCCGGCCAGCGACGGGCTCGTATAAGGAACTTGATCGGCGAGCCAGGCCCGTCGCGCGCCGGCTCCATCGTGAGGTGGGCGAACGGTGATCGGGTGCTTGCGCGTTCGCCCAGCGCGTCCACGTGTGCACCGACCGCATCCCGTTGTTCGGCGGACAGGTACTGCCACGTGATCGAGTGCCACAACACCGTCAGGGCGTCGTCCGCCAGTGTCAGACCGGCGACCGCGTCGGCCGCCGTCCTGCGCTCCAGTCTTGCCGGGACGGCGCGGGCGACCTCGATGGCGCCGCGCAGCCGCTGCAGCCGCGCCTGCTGGTCGGGCCAGACGTAGCTCACCACCGCCATCTCGCCGTCGGTGCCGGTGACGTCGATGGGCGCGATGTCGTATCCATGCCGCTCGACGATGCGCATCCCGCCGTCGGGCGGCAGCACGCCCTGCCACGCATCGTCGATGGTCACCGGCGAGTCGGCCGGTCCCCACTGGAAATCGGCGAAGCGATAGCGGTAGTGGTCCGCCCGCAGGTTCAGGCCGGCGCTCGTCCCGATCTCGAAAAGCCTTACCGGCAACTTGAATTCATTGATGCGCAGCAGTCCGCCGATCAGCGCGGCGGATCGGCCGACCTCGTTGGTCTG
>NZ_JAFAUS010000085.1 GCF_019243155.1 Mycobacterium sp.
TCACGTTCGACAACGCCATCATCGCCACCGGCAGCAGCACCCGCCTGGTCCCCGGAACGTCGCTGTCGGCCAACGTGGTTACCTACGAGGAGTTGATCCTGTCCCGCGAGCTGCCGGAGTCGATCATCATCGCCGGTTGCGGGGCGATCGGCATGGAGTTCGGCTATGTGCTGAAGAACTACGGCGTCGATGTGACCGTTGTCGAGTTCCTGCCGCGCGCGCTGCCCAACGAGGACGCCGAGGTGTCCAAAGAGGTCGAGAGGCAGTTCAAGAAGCTGGGTGTCAAGATCCTGACCGGAACCAAGGTCGAATCCATCTCCGACGACGGGTCCGTGGTCCGGGTGACCGTCAGCAAGGACGGTAAGTCGGAGGAGCTCAAGGCCGAAAAAGTGTTGCAGGCCATCGGTTTTGCGCCCAACGTCGAGGGCTTCGGGCTGGAGGCGGCCGGGGTCGCGCTGACCGACCGCAAGGCGATCGGCATCACCGACTACATGCGCACCAACGTCGATCACATCTACGCGATCGGCGACGTCACCGGAAAGCTCATGCTCGCGCACGTCGCCGAGGCGCAGGGGGTGGTGGCAGCCGAAACCATCGCCGGCGCAGAGACTTTGGCGCTCGGCGATTACCGGATGCTGCCGCGCGCGACGTTCTGCCAGCCGCAGGTGGCCAGCTTCGGGCTCACCGAGGAGCAGGCCCGCGACGAGGGCTACGACGTCGTGGTGGCCAAATTCCCGTTCACCGCCAACGGTAAAGCGCACGGCATGGGCGACCCCAGCGGATTCGTCAAGTTGGTAGCCGACGCCAAGCACTTGGAGTTGCTGGGTGGGCACCTGGTCGGCCACGACGTGTCCGAGCTGCTGCCCGAGCTGACGCTGGCGCAGAAGTGGGACCTGACCGCCACCGAGCTGGCGCGCAACGTGCACACCCACCCGACCATGTCGGAGGCGCTGCAGGAGTGCTTCCATGGCCTGACCGGCCACATGATCAACTTCTGAGCGCCGATGCGAACCACCGTCACCACTGAGACCGTCGCGGGTGTCGTCAGCGGTTTGGCGGCCGGTTATGTGCTGTGGTTGCTTGCCATTTCGATCGGCGATGACGTGACGACGGTGAGCGTGTGGAGCCTGGTCGTGTTGCTGCTGTCGATTCTGCTGGCGGCGGGCGCCGGCGCGTGGGGCTGGTGGCAGCGCCGCCGTGTGAAGCAGGTGTGGGCCGCGTTCGCGTTCGCCCTGCCGGTGCTTCCCGTGGTGTTGACGCTGGCCGTGCTGGTCGACCTCTACGTTTGACCGGACGGATTGTCCAACGGGATTGCCAGCGTTGCCATCGTCGCGGCCAGGCCGTCGTATTGGCTTGCCAGCAAGCAGAATTCGATCAACTCGCGCCGGTCCAGGTGACCGGCCAGCTGCTGCCACGTCGCGTCGGTGACGGTCCGGTCCTTGACGAACTCATCGGTCGCCGCCAGCAGTGCGAGCTGGCGGGCGCTGAGCCGGTGGGCGGCGCCTTCCGCGACGCCCGGCCAGGCGAAGATCGCGGCCTGCGCGTCCGAATCCAGACCCGCCTTGCGTGCCATCCGGCGGTGGTGCTGCAGCTCGTATTCGCATGCGCGGACGTGCGCGACCCGCAGGATAACCAACTCGGTATCGATCGTCGGCAGCTTGCCGCGCAGTAGCCGGCCGCCGTAGATCGCCCAGGTCCAAAACAGCATCCGGCGTTGTCCCAGCGTGGTGAACAGATGCATCTCCGGTACCCGCAGCTGCCGGGCGGCCAACCTGGCCACCACCCAGTTGACCGGGCCCAGTTCACGGAACCGCCCCGACGGAATGCGGCCGGTCTGGCCGTCTTGCGTTGTGCTCATGGCTGTTTCACCAAATACGGAGACACCGTGCTGCGGTGCTCGTCCAGGTCGAGCGCGCGTCCCAAGGCCGGGAACGCACGCTGTGGGCAGTTGTCGCGCTCGCAGACGCGGCAGCCCGCGCCGATCGGTGTCGCCACATCCCCCGACAAGTCGAGTCCTTCCGAGTACACGAGCCGGTGAGCGTGGCGAAGCTCGCAGCCCAACCCGATCGCGAAGGTCTTACCGGGCTGACCATACCGGGCTGCGCGCCGCTCGACGGTGCGGGCCACCCACATGTAATTGCGCCCGTCGGGCATCTGGGCGATCTGAACCAGGATCGTGCCCGGGTTGGCGAACGTCTCGTAGACGTTCCACAGCGGACAGGTGCCGCCGCTGGAGGAGAAGTGAAAACCGGTGGCGGACTGGCGTTTTGACATGTTGCCGGCCCGGTCGACCCGGATGAACGAGAACGGCACGCCGCGCATCGACGGCCGTTGCAACGTCGAGAGCCGGTGCGCGATGGTCTCGTAACTGATCGAGTAGAACGACGACAACCGCTCGACGTCGTAGCGGAAGTTTTCCGCGACATCGTGGAACTGGCGGTACGGCAACACCGCGGCCGCGGCGAAGTAGTTGGCCAGCCCGAGCCGGGCGAGCTTGTGCGACTCGTCGCTGGTGAACTTGCCCTCCTCGACGAAGGTGTCGATCAGATCGTCGTATTCGAGATAGGCCAACTCGGCGGCCATCTTGAACACCTGCTGCCCCGGGGCGAGGTGGTTGCCCATCTCCAGCGTCTTAGTCGCGGGGTCGTAGCGGTGCAGCACGGTGTCACCGAGGTCGATCCGCCGGTTGATGTGCACCCCGTGGACTTCGGTGAGCCGGCGGGTCAGCTCGCGGGCCAGGTCGCCGTGGTGCAGCCGCATCTTGATCGTCAGGTCCTCGGCCGCGGTGTCCAGCTCGTGCAGGTAATTCTGGCGCTGGTAGAAGTAGTCGCGCACTTCCTCGTGCGGCATGGTGATCGACCCGCTGCCGCTTCCGTCGGAGAACCGCTCCTCGGTGGCCGCCGCCAGCTGCGCGGTGGTGATCCGGTAGCGCCGGTGCAAGTTGACGACCGCGCGGGCCAGCACGGGATGAGCGCCCACCATCTCGGCGACCTCGGTCGGGTCGACGTCGATGTCCAGGTCGCGGTCCATCGTCACCTCGCGCAGCTCGGCGACCAGCCGGGTGTCGTCCTGGGAGGCGAAGAACGTCGCGTCCACGCCGAACACCTCGGTGATGCGCAGCAGCACCGCTACCGTCAGCGGCCGGACGTCGTGCTCAATCTGATTGAGGTAGCTGGGGGAGATCTCCAGCATCTGGGCCAGCGACGCCTGACTGAATCCACGCTCGTTGCGCAGCTGGCGCACGCGGGAACCGACGAACGTTTTGGACACTTAACAAAGCGTACTCGGCTGCGAAGGCGCGGTTCGCAGAGTTCGCATCCCGCGCCGGCGGGGGGCCAGGGCTAACCTGAGGTACCGACGAGTAGCAGACGGGGAGCGACGCCGTGAGCCTGGACAAACAA
>NZ_JAFAUS010000207.1 GCF_019243155.1 Mycobacterium sp.
CATCACGCGCGCCGACTTCACCACCTGCGGCAAAAACATCTTGCCGTCGCCGAACAGATCGCCGACGCGGGCGGCCGCCCGATCGAGGTGATCGAGGGCCCGCTGATGGACGGCATGAACGTCGTCGGCGACCTCTTCGGCTCAGGCAAGATGTTCCTGCCCCAGGTGGTGAAGTCCGCCCGGGTGATGAAGAAGGCCGTCGCGTACCTGCTGCCCTTCATCGAGAAGGAGAAGGAAGAGTCCGGCGCCGCCGCGGGCAAGGACACCAACGGCACCATCATCATGGCGACCGTGAAGGGCGACGTCCACGACATCGGCAAGAACATCGTCGGTGTTGTCCTGCAGTGCAACAACTTCGAAGTGATCGACCTCGGCGTGATGGTGCCCGCCGAGAAGATCCTGGCTGCGGCCGAGGAGTACGACGCCGACATCATCGGGCTGTCCGGCCTGATCACCCCGTCCCTGGACGAGATGGTCAACTTCGCCGTCGAGATGGAACGCCAAGGGCTGGAGATCCCGCTGCTGATCGGTGGCGCGACGACCTCACGCGCGCACACGGCCGTGAAAATCTCGCCGCGGCGCAGCGGACCGGTGGTCTGGGTCAAGGACGCGTCCCGCTCGGTGCCGGTCGCCGCGGCGCTCCTGGACGACAATTATTTGTTTAACGTGACGGCGACCACCGAGAAGGACTACGCATCGCTGCGCGAACGGCACTCCCAGAAGAACGAGCGGCCGATGCTGACGCTCCAGATGGCCCGCGCGAACCGGACGCCGATCGAGTGGGACGGCTACGTGCCGCCGGTGCCGACCCAGGGCCTGGGCCTGCGGGAGTTCCTCGATTACGACCTCGCCGAGCTGCGCGAGTTCATCGACTGGCAGCCGTTTTTCAACGCGTGGGAGATGAAGGGTAAGTTCCCCGACATCCTCAACAACCCGGCCTCGGGCGAGGCCGCCCGCAAGCTGTACGACGACGCCCAGGAGATGCTCGACACCCTGATCAAGGAGAAGTGGCTGACCGCCAACGGGGTGATCGGATTCTTCCCGGCGAACGCGGTCGGCTCGGGTTCTGAAGACATCGAGGTCTACACCGACGACACCCGTACCGAGGTGCTGACCACGTTGCACAACCTGCGCCAGCAGGGCGAGCACCGGGAGGGCATCCCGAACCGGTCGCTGGGCGACTACATCGCGCCCAAGGACACCGGTCTGGCCGACTACGTCGGCGCCTTCGCCGTCACCGCGGGGCTCGGCAGCCAGGACAAGATCGCGGAGTTCAAGGCAGCCGTCGACGACTACAGCGCGATCCTGCTGGAGTCGATCGCAGACCGGCTGGCGGAGGCTTTCGCCGAACGGATGCACCAACGGGTCCGCAAGGAGTTCTGGGGATTCCAGCCCGACGAGCAGTTGGACAACGACGCACTCATCGATGAGAAGTACCAGGGAATCCGCCCCGCCCCCGGCTACCCGGCCTGCCCGGAGCACACCGAGAAGGCGACCCTCTTCAAGTTGATGGACGTCACAGAGCGGACCGGCATCGAGCTGACCGAGTCGATGGCGATGTGGCCCGGTGCCGCCGTCAGCGGCTGGTATTTCTCGCACCCGCAGTCGCAATACTTCGTGGTCGGCCGGATGGCCCAAGATCAGGTCGCCGACTACGCGAAGCGCAAGGGCTGGACGCTGCAGGAAGCCGAGCGCTGGCTCGGCCCCAACCTCGGCTACAACCCGGAGGACTGAGCCCAGCGTTGGTCCAGTTCGCACTGCCCGCCGAAACGGCGTGTGTCGCCGACGAGTCAGCCGCGCCGGCCGCGGGTGCGGCGTAGCCGAAGGCCGCGTCGCACGTCTTTCTTTTCCGCAGCCTCGTTCTTCTCGACGACGCGGGTGTCTTTGGGTGGTAGTTGCAAGTCTCGTTCGGCGGCGATTCCGGCCTGCAATTGGCGGCCGCGCTCTAGTTCGGCGTCGAGCTCCGCGCCGAACATCAGAGCCAGGTTGGTGATCCACAGCCACAGCAGGAACACAATGACGCCGGCCAGTGCGCCGTATGTCCCGTCGTAGTGGCCGAAATTGCCGACGTAGAAGCCGAATCCGACGGAGGCGAGCACCCACACCACGATGGCGACCAACGATCCGACGCTGAGCCAGCGGAATTTCGGTTGCGCGACGTTGGGGGTGGCGTAGTAAAGCACGGCGACTACGAGCGTGACAAACAGCAGGATCACCGGCCACTTGGCTAACGTCCATACCGTTTGAGCCGCATCGCCCAACCGCAAGGCGGCCGCGACGGCATGGGTTACCCGGCCGCTGATCGCGAGCATCAAGGCCACCGTTGCGGCCAACGTCAGGGCCGCCAAGGTAAGCAACAGCTGCAGCGGGCGCAGCTTCCACACCGGCCGCCCCTCGGCGAATCCGTAAACGCGGTTCATCGCCCGGCCGAAGGCGCCCACATAGGCCGACGCCGTCCACAACGCGGCGAGGGCACTGGCGACCAGCGCGAGGCCGGCGGAACGGTTCTCGACAAGCTGGGTGAGAGGCTGCCGCAACATATCGACCGCGGATGCCGGCGCGACATCGGCCGCGACGTCGAGCAGCGCGCTGGTGGTGCGTTGGCCTTGACCGACCACCCCGAGCATCGAGACCATCACCAGAAGCGCAGGAAACACCGACAGCACCGCGTAATAGGTCAACGCGGCGGCCAGGTCGGTGCACTGGTCGTTCCTGAACTCGCGGAGCGTCTTTCGCAGCACGAACAGCCATGAAGACTGCGTCAGGTCGTCGGGCGACTCCGGTTTGCTCGGATCGTCGGGGTCTGGCGCGTGCTTCCTTTCGTCGGTAAGCACATCATCTGTGTCGGCGTCGGGCATATTTCTCAATTCCCCCCAGCCGCAGAGTTCACACGCGCAGCACTGAACCCAGGGCCGAGAGCGGGATGTGGGCCTGGACGGTGCCCCCGTCCATGAACCACTGCAGGGCGCCGGGCGTGAAGTCCAGCGGCTCGTCGTGGGCCACCGGGTAGTCGGGCATGTACAGGATCAACTCGTCGGGCGTCAGCGCCCACGCCTTGTACGCCCCGGAGTACACCTTGTCGGGGGTCCAGCGGTCGACGAGGAACGGGTAGGTGCCCGGATCGTGCGGTGGCGGAGCCTGATTGAGCGCGGTCTGGATGAAGGGCTGCGCTAGCGGTGGGATAGCGGTCAGCGGATTCGATGTGGTCAGATCCGTCAGCTGAACCCTTCTGCCACTTGCCATGTCGAACGTGAAGGTCCGGTAGGCGTTGTTGGGTTGCGGCCCGTCGGCGTGGTAGTCCTCGTGGAACACCGCGCTCAGCAGGTTGGCGTGGTGGAATACCTCGAAGTCCTCCTCGCCGTAGCTGTCGGCCGCCATGTGCGCGTTGGCGTTGCGCCAGTTGTTCACCAGGGTGCGCAGGTAGTCGCGGATCGCCGGTCCCGTGGTCGGGTTGTCGACAAGGTCGTCGGGCACGGCGACCTTGATGTCCCGCACGGCGTTACGCTCGGAGGTCACCGAGGCGTGGCAGTACTGGCCGTCCCAGTTACCGCCCAGGTCGCCGCAGAACGACGGCGCGGACGCGTGTACCTTCGCGGCGTTGGGAACCGTTGCGGCGGCGGCCAATACGAGCGTCGCCAGCAGCCTGCGCATCACAGCAGCTGGACCTTGCCTGCCCGCCAGCGTCCGTCGACCTTCTCCATGGTCATCTTGATTCTGCTGCGGTCGATTCGCGGGTCGGGCGCCGCCGTGTTGGCCACGGTCTGGTCGATAAACACCAGCACGACAACCTTGTTCGTGGACTCGGACTGGACGGCCGAGTCCACCACCACCCCGTGCGCGCTCGCCTTGTTGTCGATCAGCAGTTGCCGGAGCTGCACGCTGGACTGGGTGTACATGTCCTTGAACTCGCCGGTCGCGCCGTCGAGCACCTGCCGGAAGTTGTCGTCGACCTTGTTCGAGTCGATGCTCGTGAGCACTTGCGCGTACGCGACGGCGGCCTGCTGGGCTTGCTGGCCCGCCAGCTTGACCTGATGCTCCTGCCACAGCTTCCACCCCAGACACCCCGAAACAGCAAGTGAGGCAACGAGTAACAGCGGCAGCGCGCTGCGACGCGCGTAGCGCCCCCACGGGCGCTTGCGCCGATCGGACTTGGCGCGCTTGCGTTTGAGCAGCCCGCCGCCTTCTTCGTCGTCTGTCTCGTCTTCGTCCTCTTCTGCCGCTTCGAGTTCGTCAGCGTCTTCGAGTTCGTCAGCGTCTTCCTCGAGATCCTCAGCGTCTTCGTCGAGATCGTCATCGATCTCGTCGAGTTCGTCGTCGGTCTCGTCGGGGGAGTCCTCGCCCCGAGTCTCCTCCGCGGCGGCGTCTTCCGATATCGGCGCCTCGAGCTTCTCGTCCTTCTCGTCTTCTTTTTTGGCTACAGTGACCACCATCTTCTCCTTCTAGTGCGGCGGTTCGATCGGCAGATTCGGGCCGCCGTAGGGCGTGGGAATCGTGTAGCGGCCCTTGGGCGTTGGATCGGTTCTGCGTCCAAGGTCCGCACCCATGGGCGGGCCTGCGGTGTCGTCGCCGCCCGGTCGCGGCGCGTTCTTGGCCCCTCGGATGGAGACCGCGGGGTCGTCGTCACGGCAATACGTGTACATGAACGGCTCGTAATAGTCGGCGGAGGACGGCGGATGCGACGGCGTCCCGTAGTCGCACACGTAGCGGGGGTAGAGGTCAGCCGTCGCCCACACGCCGTGATCGTGGAAGGCGCTGGCCACCGCGTCCAGCACCGACCCGCGGTAGCTGGGGAAGAGCGCATTGAGCGCCGGCACTCGCAGGTACATCAGTTGCGACATGGTGGCCATGCTGCCGAGCAATTGCACCATGGTGTCCGAGTTGTCGGCGAACAGATTGTCGACGCCCGAAAGTGCATGCGGTGCTTGGGCCGTCAGATGCCGGTAGCCGTTCTGCATTCTGGCAACCCCACTCAGAGTGCGGTCGAGGTCGGTGGTGGTGGCGGCCAGACCGGCGTTCTTGTCGGCCGCCAAATTGAGCACCACCCGGCTGGTCTTGATGATGCTGGTGGTTTGCGGCAGCACCGAATCGAGGGTGGAAAGCAGGAAGGTACCGCCGTCGACGATGGCGGCCAGCTTCGCCGGGCCCTCCTTGCTCATGCTCAGTTCCTTCTTGATCAGCTCAATTTTGTGTGGGTCGACCTGCGCCAGCATCCCGTCGGCGTCGCCGAGCAACTGGGCCAGGCTGACCGGGACACTGGTGTGGTCGAGCACGATGACGCTGCCGTCGTGCAGAAATGGGCCCGCATCGGATTCGGCTTCGAAGTTGATGTACTGCTCGCCGGCCGGGGACAGCGCCGAGACGTGCGCGAGGCTGGACGCGGGGATCTTCACCTGCGAGGAGATGCTTGCGACGGCGTTCACGCCGCGGTCGGTGATCTGCAGCGACTCGACCCGTCCGATCCGCACACCGCGCAGCGCGACGTCCTGATTGGGCAGCAGGCCACCGGATTCCGGCAACTGCACGGTGACCTTGTACGACGATGCGAACGGCGTGATGCGCAACGCGCCGGTCAGCAGGTAGGCCGTCGCGACAACGAGTGTCAGCGCCAGGCCGGCGACCGAGAGCCAGACTTGTTGCCGGTGCGCCGCCCGAACCGTGCGGACGATGCCATCAGCCATCGAGCCGATCATGGCGGTGTCCCCGGTGCCGGAGGGGCAGGCGGGGGTCCGGGGGCCCCAGGCACAATGTCGATCTGCCCGGGTACGACGGGGTCCGGTATCACCGGCACCTGCGGCGAGTTCGGTCCCCGGCCGACGACGCGCTCCTGCAGACGCCACAGGGTGTACTTGAGGGTGCCGACGAGCAGGTTCACGTTGTAGTGGTGCGGCCCGTGCAGTCCGATGTCGCCGGGGAAGCCGATGTCGGGGAGCGATCCGAGCATGATCTTGTCCACGCCCACGTTCACCGAAATCTGGTTCCCCGCCGTGGATTTCACCAGCGGTGCGATCAGCCGGTTGATCGCCAGAAAGCTGGTGTCCGGGCTCACGGCGACGTCGTTGGCGGCGCCGGCGATCGTGTTGATGTCGCGGATGATGCTGCGGCCGCTCGTGTCGGTCCCGCCGATCGACGGGAATCTGGCAAGCAGGCGGGTGGTGTCGCCGACCTGTGTGACGAGGTTCGACAGTTGGTCGGTGTTGTCGGCCAGGGCCGACGTGGCCGGGTTAGCCGCCGCCATCAGATCGGCGATGGTGCGGTCTTTGGCGTCGAGTTGGTCGGCCAGACGCGACAATTGGGTCAACGCCCCCGAGATCTGGTCGGACCGGGCGTCCAGGGTGCCGACCAGTTGGTTGGACTTTCTGATCAGGGTTCCGAAAGCCTGGCCCTGGTCGCCGGTCGCCTTGCCGAAACCGTTGATGATGTTGGTGAAATTGCGTACCGCTCCGCCGTTCACCAGGATCGCCGCCGAGCTGAGCACCGACTCGACGGTCGAGGCGGCCGCCGTCGAATCCAGGCCGATGGTGTCGCCGTTCTTCAAAAGCGCCGTGCTCGCGGGATCACTGGCGGGTGGTTTGACGGCCACGAACACATCGCCGAGCGGTGTGGCGGTGCGTAATTCGGCGGTGCTGCCCTGGGGTAGTAGAACGCCGTCGCGGATGCGCAGCGTGGTGACCGCCGTGTAGTTGCGCGCGACCATCGACTCGACCTGCCCGACGTCGGCGCCGGCGAGCTTCACCTTGGCGTTCATCGGAAGGTTGAGCGCGTTGGAGAAGATCGCGGTCAGGGTGTATCCACCCGACCCCAGACCCGGTGCCGGAAGGGGAAGGCTGGCAAGGCCGTTCGTGCCGCACCCTGAAATGGTCAGCGCCGCCGTGGCCATCGCCAGCGCGCATCGCGCGCGCCCCGCCGTCATTTCTGCCCCATCGCGGCCATGCCGTCCAGCACGTAGGTCAGCCCGAAATCCGGCCCGAAGTCCTGCAGCGTCCCGGTGCTGCATCCCAGTTGCCGAAGCCCCATCAGGTTGCAGATCTCTTTGGTGTATTGACTGTCGAACAACAAGCGGTCGGTGAGGAAACGCGCCCGCACGCTGCCGTTGGCCCGGTCGATCATGTTGTAGGCGTTGTCGGCGACCAAGGGCGCCACGTCAAGAAGCTCGGCGAGATCGCGTCGCTGATCCGTCACCGCCTGCAACGTCTTATTGCCTTTGAGCAGAGCCTCTTTGATGTTGTCGCGATTGGCGTCCAACAGGTCGCCGGCCCGCTCGACCAGTTGGTCGAGCTTGCGGCCGGTGGTGCCGCTGCCGATGTCCTCGTCGGCGACGACGTCGCTGACCTCGTGCAGTGTGGAGGAGAATTCGCGCAGTTTGGTGTCATTGGCGGCCACCGCGTCGAAGAGCGTGCTGATGTTCTTGACGATCGCGGTGATCTGCTCGCGGGTGGCCGCGCCGCCGTCGCTGGAGAGCCGCAGCGCCTTAGACAGTTGGCCGAGCGCGGTCTTGATCTGCGGGCCGTTGCCGTTGACGGTCTGCGCGCCGTTGTTGAGCACGTCGGCGATGGGACCAGCGCCGTGGCCGTCCCCCTCCAGCGACTTGGTCACCTTGTCGAGAACGCTGAGCACGCGGCTGAATTCGACCGGCGTCTTGGTTCGGGTCAGGCCGATGGTGTCGTGGTTCTCCAGGACGGGACCGCCGCGATAGGGCGGTGTGAGTTCGATCTGCCGGTCGGTCAGGATCGACGTCGACACGGTGACGGCCTGCGCCGCGGCGGGCACCTTGACGTGCCGGTCGACGGTGAACTCGACCTCCACGTAGCGGCCCTTGGCGGTGATCTTGGTGACCTTGCCCACCGGCATGCCCAGTACCGCAACCACATTGCCCTCGTACAGCCCGGAGGCACTGTCGAATTGGGCTGTCACCGTGATCGTGTCGTCGTCCGGACCCAGGTACCACCAGCCGAAGCCGACTGCGGCTGCCACCACCGCCACGGCGGCGACAATCGCGATGGCCCTCCTCATTTGCAGTCCTTGAAGTACTGGATCATCCCGAACTGCTTGGCGCGCCCGCTGATTGCGCACATCCACGAGTCGATGGCCGGGACGTTGGGGGCGTTGAAGTTGATCGCGTCACCGTCACCGGTGAGGTTGGCCGCCTCGCGGAAGAAGATCGGCGACACCTGCAACATGTTGCGCACCAGGTCGTCGTGTCCCCCCATCATGGAAGTGAAGTCACGCATGTCCTTGATCAGCGAATCCAGGCCGGACTGGTCGTTGACAACGATCTGGCTCATCGTGTCGACCAGGCTGGTCAGCGACTGCATCATGGCGTGGAAAACGGCTCGCCGCGCGACGAATTGGCCCAACAGGTCCTGTCCCTGGTTGACCAGGTTGCCGATGCCGGCTTGCTGGCGGCGCAGGGTGTTGGTGACCTGCTCGGTGCTTTTCAAAAGGGTCCCGACTTGATCGCGTCGCAGTGCGATGATCGACGACAGCGAGTCGATGTTGTGAATCGCCTGCGGCACCACCGCGGGCAGGCCCTCGAGTTGCTTGCCCAGGACGGCCAGCGACTGCGCAAATCTGTCGGAGTCGACCTGCTCGAAAGTCGTTGTGGCATCCTGCAATGCGGCCTGCAGGTCATAGGGAGCCTCGGTGTGCGACAAATCGAAGGTGCTGTCGGGCAGCGACGCCGGCCCGCCCGGCTCCAGCGAGAGGTAGCGCGAACCGAGGATGGTGGTGACCTTGATCTTCGCCCTGGAATCCTTGCCCAGCGCCACGTTGTCACGAATCTTCAGGCCGGCCTCGACGTGATCGCCGTCGAGTTTCATGCTGGTGACGTTGCCCACGGGAATGCCCGCCACGACGATCGGGTTTCCGGGGCGCAGCGATGCGGCCTGCAGGAACTCCGCGGTGTAGTGGCGGTAACCGACCCCGAGGGCGTGGATCAGCAGCATGGCCCCGATCACCACAGCGACCACCGCGGCGGCGACGAACCCGAGCCACGTCTTGTTATAGCTTTCCAGCGGACGCCTTTTCCGCGGCGTGCGGCGGGGCGCCAGTAGTGCATCAACCATCGGCCGTGCTCCTACACCGTGGGGTGTGCCACGCCCGGTTTCCCGGTGTGGCGGCGTTGATGATGATCGGCACCACGTCGTTGAGGCCGGGGAAGAACCCCATGAAGTTCACGTCGCACACGTAGGCGTTGCCGTAGGCGCCCTGATTGCCGACGCGGGCAAGCCCTTTCAGAAGCAGAGGGATGTTGTCACCGAAGTAAGCCACCTGCGGTTCGACGTCCATCAGGTGTCTGGCCACACCCGGCTTGCGGTCGATGAATTCCCGCAGGGACGGGTACACGTCCGACGCCGAGGCCGACAGCCGGCCCATCACCCGCGACAGCGAACCGATGGAGGCCTGCAATTCCGGCCGACGCCGGTCGAGGTTGCCGACCACGTCGCGGGCCTGGGTGATGACACCGTCAAGGTTGTCGTTTTGCGCGGCAAGATTGCCCATCACCTTGTTGAGGCTGGTGATCACGTCACCGAGGGCCTGATCCTTGCCTGCGAATGTCTGTGTGAGCGTCGATGTTTGGCCGACCAGGGTGGTCAGCGAAGAGGTGTCGCCCTGCAGCGACGCGATGATGCCCTTGGTGAGGTTGTCGGCGTCCTGGGGGTTCAACAGGCTGAAGAGCGGCTCGTAACCGTTGAGCAGCGCAGTGACGTCGAAGGACGGTTCGGTACGTTCCTGGCCGATGACGCTGCCGGGGGACAGCAGCTGCTGCGATCCTTCCTTGCCCAACGACAGGCCGAGATAGCGCTGGCCGACGATGTTCTGGTACGTCACCGACGCAACGGTGTTGCCGTACAAGCGCTGTTCGGTCTGCACGACGAATGAAACCCTCGCGAGGTCGTGGTCCAACTCGATCTTCTCGACGCGGCCGACCCGTACCCCGGCCATCCGGACGTCGTCGCCTTCGCGAAGCCCGTACACGTCGGTGAACACCGCGCTGTACGACGCGGTCGTGCCGGCCACGTCGCGGCGCAGGCTCACATAAACCAGCCAGGTGAGCGTCAACGCGACGATCATGAAAAGCGTCAGGCCGATGAGCGGGCCGCGAAATTTCATCTCGGACCCCCCGCCGGCGGAGGATGGGTCACCGACACCGTCGTCCCGCGTGCGATCGGCCCCAGGAGCAGCTGGGTCGCATCGGAGGCGGGTCGGCCGGTGATGACAGTCAACATGTTTCGCTCTTGTTGGCTGCCGACCGGCCCGACGTTACCGCCGAAAGAGGCTTGCGGAATCCAGGGCGCCTTGGGCGCCACCGGCGCGACCCACGGTTGCTGATCCGACGGCGACGCGGGTGCCCCCGGATTCGGGTTATCGGGGTTGGCGCTGCCCGGCACCGGCGGCGACGGCGTAATGCCCGGGGCCAGTGGCGGATTCGGGTCGGTCAAATTGGGGGGGCCGTTGATCAGCGGCGGGCCGACGGCGACGAGGTTCCCGTCCGGGCCTATCACCGTGCCCGGCGGCGGCGCCAGATCCTTGGGCGGCTGATAGTTCTGCGGCAGCAGGACTTCCGGGAGGTCCGGGCGCACCGGTATGAGCGGGGCGGTGAAACAGCTGGGCCCCTTCAGGTCTCCGTAGTGCGGGCAGTCGGCGCGTGTGTAGGTGGAACTGGGGGTGAACGTCAGCATCGCGCGCATGTTGCCGAGGTTCTGTTGCGGGTTCCAGACCTCGTCCATGAACTTGGTGCCCAGGTTGTCCAGCTTTGCAACCGCGGGTACGAAGTTGTTGGATTTCATCGCCAATATCCCGAGCACCGGCGTGAAGTCGGTGGTGATTCCGATGAGCTGGTCGATGTGGTTGTCGAACGATTGGCGCGTCGTGCCAACCGTGTTATCGGCGCCCGAGATCAGCGAAGCCAACTGCGCGCGCGTCTCGGCGAAGGTCTGCATCGGCCCGACGGCCCGATGCAGCGCGTCCAAAAGGTCGGGTGCCGTCTGCTGCAACCCTCGCGTCGCCTCGACCAGCGCGGAGACGGTCGAGGGGCCGGTGTCGGTGCTGACGATCGAATTGAGCTGATCGAGAAGGCGATTCAGCTGCGCGCCGGCATTCAGCAGGGTGGTGCGGCGATGGTCGGTTGCGGCCGCCAAAGCGGCCAGGATCCCGACGGATCTGTCGTCACGGCCG
>NZ_JAFAUS010000014.1 GCF_019243155.1 Mycobacterium sp.
GGGTCCGAGTCGTAGAACTCGTCGATGTCGAAGCGGTCCTCGGGGACCTCCCGGATCGCATCGACACCGCCGGACAACACCTCCCAGAAGGCTTCCGGGTCGGGCGCACCGGGGAAGCGGCACGACACCGCGACGATCGCGATCGGTTCGTTGGTGGGCGTCGTCGTCACTGACGTCTGCGCAGGCACCGGTTTGGTCTGTTCGGTGAGCCCGAGCACCTCGCCGAGCAGATAATCTGCCAGATCGGACAGACGGGGATGATCCATCACCAGCGTGACGGGAATCTCGCGGCCCACTCCTTGCTCGATGCGGCGCCGCAATTCGACGGCCATCAGCGAATCCATGCCGAGGTCGAAGAACCCCGCGTCCTCGCGGATCTCCGCGGTGTCCACCCGAGTCACCTCCGCGACCGCGGCGCGCAGATAATCGGTCAGCAGTTTCTTGCGCTGTCGCACCGGAGCATTCGCGAGCCGCTCGACCAGCTCAGTCTTTCCGGACGCCGTCACGGCCGGCGCGGCGCCCGGCGCCTCGGGCTCCAGCTCGGCCAGGAACGCACGCCGCCCCGCCTGCTGATAGAGCGGCAGGAACCGCGCCCAGTCGATTCGGGCCACGACTCCTTGTGCGGGGCCCTGTGCCGTCGCAGCCGCCACGACATCGGCCAGGCCCGCCAGTGCATCGGCGGGTGACAGGGTTCGGACGCCGCGCTGGTCAAGTCGCGCACGAGATTCCGCGTCCGCCATGCCCCCTGACCACGGACCGAAATTGACGCTTGTGCCTGATATGCCCTGCTCGCGCAGGCGCCAGGCCAGCCCGTCGAGGAAGGCGTTCGCGGCGCCGTACGTTGTCTGGCCGTACCCACCCCACACCGAGGCGATCGAAGAGGTGCTGATGAAGAAGTCGAGCTGCAGCTCAGCAGCCGACTCGCTCAAATGCCATGCACCCCATACCTTCCCGGCGAACACCCGATCCACTTCCGCGTCATCCACGTCGCTCAGCGCGGTGGTACCGATCTCGCCTGCCGCATGGACGATGCCGGCCAACGGCGGCAGCTCGGCCTGCAGGCTGGTCAACAGGCGCGCGACGTCGTGTGCATCGGCGACATCGGCGGTGGCGACGTGGAATTCGCAGCCGTACTGCTCACCGAGACCATCGATGCGACGCCGCACGTCATCGCTGGGGGCGCGTCGACTGGTCAGCACCAGGTGTCGGGCGCCGCGCGCAGCCAGGTAACCAGCGATCTCCAGCCCTATCGAACCCAGTCCGCCGGTCACCAAATAGGTTGCGTCGTCGCGCAGTTCCAGCGGCGTACCGCTCGGCTGCTGGGTGCGCCGAACCAGCCGCGCGGTGTAGACGGCTTGATCGCGTAGCGCGATCTGGTCGTCCCTGACAGCCGAGTCGCTCTCCGCCGTGATCCGGTTGATGAACCGTGTCCACTCCTCGGTGGTGCCGTCCGCAATATCCGCAAGGCCGCCCCATACTTGCGGAAGCTCCAGCGCCGCGGCGCGACCGAATCCCCACAGGCAACTTTGGTCCGGCGCGACGGTGTCCGCGTCGGTGACGCGCTGTGCGCCACGGGTCACCAGCCAGATGGGCGCCCGCAGCTCAGCGGCGGTCACGACGCGGAAGAGCCGCCGTGTTCCGCTCAGGATTCGGTGTTGCATCCGCAACAGCGACCGCATAGTCGTCGTCGTACCGGAGCCCAGCGCCGCGACGTGCACAATGCGCAGCGTCGAATCTTCCGCCGCCGCAGCGCTCAACGCGATCACGAGCTCCTCGGCGTCAGCGTCGGACACCGGCAACCCGACGATCCGGTGCTGATCACCGCGCGCAGTCAGCGCGTCGACCAGAGGCGCAAGCGCGTCGGTGTCATCGCCGATGACGATCCAGGTGGATCCCCCGACGGTTTCCGCACCGGCGAGCGGAGTCGGAGATTTCTCCCAGCGGATCTCGTAGCGGTCGTCCGCGATGGACTGAGTGGTGCGCTGCTGATTATGTTGTGCCGCAAGCTTGCTCAGCACACTCAGCGTTCGATTGTCGGTGTTTTCGCCATCGAGCAGGGCCGCGAGTTCCTGGATCCGGCCGTCCTCGAGAAGACGGACGGCCTGGGTGCTCGCGGCGACGTGTTGTTGTTTGGGTTGATCCTGATTGTCGCGGAACGAGTACTGGCGGCGCTCGAACGGGTAAGTGGGCAGGTCGAGCTTTCGCGCGTTCGCCTGGCGGAAGGCATCGAATTTCGGGAGATACCCAAGGGCGTACGCGTCCGCAACGGCTTCGCTGATCTGTCGGTGGTCGGCGCTGCCTCGACACAGCGACGCGATCGCCCGCGGCGCACTGGCCGGGTCAGGCCACGCGCCCAGCGCTGCGGCAGTGAGCACCGGTCGCGGTCCGATTTCGAGTAGCACCTTGCAATTCAAATCGGCAAGGGTGTGCACGCTCTTGGCGAACTGCACCGGTTGACGCGCGTGCCGGCGCCAGTAGGCGCCATCGAGCTTGACGCTGCGGCCAAGCGCGGAGCCGGTGACATTGTCAATCAGGATCCGTTGCGGCGTACGAAAATCGAAGCGCTCCGCATACGACTCGAATTCGCCGAGAATCGGATCGAGCAACGCCGAGTGGAAAGCGTGGCTGGTTTCCAGCCAGTCGCACCGGACACCGTCGGCCGCCAGTCCGGCGACCGCCTTCTCCAGATCCGCTGCAGGCCCGGACAACACGGTGTTGGCGCCGTTGTAGGCGGCAACCGAGAGACTCGGGAACTCGTCGGTCAGGCTCTCGACGCGTGCGGCGGCGGTGAACACCGCGGCCATCCGACCGCCGGCAGCCAAACTGCCGAAGAGGCGACCGCGCTCGGCCATCAGCAGCGCGCCGTCCTCGAGACTGAACACGCCCGCGACGCAGGCCGCCGAATACTGACCGACGCTGTGGCCCAGCACCACGTTCGGCTCGAAGCCCCACGACTGCCAGAGGCGGGCCAGGCCCATCTCCACGGCGAACAACGCGGGCTGCGCGTAACTGGTTTGCCGCAGCGTCGTTTCGGCGTCCGGACCGTCCACGTCGAAAATCACGTCGAGCAAGGGCTTTTCGAGAACCTCGGCGACCGCGGCGGCGCAGCGATTCAGCGTCTCGGCGAACACCGGCTCGGTGTCGAACAACTCTCGGGCCATGCCGGGGTATTGGCTGCCTTGACCCGTGAACAGCCACGCCGTCTTCGGGGTGGCATGGGATTCGCCACGAAACAGACCGGGTGCCGGGCGGTCGTCCGCGAGCGCGCCGAGCAGCTCCACGGCGGATTCTCGGGAGTTGACGACCAATGCGGCGCGGTGCTCCAGGTGCGCTCGCCCCGCCCCGGCGGTGAAGCACACGTCGGCCAGGGAAGCCTCGGGATTGCCGCTCAGCCAGCCGCGGTATTCGTCGGCGAGCCGCACCAACGCGGCGGGCGTTCGCGCGGAAAGCGGAAGGATGCTGAACCGTCGGTCGCCGGGCTGCCCGACCGGTACTGGCGCCGAGGGAGGCTGTGCCGGTTGCTTGGGCGCTTCCTCGAGAATCACGTGGGCGTTCGTCCCGGCGAACCCGAACGAGCTGATCCCCGCGATGCGCGGCTTTCCGTTGCGCTCCCAGGCGGTCGCCTCCTGGACCACCTGCACCGCCAGCCGATCCCACGGAATGTGGGGCGACGGGTTCTCAAAGTGCAGATGCTGCGGCAACAGCTCATTCTCGAGCGACAGGATTACCTTGATGACGCCCGCGATGCCCGCGGCCGCTTCCAGGTGTCCGATGTTCGTCTTCACCGAGCCCATCAGCAAAGGCTGGCCGGGTTCGCGCCCGGCGCCCAGCACCTCGCCCGCGGCCTGTGCCTCGATGGGGTCGCCCAGCGATGTCCCGGTGCCGTGCGCTTCCAGGTAGCCCACATCGCGGGGTTCGAGGTCCGCGCGCTCGAGCGCGGCGGCGATCACCCGCTGCTGGGCGACGCCGTTCGGCACCGTCAATCCACCTGATGCGCCGTCCTGGTTGATCGCACTGCCGCGGATCACGGCCCGAATCCGGTCGCCGTCGCGGATCGCGTCCTCGAGGCGCTTGATCACGATGACGCCGCATCCCTCGCCGCGCACGTAGCCGTCGGCGGCCGCGTCGAATGTCTTGCACCGGCCGTCGGGCGCGAGCATCTGCGCCTGGGAGAAGGTGATCATGGTCGCCGGGGTGAGCAGGACGTTCGCTCCGCCGGCCAGCGCCAGATCACACTCATTTAAGCGAAGCGCTTGGCACGCTTGGTGGATCGCCACCAGCGACGAGCTGCACGCCGTGTCGACGGATACGGCCGGCCCCTGCAGGCCCAGCCGATGGCTGATCCGGCCCGCCGCCGCGGCGTTGGACGTCCCGATGGCCATGTAGGCCTCGATCTCGGGGTACGTCAGCTCGTCGGATGCCATTCCCAGGTAGTCGTGTGTGGCCAAACCGATGAAGACACCCGTGTTGGTGTCGGCCAGAGCGGTCGGCGCCGTCCCCGAATGCTCGACCGCGCGCCATGCCGTCTCCAGCAAGATCCGGTGCTGGGGATCCATCAACCTGACCTCGCGCGTCGACATGCCGAAGAACGGCGCGTCGAAACCCGATACGTCATCGACGAAACCCGCACGGCGGGTGACGACTTTGCCGGGTGCGCCGGGTTCCGGGTCGAAGAACTCCTCGACGTCCCATCGGTCCTGCGGCACCTCCGAAATCGCGTCCCGGCCTTGCCGCAACACGTCCCAGAACTCGTCGACGTTTGCCGCGCCGGGGAAGCGGGCCGCGTAGCCGACGATGGCGAAACGCGGGATGGATTCAATCGAAAGCTCGGCTGATCCCATGCCGTTGCCCTCCCTACTCGGGGGTAAGGGTTACCTTACTCGACGGTGAGATTAATTAACTTGGCAGTCAAAACGTGGATGTCACGCTCCATCCGCGGCGCTCCCGGGTCGCCTACGACGGACCACTATTGCACGTGCGCCTGTGTAGTCACCCGTGACCCTCCGCGGCCACGGTCGCCATGAGCGAGCACGGACGAATGGAGTGTAAGTTGATCCAGCAAAGAGCGGTACCGGACGGGGAGTTGGCGAAGCCGGGAAGGGCGACGTTTTGCGCATCGGGAAGATAACTGTTGGGGCACTTGATGAATGGTCGTTAAGCCCTGGCTCGGTCACCTCCTGGCACCCCACGGCCGAGGCTCGGGAAACGGCCCGACGAGCACCGATCAGTTCCGTACCGGTCAGCTACATGCAGAGCCAACACCTTCGCAACTACAGTGAACGGACGTCCGCTGGGCTAGATTTTTCCCGGCAGATCATCGCCACCTGTGAAGTGCCTGGCAAGTGTGACGTCTCCGCCATGAACGTCGCCGTCAACGCATACCTGCGCCGGCACGACACGTTCAGCAGTTGGTTCGAGCGGACCGACGACGAACGAGAGTTCGTCAGACATACCATTAGCGATCCTGCCGATATTGAATTTATCCCCGTCGATCATGGCCAGATGACGGTCGAGGAAATACACGGTCATGTGGTGGCGATACCGAGTCCACTGGAATGGGGCTGCTTCACCTTCGGAATCATTCAGGGTGAAGACCACTTCACTTTCTTTGCTGCCATGGATCACGTCCACGGGGACGCGACATTGATCGGCACGACCATGATGGAAGCCAACGGGATGTACACGGCGTTGAGTGCAGGCGGTAACGCGCTTGTTCTTCCCGATGCCGGCAGCTTCGATGATTTCTGCATTCGTGAACGCGAGTACACGTCGGCCCTGACCGTGGATTCGCCTGAGGTGCGCGCGTGGATTGACTTCGCCGAGAACAACAATGGCGGTTTTCCTGAATTCCCGCTGCCGCTGGGTAATCCGTTGCAGGCGAGTAATAGTCAGATGACCTCCGAACATCTGATGGACCCGGCACAGACGGAGCGATTCGAATCAGCCTGCACTGCCGCCGGCGCGCGCTTCGTCGGCGGCTTGTTCGCCTGCTTCGCCTTGCTCGAGCATGAATTCACGGGCGCGCTCACGTATTACGGTCTCACTCCACGGGATTCGCGCACCGCCTCGGACAATTTCATGACACAGGGCTGGTTCACCGGCCTGATTCCAATCACCGTGCCCATAGCAGCGGCGTCCTTCGGCGATGCCGCATGGGCAGCGCAGGCTTGCTTTGATTCGAGTCTGGATATGGCGAAGGTGCCCTACTACCGGGTGTTGGAATTGGCGCCATCGTTGAGTTGGCCGCGACCAAACTTTCCGGTTTCCAACTTCTTTCATGGCGGCGCCGCTCCGCTGAATGCGATTCTTGCCGCGGCCGACATGGGTCTGGCGAACAACATCGGAATTTATCCTGACGGTCGGTACTCATACCAACTGACCATTTATGTATTCCGGTACAGCGAGGGCACGGTCATGGCGATCATGCATCCCGACAATCCCGTCGCCCTGAAATCAGTCAGGCGTTACATGGCGGCGATGAAATCCGTGTGCGGGCGAGTCGCTGGTAGCGGGCACTGGGGACGCGTCGCGTAGCGTGAGTTCGTTCGATGGGTAGGGCCGGCGGGCGCACATCGGTGCGCCGATCTGGGGCGAGGGTAATATGCGACGGCTAGCCGACTTTGTGGTGCGATGGCCCTGGGTAGTGATCGGGATCTGGCTTGCGGTTGCGGCCGCGCTACCGCTGACGCTGCCGTCGTTGGGCGAGATGGCCCAGAAGCATCCGCTCGCCATCCTGCCCAGCGATGCACCGTCGAACGTCACCGCCCGAAAGATGACCGAAGCGTTTCACGAATCGGGCTCAGAAGACCTGCTCTTGGTGGTCCTGACCAACGACAAGGGGCTTGGCCCGGCCGACGAAGCGACTTACCGCAAAGTGGTGGACGCGCTGCGCCAGGACACGCGAGATGTCCTGATGTTGCAGGATTTCATCAGCACGCCACCCCTGCGCTCGGTCGTGACGAGCAAGGATCATAAGGCGTGGGTGCTGCCCGTCGGCGTTGCCGGCGAGTTGGGCACGCCACAGTCGTACGCGGCTTTCGACAGAATCGGTGACATCGTCAAACGCAGCGTCAGCGGGACTGCGCTGACGGCAAACCTCACCGGCCCCGCAGCGACCGTCGCCGACCTCACGGTGGCGGGCGATAAGGATCGACTTCCGATAGAGCTGGCAATCGCCGTTCTGGTGCTCATCGTCCTGCTGGTGGTTTACCGCAGCGCTGTCACCATGCTGCTGCCGTTGCTGTCGATCGGGATATCTCTGGTCATCGCGCAGGCGGTCGTGGCGGGCTATTCGCTACTGACCGGCTCGGGCGTCTCCAACCAATCAATCGTATTTCTGAGCGCCATAATGGCGGGCGCTGGAACCGATTACGCGGTCTTTCTCATCAGCCGCTATCACGATTATCTGCGCGCGGGTGCGGATTTCGATGAGGCGATCAAACGCGCAATGATGTCGATCGGAAAAGTGATCGGCGCGTCCGCCGCCACGGTCGGAGTCACGTTTCTGCTGATCAGCTTCGCCCGGATGGGCGTGTTCAAAACCGTGGGGGCGTCGTCGGCGATCGGGATCGGTGTGGCGTTCCTTGCGGGGGTGACGTTGCTGCCCGCGATTCTGGTGCTTGCGGGACCACGTGGCTGGGTCAAGCCACGGCGCGAGCTGACCTCTCGATTCTGGCGGCGTTCGGGCATCCGCATCGTGCGCCGGCCCAAGGTCAATCTGGTTGCCAGTCTGCTCGTGTTGATCATCCTGGGCAGCTGCGCCGGCCTGGTGCGCTACAACTACGACGATCGCAAGGCGCTGCCGCCCACCGCCCCGAGTTCTGTCGGGTATGCCGCGCTGGACAGTCATTTCCCGGTGAATCAGTCCATTCCGCAGTACATCCTCGTCCAGTCACCGCATGACCTGCGCACGCCGAAGGCACTCGCGGACCTGGAACAGATGGCGGACCGAGTCAGCCAACTGCCGAATATCGGTGCCGTCAGCGGTATTACGCGTCCCACCGGAAATGTGCCCGAACAATTCCGGGCGACCTATCAGGCGGGCGCCATCGGCACCCTGCTGGCCGACGGATCCACCCTGATCAACGACCACACCAAAGACCTCAACCGGCTGGTCGACGGGGCCGGGACGCTGGCCAACAGCCTCGGCGATGTCCGCGGCCAGGTCAACCAGCTCGCCGCCAGCGCGCAGGAACTGGAGAACGCCTTCGCATCGGCGAAGAACCAGTACAGCGGCGACGCACTGGTCAAAGAAGTCGACATCGCGGCCCAGCTCGTCGACCATGTCAACTCGCTCAGCAATGCGATGGGCTGGAATTTCTCGGCGGCCAAGAACATGTTCGCCTGGATAGGCCCGGTGCTGGCGGCGCTGCAGGGCAATCCGATATGCGACGCAGATGCGTCGTGCAGCGCCACCCGCGGGACCTTCGAGCAGCTTGCCGGCTCGCGCGATCAAGCGGACCTCGACGCGATCAATGACCTGTCCCGCCAATTGCAGGACTACCCGGACAAACGGGCCTTGAAGGCGTCGACCGAGCGGCTGCGCGCGGCGCTGGCGAAGCTCTCCAATGTGCTGCACTCCATGGGAATGGACAAACCCGGTGGCCTGCAAGCGAATTTGAACACCCTGCAGAACGGGGCGGACCGATTCGCGGGTGGGAGCCGGCAGGTAGCCGATGCGGTGGCCCAACTCGTCGACCAAGTCAAACAGCTCGGTACCGGTCTCGGTGATTCCCCTGCGATTCAATTAACGCTGAAACGCGACGCGGCACAACCGGCGATGGCCGGGTTCAATATCCCGCCGCAACTGCTGCATTTGCAGAAGTTCCAGGAGGCGGCCAAGGTATTCATTTCACCGGACGGCCACTCGGTGCGGTATTTGGTTCAAACCAAACTGAACCCGTTCAGCACCGAAGCCATGGATCAGGTCAATGCCATCCTGACGACGGCGCGCGCGGCCCAGCCGAACACCGCGCTGGCGGATGCAACGGTGTCGATGGCGGGATACACCGTCGGCCTGAAGGACACCCGCGACTACTACCAACACGACATCCGGTTCATCATCGCGGTGACCCTTTTCGTCGTGCTACTGACGTTGATCGCGCTATTGCGTGCGATTGTCGCACCGTTGTATCTGGTTGCTTCCGTAGTCATTTCGTATTTGTCGGCGGTGGGTATCGGCGTATTGGTTTTCCAATGCTTACTGGGCCAAGAATTACATTGGAGTGTGCCCCCGCTGGCATTCGTGGTGTTGGTCGCCGTCGGAGCCGACTACAACATGCTGCTCGTCTCGCGAATGCGGGAAGAGTCGCCGAACAGCTTGCGTTACGGCATCATTCGCACCCTGAGTTCGACCGGCGGTGTGATCACCGCGGCGGGTCTGATCTTCGCCGCGTCGATGTGCGGGCTGCTGTTCTCCAGCATCGGCACCGTGGTCCAGGGCGGTTTCGTGATCGGCGCGGGAATTCTTCTGGACACTTTCCTGGTGCGGACCGTCACGGTTCCGGCAATCGCCGCGCTGGTCGGGCGGGCGAACTGGTGGCCGTCACGAGTGGGCGGGCGACGGTCACCGGCGCCGTCAAGCGCCGGATCGCCAGCGGGTTAGCGAGGACGGATGACGTGTGTGAGACTAAAGATTCCGAGTGGTCAGGGGCGTGGATGAAGAAGCTACTCGCAGGAGTTACGGCGCTGGTAACTGTCGGCGCAACAGGGTATTTCGGCGTCAGTACCGCGACCGCTGACGACACGCCCATCGGCGGCCCACCGACCCCCGGGGCACCGGGCGACCAGACCGCGTTCGCCCTCGGCGGCGCTCACGTGCTGGGCATCCCGTATGACGAGTACATCCGCCAAGAAGGCGCTCAGTGGTTCCCCGGTCAGCAGCGAGAAATCGTTCGCTACCCGGCGGGTCAGGTCCAGGGGCACGTGCTGGAGCGGCTCTTCCCGGGCATCGGCAAGTTCGACGAGAACTTTCCTGGCCTGGGCCTGGACGGCCCCAGCGTCGGCGAGTCGGTCGATGTGGGAGTGAATAACCTCGAGGCGGCGA
>NZ_JAFAUS010000243.1 GCF_019243155.1 Mycobacterium sp.
CTTTGCGCCGACGACGATCGTGGCTGGCAGCCGCGTTGGTTCCGGTTGCTCTGTTCGGTGTCGCCTGCGGCGGCAGTCGGGAAGCGTCGCCGGCAAAGGTGATCTTCGACAAAGGCACCCCGTTTGCCGATCTGCTCGTCCCCAAACTCACCGCGTCGGTGACCGACGGCGCCGTGGGCGTGACCGTGGATGCGCCGGTGACGGTCAGCGTGGCCGACGGCGTGCTCGCCTCGGTCACCATGGTCAACGAGAACGGCAAGTCCATCAGCGGCCAGCTCAGCCCCGATGGATTGCGCTGGGCGACCACCGAGCAGCTCGGCTACAACCGGCGCTACACACTGACCGCGAAGGCGCTGGGCCTCGGCGGCGCGGCGAATCGGCAGATGAGCTTCGAGACCAGTTCGCCCGCCCACCTGACCATGCCGTACGTCAATCCGGGCGACGGCGAGGTGGTCGGAATCGGTGAGCCGGTTGCGATCCGCTTCGATGAGAACATCGACAACAAGATGGCGGCGCAAAAGGCCATCGCCATCACCACCAACCCGCCCGTCGAGGGCGCGTTCTACTGGCTGAACAACCGAGAAGTGCGTTGGCGCCCAGAGCATTTCTGGAAACCGGGCACATCCATCGACGTTGCGGTCAACACCTACGGCGTGGATCTGGGCGACGGCATGTTCGGCGAGGACAATGTCAAGACGCACTTCACTATTGGCGACGAGGTGATTTCAACCGCTGACGACACCACCAAGATGGTGACCGTGCGAGTCAACGGCGAAGTCGTCAAGACGATGCCGACCTCGATGGGCAAGGACAGCGCGCCGACGGCCAACGGCGTCTACATCATTGGAGCGCGCTTCAAGCACATCATCATGGATTCCTCGACCTACGGGGTTCCGGTCAACTCGCCCAACGGATACCGCACGGACGTCGACTGGGCGACTCAGATGTCCTACAGTGGCGTCTTCGTGCATTCGGCGCCCTGGTCGGTCGGCGCGCAGGGGCACACCAATACCAGCCACGGGTGCCTCAACGTGAGCCCGAGCAACGCCGAGTGGTTCTACGACCACAGCAAGCGCGGCGACATTGTCCAGGTGATGAACACCGTCGGGCCGACGCTTTCGGGGATCGAGGGTCTGGGTGACTGGAACATCCCCTGGTCGCAGTGGAAGGCGGGCAACGCCAATACCTGACGGTCAGCCGACCTTTTGCCACTGCGCGCAGTTTCGCGTCAGGAACGCCTTGTCGCCAGGCAGAATCTCCACCACCTGCGGACCATCGCTGACGTTGTTGTCGATGATGTCGTTGGTGTTGAAGCTCCGCAGCCGCGCCCAATAGCACCCGTACTTACCGGGGGTGCGATAGGTGCCCGGCGCGATGTCGCCGCCGACCGCAAACGTGCCATCCGAATCGATACTTGTCTTCGGCCCGGGCGGGGGTGGTGGCGTGAAGGTCACTGTCACCGTTTTGGTTTCCGCGGGCAGCATCGACGTGACGGTGGTTGTCGTCTGACTCGAGCCGCCGCCACAGCCCGTAAGAACGATCGCGACACCTGCTACGGCCGCTCTCGCCGCCCGTGCCCTGAGGCCGCGTACGCACAGGCTGCGAACTTTCGGATCGTTTCGGAAATGCCGGCGGTCATGGATGCGGCGGTGGTTCGGGGGCACGGCCCGTTGCCTCACAATTTTCGGGTTCACGGGTGTAAAAGCATTGCAGGAAGTCAATACAGCCTAAAAGGTCGGGAAGCGGCACTGCGCCGTGGGCGGCGGGGAGACAGAGTCGGGACTGGAAAACCGCGGCATCCGGGATCTGGCCAGCCGACGAGTGCGCCGCGATGCCGGGGTCAGCCGGAGCGGCCTGCAGAGTGACCGAAAGCCATTGCCCAGCAATTACTTTCGCGTACCTCCGTCTCTGCTGACGGAGCTGCGAACGACGGGACATTTAGGGGAACGATGCAAACCGAGAAATGGCCCACCGAAGTTTGGGCGGTGGAGTACACGACCGTCGGTGACAAGCGCATCGTCACAGTAATGGCAGACAAGGACTCTGCCCTGCTCTTCGCCAGTCAAGCCCACTCGGCCGATCCGGTTCTGCTGCGCAGTCATGCGGAGTTCAGCGAGGCCGAGTGATCGACCGGTGGCCAAGCGTCGGTCAGAGAGGCTGAACCCCCTGACCAGTTGGGGTGAGTGACGGGACTCGAACCCGCGACATTCAGGATCACAACCTGACGCTCTACCAACTGAACTACACCCACCATGTCTGCCTGCCGGGCCTTGGCCCGTACGAGCAGCGACTGTAGATACTAGCCGGTCGGTGGCTCGGCGGCCGAATCGTTTGATCCCGGTGCGTCCGTGGTGCCACCGAGGCCCGTGACCACCGCCTCGATTTCGCTGGTAGACGGCCCCGGCGGGGCGACGAATGCGGTCCGCCGGTAGTACCGCAACTCGCGAATCGACTCATGAATATCGGCCAGTGCCCGGTGGGCCAGCCCCTTGACCGGCTGGCCGAAGTAGATCCGCGGGTACCAGCGCCGGCAGAGCTCCTTGATGGAACTGACATCGATCATCCGGTAGTGCAGAAACGAGTCCAGAGCGGGCATGTCGCGGGCGATGAACGAACGATCGGTGGCAATGGAATTGCCCGCCAGCGGCGCCGTCTTCGGCTGTTTGACGTGCTTGCCGATGTACTCCAGCACCATCGCTTCTGCGGTCGCCATGTCGACGGTGGACGCCTTCACCTCGTCGATCAGCCCGGAGCGGGTGTGCATTTCGGTGACCACGTCGATCATCGACGACAGCGCCGCGTCCTCGGCATGGATCACCACGTCGACTCCGTCGCCGAGGATATTCAGCTCGGCGTCTGTTACCAGGGCCGCGATCTCGATTAATTTGTCGGAACCCAGGTCGAGGCCGGTCATCTCGCAGTCGATCCACACCAACTCGTCGCGCACAGCGCCCAGACTAGGCCCACGTCAGGGCCTGCCGGTGTTTCACCCTGGCAAGTAGGGTGATGAACGGCGCAACGACCGGGGGAAAAGAGGGCCGAGTCACGATGAGCAGCGAATCAGCACCCACACCGGCAAGGCGGATCGCGGACGGTTACGCCGTCCAGGGGCAGGCCCTGGAACTGGGCACCGTCGTCGTCGACGGCGAAGCCGACCCGAGCGCGCAGATACGGATTCCGCTGGCGACCGTCAACAGGCACGGCCTGGTTGCCGGGGCGACGGGGACCGGCAAGACCAAGACCCTGCAGCTGATCGCCGAACAGCTGAGCGCGGCCGGCGTGCCCGTGCTGATGGCCGATGTGAAGGGCGACCTGTCTGGGCTGTCCAAACCGGGGGAGGCCAACGACAAGACAGCCGCGCGCGCCAAAGACACCGGCGACGACTGGAAGGCCTCCGACTTCCCGGTGGAGTTCTTGTCGTTGGGCACCAAGGGAATCGGCGTGCCGATCCGCGCGACGATCGACAGCTTCGGGCCGGTGCTGCTGTCAAAAGTGTTGGGGCTCAATGCTACCCAAGAGTCGACGCTGGGGCTGATCTTCCACTGGGCGAAGGATCAAAACCGTCCGCTGGTCACCACGGACCATCTACGAGGTGCCATCAGCTACCTGACCAGCGACGAGGGAAAGGAAGCCCTGAAATCGCTGGGCGGGGTGTCGGCGACGACGGCGGGCGTGATCCTGCGGGCGCTGGTGAACCTCGATGCCGAGGGCGGTGACACGTTCTTTGGCGAGCCCAAGCTCGACCCGAACGATCTGCTGCGCAACAACGATCAGGGTCAGGGCATCATCTCGCTGCTGGAGTTCACCGGTCAGTCGGTGCGGCCGGTCATCTTCTCCACCTTCCTGATGTGGCTGCTCGCCGACCTGTACACCCAACTGCCCGAGGTCGGCGACATCGACAAACCCAAGCTGGTGTTCTTCTTCGACGAGGCGCACCTACTGTTCGCCGACGCCTCAAAGGCTTTCCTCGAGCAGGTCGAGCAGACCGTCAAGCTGATCCGCTCCAAGGGCGTCGGGGTGTTCTTCTGCACGCAGCTGCCGACGGACATCCCCAACGACATCCTGTCCCAGCTGGGCGCGCGAGTTCAGCACGCGCTGAGGGCATTCACGCCCGATGACCAGAAAGCACTGAGCAGGACCGTCCGCACCTACCCGAAAACCGATGTGTACGACCTGGAGTCGGCACTGACATCGCTGGGAATCGGAGAGGCTGTCGTCACCGTGCTGTCCGAGAAGGGCGCACCGACGCCGGTCGCGTGGACCCGCATGCGGGTGCCGCGTTCGCTGATGGCCTCGATCGGCACCGAGGAGATTACCGCCGCGGCCAAACGCAGTCCGCTGCAATCCAAGTACGGCCAAACCGTGCAGCAAACGCCGCAACCCCAGCCCGGACCGCAAGCCCAACCCGGGGCGCAGCCGGCGCAGACCCAGTCCGGCTACCCGCCGGTCCCGGCGGACGGCCCGGTTCCGCCGATGCCGGAGCCGGCGGAGCCGAAGGTCCCGGCGATGTGGGAAGAAGTGCTGAACAATTCGACCGTGAAGAGCGGCATCAACACGGTGATACGCGAAGTGGTGAAAAACATGTTCAGCGGCCGCGGCCGCAAGTAGGCCGCTCTATTCGTCGCGAGCTGGGGGTGCCCCCAGCTCGCGGCTGGGTGGTGCGGTTACCCGCCGCCGAGCTTCTTATAGAAGCTGCCCACGATCGGCGCCACGATGGCGCGCGGGGCGTACCCGCTGGCCACCGACATGGCCTTGGACGTCAACCCGGGAACGACGCGCATCTTGTTGCGGTTCAACGCATCCAGCGACAGCTGGGCGGTGTGTTCGGTGGAGATCCACAGAAAGTCCGGCACCAGCCGTTCGACCAGCGTGGCTTCGGCATCGGCGGGGAGGTCGGTGCGGACCGGGCCCGGCGCGAGCAGCGTGACGTGTACGCCCGAGCCGCGCAGTTCGCCGCGCAACGATTCGCTGAAGGTATTCACGAACGCCTTGGTGGCCGCATAGGTCGCGTTATAGGGAATCGGCGAATTGCCCGCCGCCGAACCGGAGATCAGGATGCCGCCCGCCCTACGCTCGATCATGCCGGGCAGCACGGCCAACGTAAGATCGTGCACCCCAAGGACATTGAGCTGTAGCTGGGCTTTCTCGCCGGCGGGATCGAGGTCCGCTACCGGACCGAAGGTCGCGGTGCCGGCGTTGGCGCACAGGATCGAGATCGGACGGGCGGCCAGCTCGTCGCACAATTTCGCCCGTTCCCCGGGGTCGCCAAGATCGGCGGGACGCACCTCGACGGTGACGCCGTACTTATCCGTCAGGCGTGCGGCGAGGGCATTGAGGATGTCCTCCCGTCGCGCCGTGACGATCAAGTTGTGCCCACGCGCGGCCAATTCGGTCGCCAGCGCTTCGCCGATGTTCTGCGAAGCCCCGGTGACAACGGCGCGCGCGTCGGGACTGGGAGCTGGTATCGGCATGAGGCAATCGTAGACAGCGAGCCGGACGGGGTAGGCCGGCTGCCCATTAAAGCGGGTCAGCTGCCCAACAAATAGAGTGCCGGGCATGAATCAGTCGGAGTCGCGCGCTCTTACGCCTGTGCCGTCCCGGGTTGTGGCGTGGGCGGTCTGGGACACCGGCTCCACCGGCCTGAACGCGATCGTGGCAACCTTCGTCTTCGCGGTCTACCTGACCAGCAGCGTGGGGGTGGGCATCCCCGGCAGCACCAGTCCGGCGAGTTGGCTCGGTCGTGCGGCGGCGATCGCCGGATTGACCGTCGCGTTGCTGGCCCCGGCTGTCGGCGTGTGGGTGGAGTCACCGCACCGCAGGCGGATGACATTGACCGTGTTGACGGGCTTGGCCGTGACGCTGACGTGCGCGATGTTTTTCATTCACGATCGCCCCGGCTACCTGTGGGCCGGGCTGGCGCTGCTGGGCGGCACGGCCGCTTGCGGTGACCTGGCCAGCGTCCCGTACAACGCCATGTTGCGTCAGCTCTCGACGCCGCAGACCGCCGGCCGGATCTCCGGGTTGGGCTGGGCGGCGGGATATCTCGGCAGCGTCTTCCTGCTGCTGTTGATCTACACGGGATTCATCTCAGGTTCCGGGTCCGGACCCAATGCCACGCGCGGGCTGCTGCGAGTTCCCGTCCACGACGGACTCTATGTGCGGGAGGCGATGCTGGTGGCCGCGGCGTGGTTTGCGGTCCTTGCGCTGCCGCTGCTGCTGGTCGCCCACCGGCTGCCCGATTCCGGAGAGGTGCACGCGCCGACCAGCATGCTGGGCGGCTACCGCAAGCTGTGGACCGAGGTTTCCGCGGAATGGCGTCGCGACCGCAACCTGGTCTACTTCCTGATCGCCAGCGCTCTCTTTCGCGACGGACTGGCGGCCATCTTCGGCTTCGGCGCCGTGCTGGGTGTCAACGTGTACGGCATCTCCCAGGCCGACGTGCTGGTGTTCGGCGTGGTGGCCAGCGTGGTGGCCGCGGTGGGCGCGGTGGTGGGCGGATTCGTCGACCATCGGATCGGGTCCAAGCCCGTCATCGTGGGATCACTGGTCGCGATCGTCGCCCTGGCGCTGACCCTGATGGTGCTGTCCGGCTCGGTGGCCTTCTGGGTGTGCGGACTACTGCTGTGCATGTTCATCGGGCCGTCGCAGTCCTCGGCGCGCGCCCTGCTGCTGCAGATGGCGAAGGTCGGCAGGGAAGGGGTCGCGTTCGGTCTGTACACCATGACCGGACGAGCGGTGGCATTCGTGGCGCCCTGGCTGTTCTCGGTCTTCGTCGACGTATTCGGCGCCGTGCGTGCGGGCCTAGGCGGCATCGCGCTGGTGTTGATCGCCGGGCTGGTCGGGATGCTGGCGGTTCGCGTCCCGGTGCGGGGTGCACTCGCGGCGGAGCCGTCGTAGCGGGCTCAGCCCCTGGCGTCGCAGATCGTCAGACCCACCCCGACGCGTCTGCTCACCTGAATCCCGTCGATGGTGACCGTGCAGCTGACGTTGTGACCGATGTTGACGATCGTGATGTTCGCCGGACGGGCGGCCGACTTCGACAGGCTCACCTGCTTGCTCCACGGCAGCGCCACGTTGAACTCGGTCTCGACGACGTCTCCGGTGTCGATGTACATGATGCTGATCGCGCGACCGTCGCCATTCACGGTGTAGGTGACGTCTTGCATCGCGGCCGGGCCGGTCGTTTCGGTGGGCGTCGGGCCGCCGGGCGGCGGCAGCGGTAGCGGTATCGGCGCCAGGGTGGGTGGCGGAGACGTGCGCGCCGACGGGCTCGGCGACGTCGAACTCGGCTCCGGCATTGCAGGCAACGGCGGGACGGCGGTCTGGGTCTTGATCGCGTCGTTCACAAGGACCAGCGCCGTCACCAATGCAACCACCAGCAGCACAGCCGCACCGGCGACGATCCACAACCATCGCGGCGGTTTCGGCCCGCCCGACGGCGGGGGAGCCATCCCCTGCGACGGCACCCGCCCCGACGGAGGGAGGTCCTGTTGCCAGTACGGCGGCAACTGTCTGGTCGGGTTGGTTTCGTTCACGTTCGGGGCCCACGGCGGCATTTGCCCGCCGTAGTAGGCGGGCGTGTAGGGCGCCTGATCGGCGTATGCGGGATCCACGGGGGGCGAATAGCTCGCGCCCTGTGACCGCGACCTAGGCAGGGCTGCACTAAACCGATCGGTTGGACGTGAATCGTTCATGTCCACCTCATGGCTTGCAGGGTACCTGGACCAGCGGTCGCAGCGGTGCCTCTTCCTAAGCGCAGCTTAGGAGGACTGATTCCAGGCCGCCAGCGCAGCGACGGTCATCGCCCGCAGGACGGCCCGGGATCGCACCACGCGGACGGGCTTGCTGCGCGAGTTGTCGGGGGCCTTCATGCTGTGCGGCGTCGAGTTCAGCAGACCGAACACCGCGTGTGCCGCGAGTCGGGCATCGGCTTCGACAAGGTGGGGGTTCAGCTCGCGCAGCACCCCCACCCAGACCTCGACGTATTGGCGCTGCGCTTTGCGCACCTGCTTCTCGGCCGCCTCGGGCAGGTGCTCGAGATCGCGGTCCTGGATGCGGATGAGGTCGGGTTCGCCCAGGGCGAAGTCCAGATGAAAATCGATGAGGCCTTCGAGCGCTTCGGCCGCTTCGGAGTTGCGGGCACGCACGTCCCGGGCGCCGGCGAGCAGCCGGGTGCTGATGCCGACCAGCAACTCGACCAGCAGCGACTCCTTGTTGGGGAAGTGCCGGTAAATGGCCGGGCCGCTGACACCGGCGACGGCGCCGATGTCTTCCAGTCGCACCGCGAGGAATCCGCGCTCGGCAAAGAGCCGTTCGGCGGCCGACAACAGTTGCAGGCGCCGGTCAGATTTCAACTGGCTGCGACGATTTGGGGCGTCGGAAGGACCGGCCTGACCGTCGGAGGCGGACGTGCTCATGGCCCGGCGTCGTCCTCTCTAGACCAGCGGGATCGGCGATGGTATCCTCACCCGAGTTAATGAATATTAACTGAAAGACCAGCCCCGCGGCAAGGAGGCTTTTCGGTAATGGACAAAGTGGTAGCGACCGCCGCCGAGGCTGTCGCGGACATAACCGACGGGGCGTCCCTGGCGGTCGGGGGATTCGGTCTCTGCGGTATCCCAGAAGCGCTGATCTCCGCGCTGGCCGACAGCGGTGTCACCGACCTGGAGACGGTGTCGAACAACTGTGGCGTCGACGGCATCGGACTGGGAGTTTTGTTGGGGCACAAGCGGATTCGCCGGACGATTTCGTCGTACGTGGGCGAGAACAAAGAGTTCGCGCGTCAGTTCCTGTCCGGTGAACTCGAGGTGGAGTTGACCCCGCAGGGCACCCTAGCCGAACGGCTGCGCGCCGGCGGGATGGGCATTCCGGCCTTCTACACGCCGGCCGGCGTCGGCACCCAGATCGCCGACGGCGGGCTGCCGTGGCGCTATGACGCGTCGGGGGCGGTGGCGGTGACCTCGCCCGCCAAGGAGACCCGTGAGTTCGATGGTGTCTCCTACGTTCTGGAGCGCGCGATCCGCACCGACTTCGCGCTCGTGCACGCCTGGAAAGGCGACCGGCACGGCAACCTCGTGTACCGCGAGACGGCCGCCAACTTCAACCCCGAATGCGCGGGTGCGGGAAAGATCACCATCGCCGAGGTCGAACATCTCGTCGAGCCCGGTGAGATCGATCCTGCACAGGTGCACACGCCCGGAGTCTTCGTGCAGCGCGTCGTGCACGTGCCCAATCCGCAAAAACGGATCGAGAAGGAGACGGTGCGATGAGTGCGCCGACGACGATGCAGAGCGCAGCGATGAAGAGGAGTGGCGCCAAATGAGCTGGAGTCGCGAAGGCATGGCCGCGCGGGTGGCCGCGGAATTCGAGGACGGCCAGTACGTCAACCTCGGCATCGGAATGCCCACGCTGATCCCGAATCACCTGCCCGACGGCGTCCACGTCGTCTTGCATTCGGAGAACGGGATCCTCGGCGTCGGGCCGTACCCCAGGCGCGAGGACCTCGACCCCGATCTCATCAACGCCGGTAAGGAGACGGTCACCGCGCTGCCGGGGACGTCGTATTTCAGCTCGTCGACTTCGTTCGGCATCATTCGCGGTGGGCATCTGGACGTGGCCGTCCTTGGCGCCATGCAGGTTTCGGTCAACGGCGACCTGGCCAACTGGATGATCCCGGGCAAGATGGTCAAGGGCATGGGCGGTGCGATGGACCTGGTGCACGGTGCCCGCAAGGTGATCGTGATGATGGAGCACGCCGCCAAGGACGGCAGCCCCAAGATTCTCGAGCGGTGCACGTTGCCGTTGACCGGCCTCGGCTGCGTTACCAAGATCGTCACCGAATTGGCCGTGATCGACGTCTGCGAGGACGGCCTGCACCTGATCGAAACCGCGCCGGATGTCTCGGTCGAGGAAGTCATCGCGAAGACCCAACCGGCCCTTACGGTTCGAGCGGCCGCACAGTGACGGCCGTGACGGCCGCGCCGTCGTTCGCCGATGAACACCGCCGGCTGGTCGGCGAACTGAACGCCAGGCTCGCGGCCGCAGCGCTGGGCGGCAATGAACGCGCGCGCGAACGCCACGTCAGCCGCGGCAAGCTGTTGCCCCGCGAACGCGTGGATCGCCTGCTGGATCCGGGCAGCCCGTTCTTGGAGCTCTCGCCGTTGGCCGCCAACGGCATGTACGACGACGAGTCTCCAGGTGCCGGGATCATCACCGGGGTTGGCCGGGTCTCGGAGCGCGAATGCGTGATCGTCGCCAACGACGCGACGGTCAAGGGCGGCACCTACTACCCGATGACGGTCAAAAAGCACCTGCGCGCACAGGAGATCGCGTTGCAGAATCGGCTGCCGTGCATCTATCTGGTGGACTCCGGTGGCGCGTTCCTGCCGCGCCAGGACGAGGTGTTCCCCGACCGCGAGCACTTCGGGCGGATCTTCTACAACCAGGCGACCATGAGCGCCAAGGAAATTCCGCAGGTGGCCGCGGTGCTCGGGTCGTGCACGGCGGGCGGCGCCTACGTGCCGGCGATGAGCGATGAGGCCGTCATCGTTCGCGAGCAGGGCACGATCTTCCTCGGCGGCCCGCCACTGGTCAAAGCCGCGACGGGCGAGATCGTCTCGGCCGAGGACCTGGGCGGTGGGGATTTGCACTCGCGCGTCTCGGGTGTCACCGACCATCTCGCCGACGACGATGAACACGCGCTGCGCATCGTGCGGGCGATCGCGGCCACATTCGGCCCGCGCGAGCCCAGCCCGTGGGACGTGCAGCCCGCCGTCGAGCCCACTCATCCACAGACGGAGCTCTACGACGTGGTGCCGCCGGATCCACGAACGCCCTACGACGTGCACGAGGTGATCGTCCGCTTGGTCGACGGCGGCGAATTCAGCGAATTCAAGGCCAACTACGGCAAGACGCTGGTGACCGCGTTCGCGCGCATCCACGGCCACCCGGTAGGGATAATCGCCAACAACGGTGTGCTCTTCAGCGAATCCGCCTTGAAGGGAGCGCATTTCATCGAGCTGTGTGACAAGCGCAGGATCCCGCTGCTGTTCTTACAGAACATCGCCGGCTTCATGGTCGGCCGCGACTACGAGGCGGGCGGCATCGCCAAACACGGCGCCAAGATGGTCACCGCCGTGGCCTGTGCCCGGGTGCCCAAGCTGACCGTCGTGATCGGCGGATCCTATGGCGCCGGCAACTATTCGATGTGCGGACGCGCCTACTCGCCGCGCTTTTTGTGGATGTGGCCCAACGCGCGCATCTCGGTGATGGGCGGCGAACAGGCCGCCTCGGTGCTGGCGACGGTACGCGGCGAACAGGTCACCGCGGCGGGCAATCCGTGGTCGCCCGACGACGAGGAATCGTTCAAGGCACCCATCCGTGAGCAGTACGAGGATCAGGGCAACCCGTACTATTCGACGGCCCGGTTGTGGGACGACGGCATAATCGATCCCGCCGACACCAGAACGGTTGTCGGGCTTGCCCTTTCGGTGTGCGCCCAGGCGCCGCTAGAATCGGTCTCCTACGGCGTCTTCCGGATGTGAGTGCAGTGTTCGAAACCGTGCTGGTGGCCAACCGCGGCGAGATCGCGGTCCGAGTGATCCGGACTTTGCGCCGGCTGGGCATCCGGTCCGTCGCCGTCTACAGCGACCCCGACGCCAACGCCCGCCACGTTCTGGAAGCCGATGCGGCGGTCCGGCTGGGACCCGCCGCGGCGCGCGAGAGCTACCTGAACATCGACAAGGTCGTCGACGCCGCCGTGCGCAGTGGTTCGCAGGCGATCCATCCAGGCTATGGATTCCTCTCGGAGAACGCTGAATTCGCCGCCGCCTGTGAACGCGCTGGGGTCGTGTTCCTGGGCCCACCGGTGCGGGCGATACAGGTGATGGGCGACAAGATCACCGCCAAGAACGCGGTGGTGGACTTCGACGTCCCGGTGGTGCCCGGTGTTGCCAAGCCGGGCCTGACTGACGAAGAGCTCGTCGCCGCGGCCGATGAGATCGGCTACCCGGTGTTGGTCAAGCCCTCGGCGGGCGGCGGCGGCAAGGGCATGCGGATGGTGGAGGAACCCGCCCGGCTGCGCGACGCGCTACTGAGCGCCCGACGAGAGGCCGCCTCCTCGTTCGGCGACGACACGCTGTTCCTGGAGCGGTTCGTGTTGCGGCCCAGGCATATTGAGGTACAGGTGCTCGCCGATACGCACGGCAACGTCGTGCATCTCGGTGAGCGGGAGTGCAGCCTGCAGCGCCGCCACCAGAAGGTCATCGAAGAGGCGCCCTCGCCTTTGCTCGACCCGCAGACACGCGCCCGGATCGGGGCGGCGGCCTGCAACACCGCCCGCAGCGTCGACTACGTCGGCGCGGGCACGGTGGAGTTCATCGTCTCCGCGGACCGGCCCGACGAGTTTTTCTTCATGGAGATGAACACCCGGCTCCAAGTGGAACATCCGGTGACCGAGGCGATTACGGGCCTGGATCTGGTGGAATGGCAGCTGCGGGTGGCAGCCGGCGAAAAGCTGGCCTTCGCCCAGGACGACATCGACCTGCGCGGGCACGCGATCGAGGCGCGGGTATATGCGGAGGATCCGGCGCGGGGTTTCCTGCCCACCGGTGGCGACGTGCTGGCGGTCTTCGAGCCGTCAGGCGAAGGCGTGCGGGTCGATTCGTCGCTGCTGCCGGGCACGCGGGTCGGTAGCGACTACGACCCGATGCTGAGCAAAGTGATCGCGTACGGGGCCGACCGTGATGAGGCGCTGTCGAGACTTGATCGCGCCCTTGCTCAAACCGCGATCCTGGGCGTGCAGACCAACGTCGAATTCCTCCGTTTCCTGCTGGCCGACGAGCGGGTGCGCGCCGGGGACCTGGACACCGCGCTGCTGGACGAGCGGGTGGTGGACTTCGCGCCGCTGCCGGCGCCCGACGATGTGCTCGCCGCGGGCGGCCTCTTTCGCCAGTGGGCGATATCCCGGCGCGCACAGGGGAATCCGTGGGCGGTACCGAGCGGATGGCGGGTCGGTGCCGACCCGGCGTCGGTACGCACCGAGATGCAGACCGCCCTGCGCAGCGAGACGGTATCGGTATGGGGGACGCCGGAGGCCGCCAGTGTGCAGGTCGGCGACGGCGAAATCCTCTCGGCGGATGCACGATTCGCTGGTGCGCAGATGAGCGCCACGGTGGGCGGGCTGCGCCGCGAGTATCAGTGGGCCGAGGCGGACCGGCACCTGTGGATCGCCGACGAGCGGGGAACCTGGCATCTGCGTGAGGCCGAGGAGAATAAGATCCACCGCGTGTCGGGTGCGCGGCAGGCGGAGATCGTCAGCCCCATGCCCGGCAGCGTGATCGCCGTCCAGGCCGCCACGGGCGACGACGTCGCCGAGGGGGACGTTGTGGTGGTTGTGGAGGCGATGAAGATGGAACACTCACTGGCCGCGCCGATTTCGGGGCAGGTCGAGGTGCTGGTGTCCGTCGGTGACCAGGTCAAGGTCGAGCAGGTACTGGCCCGGCTGGTACCGACCGAAGAGAACAAGGATTGATGATGACTACTTCCATTACTGCGGGGACATTACCCAAGGAATACGAGGATCTTCGCGACACGGTCGCCGAGTTCGCGCGCACCGTGGTCGCCCCGGTGTCGGCCAAACACGATGAGGAGCACAGCTTCCCGTACGAAGTCGTGGCCAAGATGGGCGAAATGGGCTTGTTCGGGCTGCCGTTCCCGGAGGAATACGGCGGCATGGGTGGCGACTACTTCGCACTCTCACTGGCGCTCGAGGAACTCGGCAAGGTCGACCAGTCGGTGGCCATCACGCTGGAGGCCGGAGTCAGCCTGGGCGCCATGCCGATCTACCGGTTCGGCACCGACGAGCAGAAGAGCACGTGGCTGCCCGACCTGACGGCGGGCCGGGCGCTGGCCGGCTTCGGGCTCACCGAGCCCGGCGCGGGTTCCGACGCGGGGGCCACTCGCACCACGGCCCGCCTCGACGACGGCGAGTGGGTGATCAACGGCAGCAAGCAATTCATCACCAACTCGGGCACGGACATCACCTCACTGGTCACCGTCACCGCGGTCACCGGCACCTCTGGAACGGAAGCGTCGGGGAAGAAGGAGATCTCGACGATCATCGTGCCCAGCGGCACAACGGGATTCACCGTCGAGCCGGTCTACAGCAAGGTCGGCTGGAACGCGTCGGACACGCATCCGCTCAGCTTCGACGACGCGCGGGTGCCGGAAGAGAACCTGCTGGGACCCCGTGGCACCGGATACTCGAACTTCTTGTCCATCCTGGACGAGGGCCGCATCGCGATCGCTGCACTGGCGACCGGGGCCGCGCAGGGCTGCGTCGACGAAAGCGTCAAGTACTCCAAGGAACGTCAGTCCTTCGGCCAGCCCATTGGCTCCTACCAGGCGATCAGTTTCAAGATCGCGCGGATGGAAGCGCGTGCGCACGTCGCCCGCACGGCGTACTACGATGCGGCCGCAAAGATGTTGGCGGGCAAGTCCTTCAAGAAGGAGGCGGCGATCGCGAAGATGATCGCGTCGGAAGCGGCCATGGACAACGCGCGCGACGCCACCCAGGTTCACGGCGGCTACGGCTTCATGAACGAGTATCCGGTGGCACGGCATTATCGCGACAGCAAGATTCTCGAGATCGGTGAAGGGACTACCGAGGTGCAACTGATGCTCATCGCGCGATCGCTGGGATTGTCATGACACGCGCCGGCCACGATGCAGAGCGTAGCGATGAAGAGGAGCGGCGCCCATGACAGAAGGCAAGTCAGTTGTCCAGCGGGGCTTGTGGTTTGAAGAGTACGAGATCGGCACCACCTACCTGCACCGGCCCGGCCGCACAATCACCGAGGCCGACAACGTTTTCTTCACCACGCTGACGATGAACACCCAGTCGCTGCACCTCGACGCGGCCTGGGCCGCCGAGCAGCCGGGCTTTCGTGGTGAGCGCCTGGTGAACTCCATGTTCACCCTCTCCACACTGGTCGGGCTGTCGGTGTCGCAGCTGACGCTTGGCACCATCGTGGCCAATCTCGGGTTCTCCGAGGTGTCCTTCCCCAAGCCGGTTTTTCACGGCGACACCTTGTACGCGGAAACCGTATGCACGGGCAAGCGCGAATCGAAGAGCCGGCCCGGCGAAGGCATCGTCACGCTCGAGCACACGGGGCGCAACCAGCATGGCGACGTCGTCGCGCGCGCCGTGCGGACCACGCTGGTACAGAAGAACCCGGACGGGAAGGACGCCCGATGAACCTGCAAGCCGCCGGCCCGGGTTGGCTGTTCTGCCCGGCCGACCGCCCCGAGCGTTTCGCGAAGGCCGCCGCCGCGGCCGACGTGGTGATCCTCGACCTCGAGGACGGGGTGGCCGAAGCGGACAAGCCCGCCGCACGCAAGGCATTGCAGGACACCACGCTGGACCCGGAGCGCACCGTGGTGCGCGTCAACGCGACCGACACCGCAGAGCACGCCCGCGACTTGGAGGCCCTGGCCGCAACCGCGTACACGACGGTGATGCTGTCCAAGACCGAATCGGGGGCGCAGGTCGACGCGCTGGCTCCGCATGACGTGATCGCGTTGCTCGAGACGCCGCGCGGAGCGGTATTCGCCACCGAGATCGCCGCGGCGCAACGCACCGTGGCGCTGATGTGGGGCGCCGAAGACCTGGTCGCCACGCTCGGCGGTAGCTCCAGCCGGTGGGCCGACGGCACCTACCGGGATGTGGCCCACCACGTACGGTCGACGGCCCTGCTCACGGCGTGCGCATTCGACCGGGTCGCCCTGGACGCGGTGCATCTCGACATCCGCGACCTCGACGGCCTACGGGCCGAGGCCGAAGATGCCGTTGCGCTGGGCTTCGCCGGGACGGTGTGCATTCACCCGAGTCAGATCCCGGTGGTGCGCGAGGCCTATCGCCCCACCGAGGAGAAATTGGACTGGGCGCGCCGGGTCATCGAGGCGGCGCGGACCGAGCGCGGAGTGTTCGCCTTCGAAGGCCAAATGGTCGACTCGCCGGTGCTCAAGCACGCGGCGATGCTGCTGCGGCGGGCCGGGGAGGCCTAGCCGCCCATTGGCCGGCCACTGCGACACGTTCGCGATCAACGCGGTCTGCTCTTTTTTGAGCGCATAATGGTCAGTACGCCAGTGTCGCGTCGAGCGAAGCGTTTCGTGTATCTGGCGATCGCTTTCCGCTCGCGGCAGTGAGCCACGCGGCACCGGGCCAGGGAGGCGGTGTCGCGCGAATGTCTCAGACGCCGATGACCGTCGACCTCGAGCCGGTGCAGTTGGTGGCCGCCGATGGCACACCGACGCCCGAAACGCGCTATCCCCGCGACCTTCCCGCGGAGACACTGTGTTGGCTCTACGAGATGATGGTCGTCACTCGGGAAGTCGACGGCGAATTCGTCAACCTGAAGCGGCAAGGGGAATTGGCCCTGTTCGCGTCCTGCCAAGGCCAGGAGGCCGCGCAGGTCGGCGCCGTGGCCTGCCTGCGCAAGTCCGACTGGTTGTTCCCGCAATACCGGGAGCTCGGCGCATTTCTGGTGCGCGGCATCCCGCCCGGCCACGTCGGCGCCGCTTGGCGCGGAACGTGGCACGGCGGGCTGGAATTCACCAAGAAATGTTGCGCCCCGCTGTCGATTCCGATCGGCACTCAAACCTTGCACGCGGTCGGTGCGGCGATGGCCGCCCAGCGCCTCGGCGAGGATTCGGTGACGGTGGCCTTCCTGGGCGACGGCGCCACCAGCGTGGGCGACGTCCACGAGGCGCTGAACTTCGCGGCCGTCTTCAGCACACCCTGCATCTTCTTCGTGCAGAACAACCAGTGGGCGATCTCGATGCCGATATCCAAGCAGACCGTCGCGCCGTCCATAGCGCACAAGGCAATTGGATACGGCATGCCCGGCATCCGGGTGGACGGCAACGACGTGCTGGCCTGCTACGCGGTCATGGCCGAGGCCGCCGCCCGGGCGAGGGCCGGTGGCGGTCCGACGTTGATCGAGGCGGTCACCTATCGCCTTGGCCCGCATACAACCTCCGACGATCCGACTCGATACCGGACCCAGGATGAGGTGGACCACTGGGCGGCGCTGGATCCGATCCCGCGTTATCGCAGCTACTTACAGACTCAGGGCCTGTGGTCGAAGCGCTTGGAAGAGCGGGTCGATGCCCGGTCGAAGCGCATGCGGGCCGAATTGCGCGACGCCGT
>NZ_JAFAUS010000368.1 GCF_019243155.1 Mycobacterium sp.
GGTGGACTTCTTCTCCCACGGCGGAGCCCTCAAATCGTCCTGGTACGGCGACTGCCTCCCCGAACGCGACTTCCCCACCCTGATCGACCTCTACCTACAAGGCCGCCTGCCCCTCGACCACTTCGTCTCCGAACGCATCGGCCTGGACGACATCGAAGAGGCCTTCCACAACATGCACGACGGCAAAGTCCTGCGCTCGGTGGTGATCCTGTAAGTGGCTCCCATCGACAAAATCGTCACCCACGGCACCTTCGAACTCGACGGCGGCAGCTGGGAAGTCGACAACAACATCTGGATCGTCGGCGACGACGCCGAGGTCGTCGTGTTCGACGCCGCCCACACCGCCGAGCCGATCGTGGACGCGGTCCGCGGACGCCGGGTGGTCGCGGTCGTGTGCACACATGGCCACAACGATCACGTCACGGTGGCCCCCGAGCTCGGTAGGACTCTTGACGCACCGGTGCTGCTTCATCCCGCCGACGAGGTGCTGTGGCGAATGACTCACCCGGACAATGGCTTTCGCACTATCGCGGATGGTGACACCCTCAAGGTCGCCGGCACCGAGCTACATGCGCTGCACACGCCGGGCCACTCCCCCGGATCGGTGTGCTGGCACGCCCCCGAACTCGCAACGGTGTTCAGCGGCGACACACTCTTCTCCGGCGGCCCGGGCGCGACGGGGCGCTCCTACTCCGACTTCCCGACGATCCTGCAATCCATCTCCGGGCGGCTGGGCAAGCTGCCCGGCGACACTGTCGTCCACACCGGACACGGCGACAGCACCACCATCGGCGACGAGATCGTGCACTACGAGGAATGGGTGGCACGCGGGCATTAGTCACACTGCGTTACGCGCGCGGCAATGATCTAGTAGCCCTGAAGAATCCGGCGCTTTTCCTTCTCGAATTCCTGTTCGGTCAGTGCTCCCGAATCCCGCAGCGCCGCCAGGGTTTTGAGCCGTTCGAGGCGAACTCCCTCGTCGGATGGTTCGTGAGCAGTGGACACAACCGGCGCCGGGACAAACGGGTTCGCCGCCGCCACGGCTTTGCGTCGAGTGCGGGCCAACCACCACCCAGACAACGCCGAACCGATCAGGCCCGCGACGAAGGTGCCGACGAACAGCCACACCACGTAGGTGTAAGAACTGCTGTGGCCGAAGGCGAGCCGTGGCTGGATGAATCCGTTCACCTGTCCGTCGGTGGTGATGTTGTAGGTGCCGTCGGCGGCGATCTGAGCCACCCACACCCGCACATGCGCGTCATTGTTGACCGTCGTTGTGCTGCCGATGTTTTCGTTGAGAACGGGCTGTGCCACCCCGTCGGGCGGAACGATCGTGATCCCCAGCGGTGGTACCGGCAGGCCGGTATTGGCGCCTCCGATCACCACCGTGTGAAAACTGATCGTGACTTCGCCGCGAGGCAGATACATACTGCTCGAACCCGGGACCGGCACCTCGCCGTAGGCGTCGTACTTGTCCAGGAAAAACAGGTTCAGCACCAGGGCGACGATGAACCCGCACACCGACACCACCATCGTCACGATGGCAGTGGTCAGCAAGATCTTCGCGAGCCGTCTGCCGCTCACCCAGGCAGTGTGTCATCGGGCGTCGCTCGATGCCAGCGCAAAGGTTCGCACCGGACTCTCAAGAGAGCACACTAGGACCGGGCCAACCGTTAAGGAGTGATACGCATGGCTAGCAATCTGGTCGCCACCGTGCCCGACCTCTCGGGAAAGCTCGTCGTCGTCACCGGAGCTAACAGCGGTCTGGGCTTCGGGCTCAGCCGACGGCTCTCGGCCGCTGGCGCGGACGTCATCATGGCGATTCGCAACCGCGCCAAAGGTGAGGCGGCGATCGACGAAATCCGTCAGACGGTTCCCGACGCCAAGCTGACCATCAAATCCCTCGACCTCTCGTCACTGGCCTCCGTCGCCGCACTGGGTGAAGAACTCAACGGTGATGGCCGGCCGATCGACATCCTGATCAACAACGCCGGCGTCATGACGCCGCCGGATCGCGACGCCACCGCCGACGGATTCGAATTGCAGTTCGGCAGCAACCATCTCGGGCATTTCGCGCTGACCGGACACGTGCTGCCGCTGTTGCGCGCCGCCAACGGCGCGCGGGTGGTCTCACTGAGCAGCCTCGCCGCGCGCCAGAGCGGCAAAATCCATTTCGACGACCCGCAATTCGAGAAGTCCTATGCGGCGATGGCGGCCTACGGCCAGTCGAAGCTGGCTGTGCTGATGTTCGCCCTCGAATTGGACCGGCGTAGCCGCGCCGGCAATTGGGGCATCGTGTCCAACGCGGCGCACCCCGGGTTGACCAAGACCAACCTGCAGATCAGCGGACCCTCGCACGGCCGCGAAAAGCCCGCTTTGATGCAGCGGCTGTATCAGGCGTCATGGCGTTTCACGCCGTTCCTGTGGCAGGAGATCGACGAAGGGATCCTGCCGGCGCTGTACGCGGCAGCGACGCCGCACGCCGAGGGCGGCGCGTTCTACGGACCCCGCGGCTTTTACGAGGCGGCCGGCGGCGGTGTGCGGCCGGCCAAGATACCCGCGCCCGCGCGCAGCGAAAACGACTGCCGGCGTCTGTGGGAACTTTCCGAACAGCTGACCGGCGTGAGCTATCCCAAGCCGAATTGACGACTCCGTTAGTCCACGTGGCCAGTTTCGTATTTGCTGCAGCAGCAAGGGGTTTCGCGATCCACCTGGGCGGATTAGATGGTTCGGTGCTGGTCAAGCGCGAACAAACCGGGTCGTGAGAGTTTCGACACAATGCGGCAACGGGTAACCACCCCGAATCGTCGATCTACGACTTCGAGGGGGTAGATGCATGAGTGTGCAAGACGATAAGGCGGCTGACCACGATGATGCGGCTGACCACGATGATAAAGCGACCGATCGGGACGATAACGCCGCCGATCAGGGCGAAGAGCAGCCCTTAACTGAAAAACCGGAGCCGGACGAGGAAGACAAGAAAAAGGCCGCCGAGATGATGGAGGCCTACAAGGAAAAGCCCACCATCGTGTTGCCCGGAACTGGCGGCAGCGTTTCCGGGACGGCGGTCAACGAGTGGTTGGACGAGGACGGCAATCCCAAGAACGAGAATCCCGATGGCGCGGACAATAAAGGCGAGACCGACGAGGGCCGAGAGCAAGGTGAAGGCCGGGACGAAAAGGCCATCCAGGAACAGATCGAGAAGGACAAGGCCCTCAACGACGAACTGAGGAAGGCCGCGAAGGCCGATAACAAGGGTGAAGAAGGTTGACCTGAGCGGTAATTCAGCGAGGCGCTTGGGCGACGGAATTTAAGTCGCCCTCGATGCCCTGAATGATTTGGTTCACCCGATCCAGCCCGGGAATCGGTTCGTTGAGCCCGGGAATCGGCGGAATGCGCGGCGGGACGCGCGGTATCACCGGGCCGGCGGGCGGGGCCGCGGCGGGAGGCGCGGTTCGCTGAATCGGCGCGGGGGCGCTGGCGGCCGGCGCCTTCGTCTCGGCGGGCGGGCTCGTATCGGAGGCCGGTGGCGGAGCCTCCTCGGGGGGAGCGGGCTGGGCGGTCGCGGGCGGCACCTGATTTGTGGTTACCCCCGGTGCCGGCGTCGTCGCCG
>NZ_JAFAUS010000410.1 GCF_019243155.1 Mycobacterium sp.
GACATGTCGTCGGTGCGGTCGAGCAGAACCGACCCGATCAGCGCACCGGCCAGCACCATGCCGCCCATGCTGAGCAGGACCAGGGCCTGCCAGCCCCGAACGGTCAGCTGCGACAGCCGCAGGCGGCGCAACCAGGGGGGCGTCACGTCGTCGTCCTCTCGATGCGCAGCACGGCGATGTCATCGGTGAGGCCACCGCGCGGCTGGGCGAGTTTCTGCGCGCCGTCGATGAGCGCGTCGACGAACGCCGGGCCCGGCAGATTCGCGTTTGACCTGGCAAGTGCGAGCAATCCGTCTTCCCCTAGACGTTTGGCGCCTTCTCCCGAATATCCCTCGAACAGTCCGTCGGTCAGCAACAGCAGGCCGTGCCCCGCGGGCAGCTCCAGCTCGTAACGCGGCCAGTCGTCGGCGCGCAGGCCCAGCGCGGCCCCGCCCGGTGGTTCGATCCAATCGACGGTTCCGTTGTCCTGCAGCAGCATCCCGGGATGGCCGGCACGGATCGCGGTGATGCGCGGGCTGTCGGCCGGGATCTCCAGGGTGAGCACCGTCGCGAAGATGCCGGTGTCGGTTCGCTCGGAGTGCAGCACCCGCTCGAGCTGGCGCATCAACTCGACTCCGGTGACGCCGGCGAATGTCAGCGCGCGGAACGCGATACGCAGCGCCGCGCCCAGCGCCGCCTCGTGCGGTCCGTGGCCTGCGACGTCGCCGATCAGGACGTGGACGATCCGGTCGGGCGTCTGAACGACGTCGTAGAAGTCGCCACAGAGCAACGCGTCCTCCCGGCTCGGGCGGTACCGGGCGACGATTTCGACTCCGGGCTGGTCGAGCAGCAGCGGTGAGGGCAGCAGCCCCCGTTCCAGCAAGGCGTTCTCGCGGGCCCGAAGCTGGGTCGCGTGCAAGTCGGCGGCGATCAGCTCGGCACGCTTGCGCTCGATCGCGTACAGCAGGGCGCGCCGCAGCATCTCCGGCTCGACCCGGCCCTTGACCAGGTAGTCCTGGGCGCCCGCGGCGACCGCGGAAGCCCCGAAGTACTCGTCGTTCAGACCGGTCAGCACGACGATCGGAACGGTCGCATCGCGCTTCGCGATGCGGTCCAGCGCGTCCATGCCATTGGCGTCGGGCAGATGCAGGTCAAGCAACACGCAGTCGGGGCGGGCGGACTCGAGCTCGCGCTCGGCGTGCGCCATCGATTGCGCCCACACCACCCGGATATCGGTGACCGCATCGGAGATCAGGTCTTCCACCAACACCGCGTCGGCGCGGTCATCCTCGACCAACAGCAACGATAAAGACTGCCAACTCGCGGTCGGGGTGACGGGAGCGCGCACGGGCATCAATTCCGCGTCGTTCTCAGAAGGGCTCCGAGGAGGCCACAGGAAGTCACGTTCTGCACTTTGACCCCCTGGCCGCGGTTAGGACCCGTTGTTAGCGACGACGTCCCGACTCGAAGCTGCGGTGCGCCAACGCTGACTCTACGTGTGGCCCTCCCACCCCGAATGGGTGCCGTGCAAAATCCTATTGGGCAACGCTGGGCTTTCGGGGAAGAAACACCCGACCCAACGCCGGAGAAATGGATCAGCGCAACAGCGCCCGCGACATCACCACGCGCTGAATCTGATTGGTGCCCTCATAGATCTGAGTGATCTTGGCATCGCGCATCATCCGCTCGACCGGGAAGTCGATGGTGTAGCCGGCGCCGCCGAACAACTGCACCGCGTCGGTGGTCACCTCCATCGCGACATCGGAGGCAAGGCATTTCGACGCCGCGGAGATGAAGCCGAGGTTGGATTCGCCACGCTCGGCGCGAGCGGCCGCGTGGTACACGGTCAGGCGCGCGGCTTCCACCTTCATCGCCATGTCGGCGAGCATGAACTGCACACCCTGGTTGTCGCTGACCGGGCGGCCGAATTGCTTGCGGTCCTTGGTGTATGCGATCGCGGCATCCAACGCACCCTGGGCGATGCCGACGGCCTGCGCGCCGATCGTGGGCCGGGTGTGGTCCAGCGTGGCGAGCGCGGTCTTGAAGCCGGTGCCCGGGTCGCCGATGATCCGGTCGCCCGGGATGCGGCAGTTCTCGAAATACAGCTCGGTGGTCGGGGAACCCTTGATGCCGAGCTTTTTCTCCTTGGGACCGACGATGAACCCCTCGTCGTCCTTATGGACCATGAACGACGAGATGCCATTGGCACCCTTCTCCGGGTCGGTGACCGCCATGACGGTGTACCAGCTCGACTTGCCGCCGTTGGTGATCCAGCACTTGGCGCCATTCAGGATCCAGTCGTCGCCGTCGGCCTTGGCCCGCGTCCTCATGGACGCCGCGTCGCTGCCGGCCTCGCGCTCGCTCAGCGCGTAGGACGCCATCGCGGTGCCGTCGGCGATCGAGGGCAGCACCTGCTTCTTCAGTTCGTTGGAGCCGCGCAGGATCAGGCCCATGGTGCCCAGCTTGTTGACGGCGGGAATCAACGACGCCGAGGCGTCGACGCGGGCTACTTCCTCGATCACGATGCACGCCGCGACGGAATCGGCGCCCTGGCCGCCGAACTCCTCGGGCACGTGCACGGCGTTGAAACCAGAAGCGTTCAGCGCCTGAAGCGCCTCGTCCGGGAACCGTGAGTTCTCGTCCACGTCGGCGGCGTGCGGAGCGATCTCCTTCTCCGCCAGCGCCCGGATCGCGGCCCGCAACTCCTGGTGCTCTTCGGGCAGTTGGAACAGATCAAAAGTGGGGTTTCCGGCCCATCCGGCCATCTCAGCCTCCTATTGCTACTCGCCGGTAACTTTACCGTGACGCTCTTGCAGCGCCGCATCCTTGGCCCGCACGCTGTCCCCCAGCTGGGCCTGGAACTCAACGATGCGCGCCCGCAGCGCCGGGTCGGACGACCCGAGCATGCGCACCGCCAGCAGCCCGGCGTTGCGGGCGCCCCCGATCGAGACCGTGGCCACCGGCACACCCGCGGGCATCTGCACGATCGACAGCAGGGAGTCCAGGCCGTCTAGGCGCGCCAGCGGGACCGGCACGCCGATCACCGGCAGCGGCGTCGCCGACGCGACCATTCCGGGCAGGTGGGCGGCCCCGCCCGCACCAGCGATGATCACCTCGATGCCGCGGTCGGCCGCCTCGCGGGCGTAGTCGAACATCAGCCCCGGCGTGCGATGCGCCGAGACCACCCGGACCTCGGTCGGTATGTCGAACTCAGCCAGCGCCGCCGCCGCGTCGGTCATCACCGACCAGTCGCTGTCGCTGCCCATGATCACCGCGACCCGCGGCGGTCTACTCATGTGGATCCCATCCGTCCGTCCACTGTCCGTGTGACAACCAGTCTGCCGCTAGCTCAGCGCGTTCACGCAGCTTCGCCGCGGTTGTCAGGTCGGCTTCCGTGCCGGGGAAGTTGATGTGGCCGATCTTGCGGCCAGGCCGTTCCTCTTTGCCGTAGAGGTGAACGCGCGCGTCGGGCATGCGTGCGAACAGGTGATGCAACCGCTCGTCCATGGTCATCTCGGGCTGCTGCGCGGCGCCCAGGACGTTGGCCATCACGGTCACGGGCACAGTCACGTCGGTATCGCCGAGCGGATAGTCCAGTACCGCCCGCAGGTGCTGCTCGAACTGGCTGGTGCGCGCGCCGTCCATGGTCCAGTGCCCGGAGTTGTGCGGGCGCATCGCAAGCTCGTTGACGAGCAGCGCACCGTCGGTGGTCTCGAACAGCTCGACCGCTAACACCCCGACGACGCCGAGTTCGCCGGCCAGCCGCAGGGCCAGCTGCTGGGCGCTGGCGGCCAGCTCGCCGGGCAGGTCGGGAGCGGGCGCGATCACCTGGACGCAGATCCCGCCGCGTTGCACGGTCTCCACCACCGGCCACGCCGCACCCTGCCCGAAGGGTGAGCGAGCTACCAGCGCGGACAACTCGCGGCGCAGGTCCACCTGTTCCTCGGCCATCACCGGCACCCCATCGGCCAGGAAGCTTGCCGCGATTTCACGGGCGTGCGAAGCGTCCCGGGCCATCCGCACGCCGCGCCCGTCGTAACCGCCGCGGACCGCTTTCACGACCACGGGGCCGCCGACACGCCGCGCGAACGCATCGAGTGAGTCGATGCTGCGGATCTCGGCATAGCGAGGCACCGGGACGTTCAGCGCCTCCAGCCGCCGGCGCATGACGAGCTTGTCCTGGGCGTGCACCAGGGCCTGCGGCGGCGGTGCGACGTTGACGCCTTCGGCGACGAGCTTCTCCAGCAACTCGTTCGGGACGTGCTCGTGGTCGAACGTGAGTACATCGGCGCCGGTCGCCGCCCGGCGCAGGTCTTCGAGGTCGGTGTGCGATCCGATCACCACGTCGGGTGTCACCTGGGCGGCCGGCTCGTCGGGGGCGGTGGCCAACACGCGCAGCGTCTGCCCCAACGCGACGGCGGCCTGATGGGTCATCCGCGCGAGCTGACCGCCGCCGACCATGGCAACTGTCGGGGCTGTCGAAACAGAGCGGGCGGGTGGGCGTGTACTCGGCACGGCAATCATCGTGTCACGGCGCCAGCGGTGTGTTGACCGGCGGTGACGCCTAATCGTTATGTACGATTTTGCGTCGTTTTTGGGTGGATACGTACACTGGCCACTTGTGTCCTTCACCGACGCCACAATCGCGCGGATGCCCCGGGTTATTCAGCCGTATTTGCTGCGCCACCACGAACTGATCAAATTCGCCATCGTCGGCGGTACCACGTTCGTCATCGACTCGGTAATTTTCTACACGTTGAAGCTGACAATTCTTGAACCGAAGCCGGTAACGGCGAAAGTCATCGCCGGGATTGTCGCGGTCATCGCGTCCTATGTTTTGAACCGCGAATGGAGCTTCCGCAATCGTGGCGGCCGGGAGCGTCACCACGAGGCGCTGTTGTTCTTCGCATTCAGCGGCGTGGGCGTTCTGCTCAGCATGGCGCCGCTGTGGTTCTCCAGCTACGTCCTGCAGCTGCGCGAGCCGATGGTGTCGCTGACCGCGGAGAACATCGCCGACTTCATCTCGGCCTACATCATCGGGAACCTGCTGCAGATGGCGTTCCGCTTCTGGGCGTTCCGGCGCTGGGTGTTCCCGGACCAATTCGTGCAGGAACCCGAGAAGGCGCTGGACGCCGCCCTCACCGCCGGGGGCATCGCCGAGGTCTTCGAGGACGCGTTAGAGGGCAGCTTGGAAGACGGGAACGTCACGCTGCTGCGCTCGTGGCGCAACCGGGCCAGCGGCCGGTTTGCTCAGCCGGGCGATTCCTCGGAACCCAGGGTGTCGAAGACTTCGTGATACAGCAGCGCGTGCACATCGCGCAGGCGCGGAATGTCGTAGAACTCCAACGGATCTTGTGATGCCGATTCGATGACCAGCGTGCCGGTGCGAAACATTCGCTCGGTTAGCCGGTCCCGGAATTCGACGCTGTTGATCCGCGCCAGCGGGATATCGATGCCGGTGCGCGTCAACACGCCGTGCCGAAACATCACTCGCCGGTTCGTCACCACGAAATGCGTTGTCAGCCAACTCAAGAATGGCCATAGCGTCAGCCAGCCGACGATTACCAGCCAGACCCCCCAGATGACGGCGTAGATGATGTTCTTGGCGAGTTGATCCCAGTGGGTCGAGTTGAGGTAGCCGGACCCGAACGCCGCCAGCGCCGTGGCCAGAAGCAGGACCAGCACCGGCCAGATCAACCGCTTCCAATGCGGATGACGGTGCACGATGACGTGCTCGCCGGGGGCCAGGACGTTATCCGGATAGCTCATGTTCGCGACATTAGCTGCGACGGGCCCGGGTAACTAGCGCAAATGCACCACGTCGCCGGCGGCGACCACGACGGTCTCCCCGTCGCTCTCCAGGAACAGCCTGCCCTGGTCGTCGATGCCGCTCGCGGTCCCGACGACCTCCTTACCGCCGGGCAGGTGCGCCCGAACCCGGGTGCCGATGGTCAGGCTGCGCGCCCGGTAGTCGGAAGCCAGCGCCCAGTCGGCGCCGCGCGCGGCCCGCCAGGCCACGATCCGCCGGCCGAGCTCGGTCAGCAGTCCGCACACCAGCTGAGTGCGGTCGGGCGCCGCCACACCGAGGTCGAGCAGCGAGGTCGCCCCACCCCCGTCGATGCCCTCGGGAGCCTCAGTTACGTTGAGCCCCAACCCGATTACGACGACAGGCTTGGACACCTCGGCGAGGATTCCGGCCAGCTTGCCCCGGGAATCGCCCGACCCGGCCAGCACGTCGTTCGGCCATTTCAGGCCGGCCCGCATCCCAGTACCTTCCAGCAGCGGGTTCACCGTGTCGACCACCGCGACGCCGGTGGCCAGTGGCAGCCAGCCCCACCCGGGGCTCGGGACGTCGACGATGCTGACACCGACCGACATGATGATCTGGGCGCGTGGGGTGGCCGACCAGCCCCGGCCGTGGCGTCCGCGTCCCGCGGTTTGGTGCTCGGCGATCAGCACCGCCCCGGCGACGTCGGTCCCCGAGCTGGCTCGCGCCAACAGGTCCGCGTTGGTGGAGCCGGTCTGCTCGACGATCTCGAGCTGCCGCCAGCCCAGCCCGGCGCCGATCAACTCGGCCCGCAGCGCGGCCGCATCCAGCGGTTGTCTCAGGTGCTCCCGGTCCGTCACTGGATCCAGCCTAGAACTCAGCCGCGCCGGTCCCGCATGTCCAGCGCGGCCAGGTGGCTGAACAGCATGCTGGTCCCGATCGGGTTGCCGCCACCGGGATAGGCGGTGCCGCTGGGCGCGGCCATCGTGTTGCCCGCCGCGTACAGGCCGGGGATCGGGTTGCCGAACGCGTCGAGTACCCGGGCCGCGCTGTCGGTGCGCAGGCCGCCCTTGGTGCCCAGATCGGAGATGCCGAACGCCGCGGCGTGATACGGCGGGCGGTCGATGGGCACCAGTGGCGACGCGCCCTGCGAGAACGCGCAGTCAAATGCCTCGTCGCCGCGGCCGAAGTCCTCGTCGACGCCGGCGGCGGCAAAACCGTTGAACCGGGCCACCGTTGCCGCCAGCTGACCACCCGGCACGCCGATCTTCTCAGCGAGTTCGGTCAGGGTGTCCGCGGTGTGCCACAGGCCGGCGGCGACGTACTTCTCGGTCTCGACGATGGGGACGTTGGCCGCCTTCACCGGCGGCACCTCGCCGTCGGAGTCGTCGTAGATCATCCAGTACGGCAACGTCATTGAGCCGTCTTGTAGTTGCGCGATAATCTCGCGGCCGGCCCGGTCGTAAGCCCTCGACTCGTTGACGAACCGGTTGCCGGACTGGTTGACGAAGATCCCGCCGGTGAACCACAGCGCGAACGCGGAGCGGCCGTCGGGATGCGTCATGCCCGGCGACCACCATGCCTGGTCCAGGAGATCGGTGTCGGCGCCGGCCGCGATGCCGGCCTGCAGCGCCAGGCCGCGACTTCCCGGGCCGCCCATGGTGTCTCGCGCCTCACCCGGCACGCCGTACTCGCGGCGCAGCTCGTCGTTGTTCTCGAAGCCGCCGGCGGCCAGCAGTACCCCGAGGCGGGTGCGGATCGCGCGGCGCTCACCGGCCGTCTCGACGATCGCGCCCGTCACGGCGCCATCGGACATGACGAGCTCGACGAGGGCGGTGTCGCGTCGCAGCGACGCCGCCGGATACTGCCCGATGGCGTTGAGGAACCGGGCGATCAGCGCCCGTCCGCCCAGGTAATAGTCGGCGGGAGTCGCGACGCCGAGCCGCTCGGTATCCAGCGGTCCGCGGATGGCGTCCCGAAGCTCGGGGGCGGCGGCCACCTTGAGGGGCTTCGCCGCGATATGCCGCTGACCGTCCAGCCGCGCCTTCGGCGCCTTGCCGTAGTAGTCCGGCCAGGGCAGCGGCACGAACTTGATGTTGGGGTCCTGCTCGAGGTATTCGATCAGCGGCGCGCCGCCGCGGACGAACGTCTCCTGCAGTTCGCGGGGAGTGCGGTCGCCGACCACGGCCCGGTAATAGGTGAGCGCGTCCTCGATGGTGTCGTCGGTGCCGGCGCGCAACAGCACCGGATTGCACGGGAACCAGACGCCGCCACCGCCCGAGTAGGCCGTGGTGCCGCCGAACTTCTCGGTCGACTCGATCAGCAGCACGTCGAGGCCCTCGCGAGCAGCCGTGTAGGCACCGGTGACACCGCCGCCGCCGGACCCGGCAACAAGGACGTCGTGTTCTTCGCTGAAGTCCACCGAACTCCCCAACGGTCGGGCGTCCATCAGCGGAGACTACCTCGCCGCTAAGCTCGTCTCCCATGACAAGCGTTACCGACCACTCCGCCGAGCCGGCCGCCGAGCACACCATCGACATCCACACCACCGCAGGCAAGCTGGCCGAGTTGCACAAGCGCCGGGAAGAGGCGATGCACCCGGTCGGCGAAGAGGCCGTCGAGAAGGTGCACGCCAAGGGCAAGCTGACCGCCCGCGAGCGCATCCTCGCCCTGCTCGACGAGGACTCGTTCGTGGAACTCGACGCCCTCGCCAAGCACCGCAGCAAGAACTTCGGGCTGGAGAACAACCGCCCGCTGGGCGACGGCGTGATCACCGGCTACGGCACCATCGACGGCCGCGACGTCTGCATCTTCAGCCAGGACGCCACGGTGTTCGGCGGCAGCCTCGGCGAGGTGTACGGCGAGAAGATCGTCAAGGTCCAGGAGCTGGCCATCAAGACCGGCCGCCCGCTGATCGGCATCAACGACGGCGCAGGCGCCCGCATCCAGGAGGGTGTGGTCTCGCTCGGCCTGTACAGCAAGATCTTCCACAACAACATCCTGGCTTCCGGCGTCATCCCGCAGATCTCGCTGATCATGGGCGCCGCGGCCGGTGGCCACGTCTACTCCCCCGCGCTGACCGACTTCGTGGTGATGGTCGACCAGACCAGCCAGATGTTCATCACCGGGCCCGACGTCATCAAGACCGTCACGGGCGAGGACGTCACCATGGAGGAGCTGGGCGGCGCCCACACCCACATGGCGAAGTCCGGTACCGCGCATTACGTCGCCTCCGGTGAGCAGGACGCCTTCGACTGGGTTCGCGATCTGCTGAGCTACCTGCCGCCCAACAACGCCACCGACGCGCCGCGGTACGCCGAGCCGGTTCCTGAGGGTGCCATCGAGCAGAACCTCACCGACGAGGACATCGAGCTCGACACGCTGATCCCCGATTCGCCCAACCAGCCGTACGACATGCACGAGGTGATCACCCGCATCCTCGACGAGGACGAGTTCCTGGAGATCCAGAACGGATACGCCCAGAACATCGTCGTCGGGTTCGGGCGCATCGACGGCCGCCCGGTCGGGATCGTGGCCAACCAGCCGACCCACTTCGCCGGCTGCCTGGACATCAACGCCTCGGAGAAGGCCGCCCGCTTCGTGCGGACCTGCGACTGCTTCAACATCCCGATCGTGATGCTCGTCGACGTTCCGGGCTTCCTGCCGGGCACCGGCCAGGAGTACAACGGCATCATCCGGCGCGGCGCCAAGCTGCTGTTCGCCTACGGCGAGGCCACCGTCCCGAAGATCACCGTCATCACCCGCAAGGCCTACGGCGGCGCCTACTGCGTCATGGGCTCCAAGGACATGGGCTGCGACGTCAACATCGCCTGGCCCACCGCGCAGATCGCGGTCATGGGTGCCTCGGGTGCCGTCGGATTCGTCTACCGCCAGCAGCTCAAGGAGGCGGCCAAGGACGGCAAGGACGTCGACGCGCTGCGGCTGCAGTTGCAGCAGGAGTACGAGGACACGCTGGTCAACCCCTACGTGGCCGCCGAGCGCGGTTACGTCGACGCGGTGATCCCGCCGTCGCACACCCGCGGCTACATCGGCACGGCGCTGCGACTGCTGGAACGCAAGATCTCCCACCTGCCGCCCAAGAAGCACGGGAACATCCCGCTGTGAGCGAGGACGTTGTGAGCGACGAGACCGTGACGGACGCCGCGCCGCAGGAGCACGAGCCGCACATCCAGATCCTGCGTGGCCAGCCCACCGACGAGGAGCTCGCGGCGTTGATCGCCGTGCTGAGCGGTGTCGGCGGCGCGCCGGCGGCACAGGTTCGCAACGAGCGCACCCGCTGGGGACTTGCCGTCGACGGGCTGCGGTTCGCGATGTCGAACTACCAGCGGCTGACGTTCCAGCAGATGACTCACATGAAGCAGTGACCCGGCTGGTACTGGCGTCGGCCTCCGCGGGCCGCCTCCAAGTACTGCGGCAGGCCGGCGTCGATCCGCTGGTCGTCGTGTCCGGCGTCGACGAGGACGCGCTCATCGCCGGTCTGGGACCGGACGCCGCGCCCGATTCCGTGGTGGGCGAGCTGGCCCGCGCCAAGGCCGAACGAGTGGCCGGCGAGCTGGACGGCGGCGTCGCCGCGGATTGCGTTGTCCTCGGCTGTGATTCGATGCTCGAGGTCGACGGCCAACTGTGCGGCAAGCCGCAATCGGCCGCAGCGGCCGTGAGTCAGTGGCAACTGATGGCCGGCCGGGCCGGCCGATTGCACACGGGACACTGCCTGCTGCGGTTGCGCGACGGCATGATCACCCATCGGGAAGTCCAATCGGGTTGCACCACAGTGCATTTCGGCACACCGA
>NZ_JAFAUS010000271.1 GCF_019243155.1 Mycobacterium sp.
GATCCGAGGTTCACGATCGCGGCCATCCCGGCCCGAAATGACCCTCGCGATGCGTTGGTGGCGCGCGACGGCCTGGTCCTCGGGGAGTTGCCCGCGGGTTCGCTGGTGGGCACCTCGTCGCCCCGGCGGGCCGCGCAGCTTAGAGCATTGGGTCTCGGTTTGGAAATCCGCCCCCTACGAGGCAACCTAGACACCAGGTTGAACAGGGTAAGCAGTGGTGATCTAGACGCCGTAGTGGTGGCCCGGGCCGGTTTGGCCCGGCTGGGCCGCCTCGACGCTGTCACCGAGACGCTCGAGCCGGTGCAGATGTTGCCAGCACCGGCTCAGGGCGCGCTCGCGGTCGAGTGCCGCGCAGGCGACAGCCGGTTAGCCGCGGTGCTGGCGGAGTTGGACGACGCCGACACACGCGCGGCGGTCACCGCCGAGCGAGCCTTGCTCGCCGAACTGGAGGCCGGTTGCTCCGCACCGGTGGGCGCGATCGCCGAGGTGGTCGAGTCCATCGATGAGGACGGCCGCGTCTTCGAAGAGCTGTCGCTGCGCGGTTGCGTGGCGGCGCTGGACGGGTCCGACGTGATCCGCGCGTCCGGCATCGGCACTCCCGGTCGGGCACGAGAGCTTGGGCTCTCGGTGGCCGCGGAGCTGTTCGAGCTTGGCGCCCGAGAGCTGATGCGGGGTGCGCGGCAGGACCCGCCGCGAGGAGATTAAGTGCGAGTGACGTGGGAGCGACAATGACGACGCGAGGGCGTAAGCCGAGACCCGGCCACATCACGTACGTGGGATCCGGTCCTGGTGACCCCGGACTGCTGACTACCCGGGCGGCCACTGTGCTGGCAAACGCCGCCTTGGTATTCACCGACCCCGACGTACCTGAGGCGGTGCTGAAGCTGATCGGCAAGGACCTGCCGCCGGTTTCCGGCCCGGCGCCGGCCGAACCGGCTGCGGGCAACGCCGACGGCGATGGGCAGTCGGCTACAGGAGACAACGGTCAGACGCCCGCGGTGATATCGGGTGGACCCGACATCCGCCCGGCGCTGGGCGAGCCCGCCGAGGTGGCCAAGACGCTGACCGCCGAGGCCCGGACGGGCGTCGACGTGGTGCGACTGGTGGCCGGCGACCCGCTGACGGTCGACGCGGTCATCACCGAGGTCAACGCCGTGGCGCGCAGCCATATGCACATCGAGATCGTGCCCGGCCTGGCATCGGCCAGCGCCGTGCCGACCTATGCGGGTCTGCCGCTGGGTTCGTCGCACACCGTCGCCGACGTGCGCGACCCGCAGGTGGACTGGGAGGCGCTGGCCGCTGCCCCCGGACCGCTGATCCTGCAGGCCACCGCGTCGCATCTGGCCGATGCGGCGCGCACATTGATCGAGCACGAGCTGTCCGACACCACCCCGTGTGTGGTGACCGCGAACGGCACGACGTGTCAGCAGCGTTCGGTCGAGACCACCCTGGGTGGTCTGACCGACTCGGGCGTGCTGAACGGTACCGACGCCGGGCTGTCGCCCGGGGGGGACCGTCAGACCGGGCCGCTCGTGGTGACCATCGGCAAGACGGTGGCCAGCCGGGCGAAGCTGAACTGGTGGGAAAGCCGCGCGCTGTACGGCTGGACCGTGTTGGTGCCGCGCACCAAGGACCAGGCCGGCGAGATGAGCGAACGGCTGACGTCGTACGGCGCCCTGCCGATCGAGGTCCCGACCATTGCCGTCGAGCCGCCGCGCAGCCCCGCTCAAATGGAGCGTGCCGTCAAGGGATTGGTCGACGGCCGATTCCAGTGGGTGGTGTTCACCTCCACCAACGCGGTGCGTGCGGTGTGGGAGAAGTTCGGTGAATTCGGTCTGGACGCGCGCGCGTTCTCCGGCGTGAAGATCGCCTGTGTCGGCGAGTCGACGGCCGACCGGGTCCGCGCCTTCGGGATCAGCCCCGAGCTGGTGCCGGCGGGCGAGCAGTCCTCACTGGGACTGCTTGACGACTTCCCGCCCTACGACAGCATTTTCGACCCCGTTAACCGGGTCCTGCTGCCGCGCGCCGATATCGCCACCGAGACGCTGGCCGAGGGTCTGCGCGAACGTGGTTGGGAGATCGAGGATGTCACGGCCTACCGGACGGTGCGTGCCGCACCGCCGCCGGCGGAAACGCGGGAAATGATCAAGACCGGTGGCTTTGACGCGGTGTGCTTCACCTCGAGCTCCACGGTGCGAAACCTGGTCGGCATCGCCGGCAAGCCGCACGCGCGGACGATC
>NZ_JAFAUS010000330.1 GCF_019243155.1 Mycobacterium sp.
CGCCGATCTCCACAATCTCGGATGGCGAATAGGACTCGAACCTCAGCTTGCGGTTGAACCGGCCCGCCAAACCCGGGTTGACGGTGAGGAATTCGTCAACCTGATCCTCGTATCCCGCGCCGATGAAACAGAAGTCGAAGCGGTGCGCTTCCAGGGCGATCAACAGCTGGTTGACCGCCTCCATGCCGATCATGTCCGGCGTTCCATCCTGGTGGCGTTCGACCAGCGAATAGAACTCATCCATGAAAATGATTCGGCCGAGCGACTTTTCGATCAGCGCATTGGTCTTGGGGCCGGATTCCCCGATGAAGTGGCCGCAGAAGTCCGATCGGCGCACTTCTCGAATCTCGGGGTGGCGCACGATTCCCATACCTGCGTAGATCTTGCCCAACGCCTCGGCCGTCGTCGTCTTACCGGTACCGGGAGGGCCGACGAGCAGCATGTGATTGGTTTGCCCCTCGACCGGCAGCCCGTGCTCGAGTCGCATCATCCGGACTTCGAGCTGATCCTCCAGCGCCGACACCGCCTGCTTCACCGCCGCCAATCCCACCTGTTTGGCCAGCAACTCGCGGCCCTCGGCCAGCAACTCGGCGCGCAGCCCCGACGCGGCGTCGTCGTCGAGTTGGTCGCGGCTCTTGGCCGACGAGGCATCCCAGCGATCGGTGCGGCTGTCGATGGACTCTTCGTCCGTGACGACGAGGTGCAGGTTGGGATCGGCGAGTGCTTCCTTGGCCGCCTCGGTCAGGACCCCGTTGATCGTGGCCTTCGACAGCCAGACCTGCGCCTTGTCCTCTTCGCCCAGCTGGCGGTGCACCATCCCGCGCACGTACGCCAAGTCGGCCACCAGCAGCGGAATATCGGCCGGCCCGATCGAAGCGGTCAGCACGTGGGCGTCGAACCGTCCCGACGACTTGTTGTGCCCGATCACATCGACACGGTCCAGCCAGTCGAGCGCGACCCGGCCCTGCCCGAGATGCGCGGCGGCGTAGGCCGCCAACGCGCAAATCGACGCCGTCACTGCCGACATGATGATCGCCTGTGCCGGCAACTCCTCTGCTGCCGCCAACAGCACGTCCGGCCACCGTTGCGTGGTGTACATCAAGAAGGTTCGCGCCAACTGGTGCCACTGAAAGTTGGTCCACGAATCCAGCAACTCGTGACCGGCCAACAACTTGTCGGCCGCGGCGTACTCGCCGGCCAAGGTCAGCGCCGACGACAGCGCCAGCCCCACCTGGGAGGCATCGGTCACCGTGATCCCGATGTAAGGCCCCAGCTGGATCTCCGCGGCGAGCGTCTGTCCGATACGCGTTGTCTCGCGGTGCAACCATTCACTGCTCGCGTAGAGCTGTTTCAGCGAGGCAAGGTCGTTGTCACCGCACGCGATGCGCCCCAGCCAGGCGTCGGCCATCGACGGGTCCGCATCGGTGGCGGCGACGAAATCGGGCAGTGCCGCCGCCGCGCCCTGCCGGCTCCTGATCGACATGGCCCGGTCGAAAAGCCTACGGGCGGTCTGTAAATCACCCATGCCGGGCACCGCTGCGGTTGCGCACGCTCATCAAACTCTGCCTCAAACTCGCGTTGTTGCTCTTCTACGTTGCGACCGACATGCTGACCGGCTCGAGGCTGACGTAGCGATTCTCGGCGCGGAACATATCCATCTCTACGAGCCAATTCTTTCCTGCCGCACTGACGTTCACCACCGCAGGGCCGATCTGCTCGATCACCACCTCGAACCCGTGCCGGTGCCCCTCGGACAGCGTGGTCCCCGAGGGAGCGACGGTGATCACCGTAGCCGGTCGCGGGGTGGGCGAGATCGCGGCATCGCCGCCGCCCGCCCGATACTCGACGACGCTGACGGTGGTCCGCGGCGCGGGCCGTGCCGAGCTGACGATGCTGATCTCCGGCATGCGCACGCTGGCCCAGCGAGACATGTCGCGGGTGTGCACACAGACCCGTTCGCCCGCACCGGCTGTCCGGATCACGATCCGCTTGGCGATCGGGTCGTCGGCGGCCACGAACACCCGCGACAACTCACCGGCGTCGGTGACCGGCATCAGCAGGCGGTCCCCATTGCTGAGCTTGCCGATCAGCACGCCCGATGGCCCGATCTCGGTGAGCAGTTGTTCGGGCAACGGGCCGGGGCGCAATCCCCGCAAGAACGGCCGCGGGCCGCACATGTTGGCCGCGGCCGCCGCGGCCTGCTCGCCGTTAAGCCGACGCAGGACCACGCTGGGCGGGGTCGGTGCGGGTGTCGGGCTGCGCACGGTGATCGTCGCGGTGCACGTCGCGTCCGGAAACACGGTCACGTTCTGAATGATTTCGTCGGCCCGCAGCGTCCACGCCTGCGCGAGGTTGCGCGACGAGATGACCTGGCCCGGGTAGGCGTAGGTCGTCATCCAACCCGCTTCTCCGCGTACGGCTTTCCATCGCTGCGTGGTTCCGGAAACCGCGTCCCAACCCAGCCTGCGGTCGAGCTCAACCAGGTCGGTCGCGGTCGCGACCTTCGCCCGCAGCCCGTGGCAGCGCAGCAGCCCGGAGATTCGCTGAGCGACCGAGATCGCCGTCGCACCAACGGTTGTGCGCCAACGCAACGCTTGCGTGTTGTCGATCACCGACAGTCGCATGACCAGCCAGGTCTCGCGACGACCCGCATACGGCGGGGTCCCGATCTCCGAGTCGTACACTCGCGGATAGTCGCCGACGCTGCCGTGCCTGGAACCGATCGTCACCACGCTGATCGAGTCGAGTTCCAGGCCCAGCGCCTGATGCAGCATCGGCACCAATTCGACAACGTCGATGACGTTTTCGCTTTCGACGGTCACCGAACCGGTCACCATCGTGGCCTGGTGCGCCCCGCCGAGCAGCTGCACCGCGACCACGGCGACGCCGTCTTGGACACGCACGCCGCCACCGGATCGGTTGTTGGCCACCGTGATCGGGGCCTCCCAGGCGATCGGGCGCCGGCCCCGCTGCCACAACACGGCCCACGACCAAGCCGGTTGACCCCACCATCGGACGAATACGAGTGCCACGCCCAATACCACGGCGACCGCTGCGCCGATCCAGCCGACGAGTAGCCAACTCACCAGCGCGAGGATGAAGATGATCCACACCCCGACGACGCGTCGATTGCTGCCGCGGCTGAACCCGGTCAGCGTGGGCCTCATCGCGCTCTCCGCAGCCGCGCCGCGACCGCCACCACGAGGACCCCGGCGGCCACGGCGCCGATGAACCCGATGGCGATGTTGCGTGCCCGGTGATCCGGCGGCGGGGGCGGCGGCGCGGGCGTGATGACCCGGCTTTGCGCACCCGGCGGCGTCCGGTCACCGGGTGGGATGTTGAACGTCAACGCGGCAACGGGGTCGACAAGGCCGTATCCGACCTTATTGTCAACTCCCGCAGGCGGATTGTGCGCGGACTGCACGATCCTGTTGATCACCTGATGGGCGCTTAGCTCAGGGAATTTCGCCCGTACCAACGCCGCGACGCCGCTGACGTAGGCCGCCGAGAAACTGGTGCCCCAGAACGGCATGTTCTTCTCGCCCGGCCGAGACGGCGGGTACGCGTTGACCGGCCCCCCGCCCTGGGGCGACAGCCCCATGATGAGGGTGCCCGGCGCGGCCACGCCGACCCACGGGCCCGACATGCTCTTGTCGAGCGCGGCCCCGGTGGCGTCGACAGCGCCCACCGACAGCACGTAATCGGAGAACCAGGACGGTGACGACACGACCTTGACCTGATGCCAGTCCCGCGGATCCGACGGGTCCAGTGGGTCGAACGTCGGGTTGTTGTCGCAACCCGCCTCCCCGTCGTTGCCGGCGGCCGCGACGATCACCGCGTCCTTCGCGGTGGAGGCGTACCACAACGCGGCGCCCAGCGCCCGTTGGTCGGCGGGGGCCGCCGCCGGCAGACAGGCGGTGACCGAAATGTTGATCACCTTGGCGCCCATGTTCGCCGCATGAACCACGGCGCGTGCCACCGTGTTCAGCGTGCCCGCCTTGACCTTCTCGTCCGAATTGGGGTCCCCCGGTGGAGGATTGACCGGCTCGAAAGCCCTCGAGGACTGCCTGATCGAGATGATGGTCGCGTTGGGAGCCACGCCCACGACCCCGTCCGGCGCTCCGGGCGGCAACGGCGGCACCGCGGGTTCGTCCTCGGTCTGCGGGTCCGGCGGTCCGTTGGACGCGGCCGTCGCACCGCCTCCCTCGGGCGGCGGGGGCGGGGGCGGTGGCGGCGGCGGTGGCGGAGGAATCACCTGAGTGATCGTCACCGGCGGTGGGGGCGGTGGCGGAGCCATCGGCGGCGGAACCTCAACCGGCGGAGGCGGAGCCCCGATGACGGGGGGCGGTCCGGCCGGCGGGGGGAACGCGGGTGTCACGGGCATCGGCCGTGGCATCGGCAGAATCCCTTGGGGCGCAGCGGCGATGATCGAGCTGACCACCGTGCCGTGCGCATCGCAGTCCGACAGGCCGTCCTCACCCATGATGTAGTCGCCTCCCGGCACCACCGGTAGCCGCGGATTGGGCGAGACGCCGGTGTCGATGACCGCGACGGGCACACCGTTGCCGGTGCTGTACTGCCACGCCCTGGCGATGTTGAGGAGGTTGAACCCCGGCGCCAGCTGCGCCACGTCGGGCGTACGCACGTCGATCGGCGTGGAGCAGCTGTTGGCGCGGCGCATCGGTTGGTCGGATCGTGGCGGCCCATCCGGCGGCACCATTCCCGGATCCACCAACGGTGGTGTGATGGCCTGTGCGGCAGGGACATTGGCGCTCAGCGCGACCAGGGTGACCGCGGCGGCCACCGCCGCGGCCTTCCTTAGTGGCGAATCCACGTGAAGAGTCCCCCCAGGGCCGCCGCCGCCGGCAGCAATACGATGAACGCCAGCACTTCCACCCATTCCACGGTCAACCGGATGAAGGGCCTGAAACGGACCGCCGGTACCAAAAGCGCTGCGGCCAAACCCAATGCGGCAAACACCGCCACCGCCATCGCGGGCCAGAGCAGGCCGGTCAGAACGTCTTTCGGCGCCGCCACTGCGTATTTGACCACCCCGGCGCAGACCGCCGCGGACGCCCCGCAGACCAGCGCGACCGCCTGATACTTGGCGGCGAAGCCGCGGCCCTGCGTGATGAAGATGCCGACGACCAGCCCGGCGACCAGCAGCGCCAACCATGCCCAGGGCCGCCCGGGGGCCAGCACGCCCCACACCGCGACGGGCAAGGCTATCGACACCCCGATGCACACGCCCACCTGTACCGCGTTGATCAACCGTGCCGCGGCGGCGATCGCGGCGCCGCGCGCGGTGATGTCGGTCAGTTCGTTGTCCTCGTCCTCGGACTCGTCCTCATTGACCGGGGACACGGTGTCGACGGGCATGCCCTCCCGGCGTGCGAAAAGGTCACGGCCCGTGATGGATCCGAAGTGTGGCGGCCGCACCCGAGCCACCCACAACGCGATCAGGGGGGTCGTCCTGACCAGGACGAGCAATGCGACCAGCACGCAGATGGCCAGCACCTGCGCCGAAGCCGGGCGGAACATCCGAACCGCGGCGACCGCCGCAAGGATCCCGCACACCGTCACCACCGCGGTGACCACCGCGGTCTGCCAGCGTCGCCGGGTCGTCACACCGATGGCTATGGCGCCCAGGATCACTATCACCAGACCGATCAGGCCGTGGGCGGCGCCGAGCCGGCCGGGCGGCGCACAGGCGCCGGCGACGGCCAGCAGTGCCACCGCCATCCAGCCGAACCCGGTGAACATGTCGCGCCGCTGCCGCCACCCGGAGCGGACCACGAACGTCGCGATCACCAGCAGCACACCGAATCCGCCCGCCACCGCGGCCGGAATCACGTTGTCGATGAATGTCCGCGCGCGCAGCGTCAGCGCCACCACGACCACGACCGCCATCGCGACGACCGCGATTGCGGTGTGGGCCGCGGTCAGCGACGTCACCGGCGCGAACATCCGGTCACCACCGTCGCGGCCCAGCCACTTGCCCATGGCCGCCAAACCGGTCGACAGCGATTCGTACTGCGGCTCAAAGGATTCGCCGGCCACCCGCGGCACCAGCACCAGGGTGTCGCCGTCTTGCACGCCCAGCTCGTCCAGGCTCTTGTTGATGTCGAGGCGGACCCCGTTGATCTTGTGCAGTTCGTAGCTGCCCGCCGGCAACGCAACGCCGTCAAAGCCTTTGCGCTTCAGGTCGGCATCAAACAGCTCGACCATTCCCTCGAAGAATCCTTCCACCGCAATTCCGGCGGGGAACACTTGCGAGCAAAGGTGCTTCTCGTAGGAAATGTTGACCGCACAGCGCGCCGGGAAAGCGACCTTATGCGGCGATGTCATGGCGTCGCACGCTCCGCATCGGGAATGTATTTATCGGCCAATCCGGCGGTGATTTCAAATAGACGCAGTCGAGTTTTTTTCTTCAACTCGTGAACCGTATCGATGATCCCGCCTTTTGCCAGGTGTGGATCAAACGGCAGTTCTTCGACGGTTGCGCCGACCTTGGAGTACCGCTCCGTCAAGTAAGCCAGCGCATCCTTGTCGGTGATCTCGTCGGTGTGGTTGATGATCACGGTGCTGTTCGAGACCAGCTCGTGGTAGCCCTGGGACCGCAGATAGTCGATCGCCCGCAGCACCGGCCGAGACCGGTCCGCGGTGATTCCCGAGACGAACACCAGCGTGTCCGTGCTCTCCAAAACCGGCTTCATCACTTCATGTTCGAGGTCTTCGGAGGCGTCGACGATCATAACGGTGTGGGTGCGCCGCAGCCGGGACAAGACACCGGAGAACATCGCGGGCACCAGCGGCCTTGGCTGGTCTGATGTGCGGTTTCCAGCCAAAACGTCCAAGCCCACCGCATTCTGGCCGAGGTGCTCGCGAATATCCGCGTAGCCCTGGACGTCGGTGTCGTTGATGATCGCGGTGTAGTCCCCGGGCGGTGAATCGTCGATGCGGTCTGCCAGCGTCCCGAAGCCCGGGACGGCGTCGATCGCAATCACGTTCTGCGGGCGGCATTCCCGGAACACCCCGCCGAGGCAGGCAACCACCGTGGTGACCCCAACGCCACCCTTCCCGGAGACGACAGTGATCACATACTGCCGCCGAATGTGCCGTCGTATGCGATTCTGCAAATCCCGGTAGTGCCGTTCACTGGGCGATTCACCCGGGTTTATTTTGCGAAATGAGATGACATACAGAAATTTCCGCCAACCCGACCCCGGGGGAATCTTTCTGGGGGCGGCCAGATCCGTAATGCGCATTGTGTCCGACACGGAATCCGGGAAGTTGCGGCCCCCTGACGGCTCCCCCCGTCTGAGTGCCCCTTCATCCGACATATTCGGGTCATTCCAAGGGCTTGTCACGACGCGATGCTAACACGCTTTGCGACACGCCGTTTACGTGATCACAAACCTTTCAAGTGCGGGAGGTGTTGCTATTCCAAGGCTTTGGTTAACTGAGTTAGTTAGAGCCGTTTATGATCGCCCGTCAGACCACCCGTCGATACGAGAACCACTCCTCCCCGGCGGGCAGACGGCGGATCAGCCTTTGTACGGCTCCGCCGATGTCCGTTCGCGAGCCGGGCGAGAGGATCTGGTAGCGGCGCTGACCCGAGATCACGCTTTCCACGCAGACGCGTCCCGCGGGGGTGTCGACGATGGAGACGGTCGAATTTCCAACGGCTATGCGCGCGAACTCATCCGAACCGACGCCGGCCTGCAGTCCCACGATCGACGCATGCGCCGAGCGCGCGGGATCGGCGGCCATGGTGACGAGCGCCAGCTGGTCGACGTCGAGACGCTGGCTGAGCAGAAACGATCGCAGGCTGGCCGCGTCGCGCACCGACTCAAGCAGGTGCTCGGTATCCAGGGTCACCGGCTTCAGGGGCGCCGCCTCCGCCACACCGCAGAGCCGCTCGACCTGACCGACCACGAGCTCGCTCGCCGCGGTTTCGTTGCTCGCGGTGCCGACGGGATAGAGACGCACCAGATCTTCGTGGCGTTCCAGCACCACCCACCAGGTGGCGAATCGGCAGATGGCCGCCCGCGTCGGCTCACGGCCCGGCACACCGATGGTCACCATCAAGCCCAAGTCGCGCCGCAACAGCACCGTCAGCCATTCTCGGATCATCGGGTCGGCGTTGCCGGCCTCGTCCAGCGCGCCGGCCGCCACCAAATCGGCCACCACCGGATGCCGCATCGCGCGCTCCGGGGTGTCAAGCCGTGGCAGCAGTGGCCGCAACCCGAGTTCGGGGCACGTCTGCTCCACCCCGGTCACCGCTTGCAGCACCCACAAACCATCGACCGTCGTCGTCAGCATGTCGCCTCGCCCTCGAGCAGCGAATCCCTCAGCCAGCGAACAAGAACGGGAGGTGGGGCACACGCGCTCAGCGCATCTACCCCACCTTCGCTTGCCCTAGTGGCGAGCGGACTCAGAACAAGCCGGCGATGTGCTGGTCCGTGCTGATCGCACCGTCGAGCACGTGGGAGGTCGTCTGACCGTGCTGGCGGATGGTGTCGATAAGCCCCTGCAGCCCCGACAGCATCTGCGCCTGCGCCTCGAAAAAGCCCGACGCGCCATGGCCGGAGAAGAACTCCTGGAGCGCGTTGGTCCGGTTCGAGGTGTCCTCGTAAATGGACTGCAGCTGCCCGGCACGCGACGCGATATCGCTGGCGAAGTCGGCCACCGCTCCGGGGTTATAAGTGATCGGATCTGACATCGTTATGTCCTTTCAGGAAAGCAGTTGTGGAATTAGGAATGTATTTTCAAGAAATCCGGATCAGTGTCCGCCGAATAGGGCGCTGAACGCGTGGGTGGAGTCGGCCTCGTGGCCTTCCATCAGGGCCGCCGCCTTCGTGAGGCCTTCGGCCAGCCGCGTGCCGCCGCTCAACACTTTGTTCAGGTCGTTTTGGACCTCGATGGATGTCGCGTGCGACGCGGTCACCGCGTCACCGGACCAGGTCGACGGGTTCATCACGTTCTCCTGATTGGCGACGTAACCCTGACCGATTCCAATCGCGTGTTCCATGTTCGCCTGGATGGCGTTGGAAGCATCGCGAAGCATTTGCGGTGTCACTTTAATTGTCACGGAATTTCCCTTCTACGGTTGGCCGCCCCCCGTATTGCCTGGGGCCTGGTGCGAAGTGTATGGCGGCTATTTCGACCTGTCGATTCACCCTTCACCGGGTCACCTTCACACCCGATCGTCGACGACCCGCACCGTCGCGGGCACTTCTGATTTGTCGCGGGATCCGCGGTGGCCCCCCGCCCCATGGCCCACCGGCATACCGCCCATCGGGCTGCCACCCATCGAGGTGGTCTGTGGACGCATGGCCTCGGCACCCAGCGCTCCGCTCGGTCGCAACCCCACTGGGCGACCGCCGGTGGCCGGCTCGAAAGCACTGACCGGGCGGGTGAAACTGGTGGCGGGCATGGCGGCACCGCCCAGCGATGCGCCCCCGCTTCCGACGCTCGCGGCGCCGGCCTCGGCTGCGGAAAGGCTGCTGGTCGCGGAGACGGCCGAAGCCGCGGGACTCGCGCCACCCATGGCACCGGCGTTGGAGAACATGCCCATCAGCGGCTGCATCGCGCTCATCGGGGCCTGCATCATCTGCATCGGAGCCTGCATGGCCTGCGGGACCGCTCCCATCACCGACTGCACAGGCTCCATGAACGAGCCGGCCTGACTGGCGAAGTCCTGCCCGCCCGACGCTGCCTGACCGGCCCCCTGCGTTCCCGTCTGTGCGCCCTGGTAGGCGGCGCGCATGCCGTCACCGGCCGCGGTTTGAGCGGCCGCATCGCCAACCGCCGACGCCGCCTGCGCCCCTGCGGCCGGCGAAGCACCCATGCTCGCGATCGGCGGTGGGATGGCCAGGCTTTCGGACAGCGAGGTGAGGATTGCGCCGTAGCTGGCCCCGACCGCGGAGTTGTTCGGCCACATCACCCCGAAGTACTGGACGTCCAGCGAGACGATCCGCGGCGTCAATGCGCCGAGCACCATCGGGTTGATGCCGTTGTCGACGCCCCACTCGTCGCGATTGGCAATGCATTCGGGCGCTGGGTGCATCGCGCCGTTGGCCATCTGATAGGCCGAGACGGCGGTGGAGACCACCGCCGGCTTCACGTCCACCCAGCCGGCCAGGCCGTGCAGCGACGCGTTGAGCATGGTGACATTCGCCGCCGAAGCCGCCGACCCCGCGCCCATCCAACTCGTAGAGGTCGCGGCGGTGTTGATCGCTGAGGCCACACCTGAGGCGTGATGTGTTGCCGCCAGGGCCGTCCACGCTGTCTCGTTGGCCAGATGCGTGACTACCCCGGCCCCCGCCTTGAGCAGTAGATCGTTTTCCTCAGGCGTACGTGCGGCCCACCCCGGATCCGCCATACGTACTTCCCCCTAAAACGCCAGCGTGGCTGCGCGCAACGCCTCCGTGGTGGTGTAGACCCCCGCCGACATGCCCTGTGCACCGGCGAACAGACCGCGCTGGGCGGAATGCTCGGACACCACCCCGAGATAGCTGGCGCCGCAGGCGTTCAGGGCCGCAGCGAACATCGCCGAGTCGGGGTCGCCGCCCATCGGCAACACTGAGAGCAGTGCCGGCGCCGCTGCCGAAGCCGCCGCCTGGGTCTCGGCGCTGATCGCCGATTCAGCGCCGGCCGAGGCCAGGACAGCCTCGGATTGCACCTGCAAAACCATGATTCCCTCCGATAGCTTCTCGTCAAAAGACGTGCTTGGGAGATCAGTCTAGTGTGCTTCGGGCGATTGTGTATTCAGTCCTTTGGCTTTAGCACTCGGCGGGCGACCATTCCCGCAGTGCCGCCGTCACTAATTACAGCCCTGCAAGTATCCGGAGCGATCCGGCGAGCCTTAGTCGCGGTCGTGATGGCAGACGGCTTCGATCTTGATTCCGAATGGGTCGTACCAAAATGTGGCGTAGTAATGGCCGGGGTATTGCGGGAAATGCCGCGGCGGGTGGATGACGGTGCCGCCGATGTGAATGACGTGCGCATAGACCGCGTCGACCAATGATCGGCGCCGAACGATAAATGCCAGGTGTTGCAAGCCGATTCGTTGCGCCGAGTACTCACCGGGCTCGGCCGCGGGATAGAAGAAAAGATACGTTCCGGGTTTATTCTCGGCGGGCTTATAGGCGAATTCGTCGTCAGCATAAAGGAATGGCTCGAATCCCACGAGCGGCATCAGCGCATCGTAATATTTTCTCGCCGCCGACAGGTCGGGCACGTTGATCCCGAGGTGGCCGAGCATCGCCTCAGCCCCGGTGTCCGCTCGCGGAAGGCATGGTCAGGTCGTAGACATATGCGCGGTCGTCCTTAGCGCTCACCCACATTCCTTCCGGTGGAACCTCGCCTTGCCCGGCGTCTGCGAACGGTCGCGCGAGTACCGCGCCGGAATCAGTACACACCGACCACCCGAAGTCGGGTAGCCGTCGACACCACACGTCGGCGTCATCGGTGCCGGCGCGCTCGAAGTGGTAGGTCATGGCGTCCACTCGCCGCTCGAACCTCACGGGTGCGACGCTACGCGGGCCCACGTCCGTCGCCGGCGAGCAGCAGCAGCAACCGCGTGCCACCGAGTGGGCTGGTTTGCAGGGTGGCCGTGCCGCCGTGCAATTCGGCCTGCTGGGCAACGAGCGCGAGCCCCAGCCCGGAGCCCGAACGCGACGCCGTCGAGCCTCGAGCGAACCGCGCAAAGACGTTGGCGCGTTCGGATTCCGGGACACCGGAGCCGTCGTCGTCGATGGCGATCTCCACGCCCTTGCCGGAGCTACCGACGGTGAGCTGGATCTTGCTGGCGTTCCCGTGCTTGACGGCATTGGCGATGGCGTTGTCGATGACCAACCGCAACCCCGTGGGCAGGCCCACCATCAACACCGTCGGCGACGGCACCAGCGACACTTCGACGTCGGGGTAGATGCGGGGCGCGTCGTGGGCCGCGCGATCCAGGAGTTCGGTGATATCGAACGGGACGAAATCGTCGATGGTGGTCAGTTCCCCCTGCGCCAGCCGTTCCAGCGCGGTCAGCGTCGCTTCGATGCGGCTCTGGGTGCGGATGACATCGCCGATGACTTCCTGTCGCTGCTCATGGGGCAAATCCAGGGTGGACAGCACCTCCAGGTTGGTGCGCATCGCGGTCAGCGGGGTGCGCAGCTCGTGGGAGGCGACCGCGGCGAAGTCGCGGGCCGATTCGAGCGCGGCTTTGGTGCGCTGTTGTTCGTTGCCGATGCGCGCCAGCATTCCCTCGACCGCTTCGGCGATCTCCACGGCCTCCCGGACGCCGCGGACCTGGACTTCGTCGGGGCTGGACTGGGCGTTGATGGCGCGGGCCTGCTGGGCCAGCAGCAGGAACGGGTTGACCATGATCAGCGAGATCACCCAGCCGACCACGACGGTGCCCCCGATGACGCTGGCGCAGATCAACAACACCCGCAGGTGCAGCTCATTGATCCGATGCTGGGCCTCGGCCAACGGCGCGGCGAGCGCGATCGTGGCGGGACCCGCGGAGAACGTGCGGACCCGGTACTTCACCCCGTTGATCGTGGTGTCCGCGTAGCCGTTCGGAAGTTGCGGCAAGACGATGTTGCTGGGCACCGACGAGGTCACCCCGCCGATGCGCGCGGTGCGCACCAGGTTGCCGTCCGGCATGGGCCGGTCGGGGCTGGCGTGGTCGGCGTTGTTGAGAAGCGTGTTGATGTCGCCGAGGCTGCTGACCGAGTCGAGCCGGCGATCGAGCTGGCTGTACTGGTCATTGGTGACGCCCACCCAGACCCAGGTGCCCAGCAGCACGACGAGGGTCATCACCGCCAGCGCGGCGACGATGACGATGGTGCGCAGCGACAGCACCCGCATCGGCAGCTGTACGTGCGATAACACGCGAATGTCAGGCTCCTTCAGCGAGCTCGCGGCAGATCCGACGCGTCCACGCGTCGTGGCGTTCGCAGAGAACTTACCGCTCGACCTCGTCGAGTTGTCCGACTGTCGAACCGGCAAGCCGCGAACTGCACCTTTTGCCTTCGGTGGTGGTGAGTGAGTACTCTCTCACCATGCTTGCCTCCGGACGCGATCGGCTGCTGGCCGAGGCCCTGCGGCTCTTCGCCGCCAAGGGGTACTCGGCGACCTCGGTGGCCGACATCCAGCGGGCATCGGGTCTGGCGCCTGGGTCGGGGGCCCTCTACAAACACTTCGGTTCGAAGCGGGAACTGCTCGAGGCCGCCGTCGCGCATCGGATCGACAGCATCGTGGCCGCCCGCGAGCAGTACGACGCCGGGCAACCCGGCAGCGTCGAAAACGCGGTGCGCACCGCAGGTCAGCTGATCTGGAACAACCTCAAGCAGAGCGAGGACCTGCTCAAGGTCATGTTGCGCGAACCCGAAACGCTCGGCGACCTGGACGACAAGACGTGGCAGGTCATCACCGACAACGCCTACCAGCGGTTCGCCGACGAGCTGGCCGCGTCAAATCGCTCCGGCCGCACGCAGATTCCCGACCCCGAGGCGGCCGCCGCCGCGGCCATCGGCTCGTTGTCGTACGCCGCCACTTTGCAGGCGCTGACCGGCCGCCTGCCCGGCAACATCGCCGAAGACCGGTACTTCGAAGCGTGGGTCAGCCAGACGGTCAGCGTCCTCAAGCAATACGGAACCCGTTGAAATCAATGAAGCGACAATCTATTTCAGGAGTAAGACTATGACGTTTTCACTGCAACTCAGCGACGACGTGATCGAGATCCGCGACTGGGTGCACAAGTTCGCGGCCGAGATCGTCCGCCCCGCCGCGGCCGAGTGGGACGAGCGGGAAGAGACGCCGTGGCCGGTGATCCAGGAGGCCGCCAAGGTGGGGTTGTACTCCCCCGACCTGTTCGCCCAACAGGCCGCCGAGCCAACAGGTCTGGGCATGCTGACCGTGTTCGAGGAATTGTTCTGGGGCGATGCCGGTATCGCGCTCTCGATCATGGGCACCGGATTGGCCGCGGCGGCGTTGGCGGGCAACGGAACTCCCGAGCAGCTGGGCCGTTGGCTGCCCGAGATGTTCGGTACGGCCGAGGAACCCAAGCTCGGCGCGTTCTGCTCGTCGGAGCCCGACGCCGGCTCCGACGTCGGCGCCATCCGCACCCGGGCCCGCTACGACGAGGCGACCAACGAGTGGGTTCTCAACGGCACCAAGACCTGGGCCACCAACGGCGGCATCGCCAATGTCCACATCGTGGTGGCGTCGGTTTACCCCGAACTCGGCACCCGCGGCCAGGCCACCTTCATCATCCCGGCGGACACCAAGGGTTTCGCGCAGGGACAGAAATTCAAGAAGCACGGAATCCGCGCTTCCCACACCGCCGAGGTGGTGCTCGACAATGTCAGGCTGCCCGAGGATCACATCCTCGGTGGCCGGGAAAAGTTCGAATCTCGGATCGCCCGCGCGAAATCCGGCGCCTCTTCACGTGGACAGGCCGCGATGAAGACCTTCGAGCGCACCCGGCCCACCGTCGGCGCGATGGCCGTCGGTGTGGCGCGTGCCGCGTACGAGTACGCACTCGAATACGCTTGCCAGCGCGAGCAATTCGGGCGCAAGATCGGCGAGTTCCAGGCGGTGGCCTTCAAGCTCGCGGACATGAAGAGCCGCATCGACGCGGCGCGGCTGCTGGTGTGGCGCGCCGGTTGGATGGCGCGCAACAACCAATCCTTCGACGCGGCCGAGGGTTCGATGGCCAAGCTGGTCGCAAGCGAGACCGCGGTCTATGTCACCGATGAAGCGATCCAGATCCTGGGCGGCAACGGCTACACCCGCGACTACCCCGTCGAGCGGATGCACCGCGACGCCAAGATCTTCACCATCTTCGAGGGCACCAGTGAGATTCAGCGCCTCGTGATTTCACGCGCGCTGACCGGCTTGCCCATTCGTTAGCGCGCCGGCCTTGGCCAGCAGGGGCAGCACGCCTTCGGCGAACCAGTACGCCTCTTCCAGGTGCGGGTAGCCCGACAGGATGAACTCCTCAAAGCCCAGCGCGTGGTATTCGGAGATCAGGTTCGCCACCTCCTGGTGGCTGCCTACCAGGGCGGTGCCGGCGCCACCGCGCACGAGGCCGACGCCGGCCCACAGGTTGGGGTAGATCTCCAGCTTGTCGACCCGCCCGCCGTGCAGCGCGGTCATCCGGCGTTGTCCGACGGATTCCGACTTGGCATGCTGCGCAGTCGCTTTGGCGATCTGCTCCTCGGTGAGCTCGGCCAGCATCTCGTTGGTGACGGCCCAGGCCGCCGCGGACGTGTCCCGGGTGATGGTGTGCAGCCGAATGCCGCACCGGACTTTGCGACCCTGGGCCGCCGCCCGTTCGCGAACCCGGTCGACCTTGGCGGCCGCCGCCTGCGGGGGCTCGCCCCAGGTCAGGTAGACGTCGGCGTACTCCGCCGCGATCGGCAGTGCCGCAGGCGAGGAGCCGCCGAAGTAGATCTCCGGCAACGGGTTTGGCGGCGCCGACACCCGGGCGTCGGAAACGTTGTAGTACTTGCCGGTGAAATCCACCGACTCCTGCGTCCACACCGAGGTCACGATGTGCAGGAACTCGGCGGTGCGGGCGTAGCGCTCGTCGTGACCGAGCCAGTCGCCGAAGCGGCGCTGTTCCGCGTCGTCGCTGCCGCTGACGACGTTGAGCAGCACCCTGCCTTCCGAGAACCGTTGCAGCGTCGCGGTCTGCTGCGCGGCCAGCGTGGGTGGCACCAGCCCCGGTCGGAACGCGACGAGAAACTTCAGCCGCTCGGTCTCGGCCAGCAGCGCGGCCGACGTCAGCCAGGCGTCCTCACACCACGTGCCCGTCGGCGTCAGCACTCCCTCGAAGCCGAGACGGTCGGCGGCGCGGGCCACTTCGGCCAGATAGCGCCGGCTGGGTGCGCGATATCCGCTCGGCAGCTCGCGGTTCGCCGACGCATGCGACCCGCCGACGATCGAACGGCTGTCGCCGGTGGTCGGCAGGAACCAAAAAAATCTCGCGGCCATCCGCGCCGACGCTAGGTTCTCGGACCAGCGCCGCGCAAGTTGCGTTCTGGGCGGATTTATCCCGTCCCACCCGCGCGTATTTGCAGTAGCCTGCCGCGGGCAAGCGGATACCAGACATGATGGCGGCATGACCATCGGGCTCAAGATTCTCGACAGCGAGGACGACCTCATCGCGGCGGCGAACGTGTTTCGCGCCGCCATGATCGGGTTTCCACCGATGTCGGGGCTGCGGCCCGGCCAGATCACCGAGTTGCTCGAGCCGGGCCGCACCGTCGGGGCGTTCGTCGACGGTCAGCTCGTGGGCACCGCCGACGCCGTGACGAGCCGGTTGACGCTGCCCGGCGGGGCGATCGTGGGACACGCCGCCGTGACACATATCGGGGTGCTGCCGTCCCACACCCGGCAGGGCGTCGCCAGTGCGTTGATACGTCACCAATTCGACGACATCGCCGCGCGCGGTGAGGTGGTGGCAACCCTGCGGGCCTCGGAGGCGACGATCTATGGGCGGTACGGCTACGGCGTCGCGAGTTCGTCGCAGACCCTCGAGGTGCAGACGGCGCGGGCAACGCTGCGCCCCGACGTAGGGACCGGCGGTCCGGTCCGGCTGATCGACAGTTCGCGGGCGTGGGAGGTGCTGCCCCGGATCTACGCCGAGAATCGGCCGTCCCGTCCGGGAACCATCGACCGCCCCGCGGTGTGGTGGCAAGGCTCGCGGCTGCGCGCCGAATCATCCACGGGAGCAGCGTATGTCGCTGTTCACGGCCAGCTTGGCGCCGAGACGGGGTTCGTCCGCTACCGCCCGACCGACACCGAGCGGTGGTTCGTCAGCGACCAGCGGACGATCGTCGTCGAGGACTTCTTCGCGCCGTCGGCCGAGGCCTACCTGGGACTGCTGCGATTCCTGTTGGGCCTCGACCTCATCGATCGCGTGGTGTTCTGGATGCTGCCACTCGACGATCCGCTGCCCTGGCTGCTCGCCGACCGGCGGGCCGTGCGGTCGACCGCGGTGCACGACGAGACGTGGCTGCGCATCATCGACGTGCCTGCGGCGCTGTCGGCACGTCGATATGCCGGCGACGGCGCGGTCACGATCGCGGTCGATGATTCTCTGCTGCAACAGAATTCGAGGCGATTCGCTATCGGAAGCGATGGAGTCGAGCCGACCGACCGACCGCCTCAGCTGGAAGTCGGCGTGGAGGGACTCTCGGCGGTCCTGCTCGGCGGGACCGCCTGGCGCGATCTCGCCGTCGCCGGCCTGGCCCGGGCGCACGATCCCGCGGCGCTGGCCGTGGCCGACCAATTGTTCGCGTGGCAGGACGCTCCGCACGCCGGGTTCTTCTTCTAGCCGCGGCGGGTATGCGTACCGCGTGATCGTCGTCATCGGTGCCGGGATATGTGGTCTCGCCGCGGCCTACGAGCTGTTGCGGCGCGGGGAGACCACGGTTGTGCTCGAGCGCGGAGAGCCGTTCGCCGAGCAGTCCGTCGGGCTGGCGCGGATCTTCCGGATCGCCCATCGACGTCCGGCGTTGTGCCGGCTCGCGATCCAGGCCCGCGCGGGCTGGCAACGCTGGGAGACCGAACTCGGAGTGGGGCGGCTGTTGGGCTCTGAAGGCTTCATCGCCGCCGGCGACTGCGACGACACCGCGGCGGCGATGGCTCAGGCCGATGCGACTTTCTCCTGGCTCGACAGCTCGGAGATCGCGGCGCGCATCCCGTTCGTCGCCGCGCCTTGGGAGAGCGGCGTTTTCGATCCGCTCGGCGGCAGCCTGCGAATCCGCCGCGCGTTGACCGCGCTGGCGCGCCGGGTCGGCGTCCGGCGCGCGGAGGTCGTGTCGGTCGCCGACGACGGCTCGACGACGCTGGCCGACGGCACCGTGCTGACCGGCGACCGCGTGCTGATCTGCGCGGGGGCCCGGACGTCGGAGCTGTTCGGGCCCCTCGGCGTGGAGATCGGTCCGCACACCCGGTTCACCTATGAGGGCGCCGACGCGGTCGGCGCCGCGTGCCTGTCGGCGCCCGAGGGCTACGGGTTGCCGCTGGGTAGCACCGGCCGCTGGGCATTCGGCCAACAGGTACCGGACCCCGCGACGATCCGCGCCTTGTTCCCGTCACTGTCCCCGGTTGACCATGTCGATTGCGTCCACGTTCGCGCCCCGTGGCTCGACTCCGGCGGGGACGGCTGGACCGTTGCCCGCCGTGGCCGGGTGATCGCGTTCGTCGGCGCCAACCTGATGAAGTTCGGACCGGTGCTCGGCGACCTCCTCGCCCGCGCCGCGCTGAGCGACGAACTGCCGAGCGAATTGGCGCTCGGTTGACGGCCTAGCGATTCGGAGCGGACCGCTGCAGCACCAGACGAACGGTGGCCACAACCAGGTCGGGCTGGTGCAATTGGATGAAGTGGTCGCTGCCCGTCGCGATCAGATGGGGCGTCTGCGGCCGCAGCGCGATCAGATCCGACGTGGCGTCCCGCCATGCCTGCTCTAAGTGCGCGCTCTGCTCGGGCGCGACGGTGCCGGGAACCGCGAACGGCTCGGTCCTCGTCAGCACGGCGGTGGGCACGGGCGGGAAGGCGGGGGCCGCGGCAACCTGTTCGATGCTCTTGTCGATGTCGATCACCTCAAACGACGGAGAATTCGTGAACTGCGGCAACGGTTCTGCCAACATCTGCCGATAGGTCGGCCAGTCGGATCCCATCAGGCCCGGTATCTCGACTCCGAAGGCATCGACGAACACCACTCCCCGCACCTGGTCGGGGTACGTCTGGGCGTACAGACGCGCGAACAACCCGCCCAGCGAGTGCCCGACCAGAACGTACGGGCCCGGAACACGAGCGGCCGCGAGCAACGCGTGCAGATCCTGGGTGACGTCTTGCGCGGTGCGCGGCATCGCGACCGGTGAACTGCGATCGGTGATGCTGGGCGGATCGGGAAACCGCAGGGTGCCGGGCCGGTCATAGGCGCAGACGCGGTGGTCACCCGCGAGGGCAGGCAGCACGGCGGGGCCTACCGCCGGGGCCGCGGCGTCGGAACTGCTCCACGGGTCGGACGAGTTGTGGTAGCCGGACTCCAAAATGATTGTCGGCGTGCCCTTTCCACGGCACGCCAGATAGAGGTGCCGCCCGTTGCCGATCTCGATCGGACCGGCGAAGGCGCCCGCTGCCGCAGCGGCGTGGTTGTTCTCCGCGCCGCATCCGGCCAGTGCGAGCACCAGCACCGACGCATACGCGGCGATTTTCGGAATCCGCCGAATTGCACGCATCGGGTCATTGTCCGGGTACCGCCGTCGTCCGTGACAGCATGGTGGCGAAGATCGACGCAACGGCGGGAGGTTCGACCCAACTTGGGGAGCACGCGTGGGGCAGCCCTCTGGATCGTGGCGGCCGTCGGGTACCTGATCCTCGAGGCGGTCGCCGCCGCGAGCTTTGCACCCGGTTACAGCTACGCGCGCAACTACATCAGCGATCTCGGCCTTCCCAGCGGCACGCTGGTTCGCGGACAGGTGGTCGAATCCTCGCGCGCCTACCTGATGCATGCCGCGTTCTATCTGCAGGGCGGCCTGTTCTTCCTCGGGGCGCTGCTGCTCACCGGCATCCCCGAGAATCGCAGGGCCCGAATCTTTTTGGGCTCGGTAATCGCGAACGCTGTCGGCAACATCGTGATCGGCACTGTGCACAGCGGCAAAGTCCACGTCGCCGGTGCTCTGCTGGCGATTGTCGGTGGCAACGCCGCTATTTGGTTGGGATCCGCAGCCATTGGCCTTCTCGCCCGACTCCCCTGGTACCCCAGAGCCAGTAAATTGCTTGCGGTCCTTGGGCTCTCGTGCTTCGTCATGCTGGCGATCAATTCGCTGACGACGAAAACCGTCCTGCTGCCCAACGGGATCTGGGAGCGCGGCAGCGTGTACTCGATCACCCTCTGGCAGTTGCTTACCGCCGTATGTGTGCTGATCCCTTCGCGGCGGGCGGCCCGGCCGAACTAGCCGCGGCGCCGTGCGATGCGCTGCTCAACGGCACCCAGGGCGGCATCGGTGACCTTGCCGAGCGCAGCCAGCAGGATGATCGCCACCAGCATCACGTCGGTGCGGCCTGTGTTCTGGCTGTCGATCAGCAGGAACCCGAGACCCTTCGAGGAAGCGATCAGTTCGGCGGCGACGACGAAAAGCCAAGCGTTCGCCAAACCCAACCGGAGTCCGTTCACCAACTCCGGCGCCGCAGCGGGCAGCATCACGGTCGCCAGCAGCGCGGCGCCGTGTCGGCCGTAGGCCCGGCCCACCTCCACCAGCCGAGAGTCGACATGCGAGAGGGCTGATGCCGTCGTGGTGTAGATGGGGAAGAAACCACCGATCGCGACGAGCAGCACCTTCGGCGTCTCGTCGATGCCAAACCACAAGAGCAGCAATGGAACCCACGCCAGAGACGGTACGGTGCGGATGGCGGCGACGGTGGGGGCCAGTAGCCGGCGCACGGTAACCGACAGGCCGACGAGTGAACCCAGCGTGAGCGCCGCGGCCGCCCCGGCCAGGTAGCCGACCAGAACCCGCGCAGCGCTGGCTTCCAGGTGAGTCCACAATTCTCCGTGCTGGAGCAGCGCGCCCAGCGCGGACACCACATCACCCGGCGGCGGCAGTTGGCTGGGAGAGAACAACCCCATCCCGGCGGTGACGAGCTGCCAGATCACCAGCAGCAGTAGCGGAACGATCAGCCCCACCGAGGCCAGCGGGAGCCGCGCGAGTAGCCCCGATCGTTTCGTCAGTGGGTCTGTTGAACGTATTTCGGTTCGATCAGCGAGCTCAGCGCGTTGCGGCCGGCGTCGTCGGATTTGATGTCGGAGTCGGCGACCGCCAGCGGCTCCACCCGGGTCAGCACCGCGCGCTGCGGATCCCCCGGTACCGGATCGATGTCCACCAGTGTCCGGGTCAGCTCCTCCTGCGCCACGCTCAGCGGGATGTTCGCCTGCGAAGCCAGCAACGCTGCCAGTTGATCGGGATGTGCCTTCGCCCACTTGCGGGCCTCCTCATAGCTGTTGACCACCGCCTGCAGAGCCTCCGGATGGTTGGCGATGAAATCCTCCCGGGCGTTCAAAAACCCATAGGTATTGAAAGCCGGGTTGCGGTAGATGAAACGGGAGCCCGACTGCTGGATGGTCTCAGCGATGAACGGGTCCAACCCGGACCAGGCGTCGACGTTGCCGCGCTCCAGAGCAGTCTTACCGTCGGCGTGCTGCAGATTCACAATCTCGATGTCGCTGGGCGAAAGGCCCGCTGCAGCAAGCGATTGCAGCAGAAAGAAGTACGGGTCGGTGCCCTTGGTGACAGCGACCTTCTTGCCTTTCAGGTCGGCGACGGAGTTGATGGGCGAGTTCTTGGTGACGATCAGAGCCGTCCACTCACCGCCGGCGTACAGGTCGACGGCCTTGATCGGCGACCCGTTCGCCCTCGCGACCAATGCGGCCGACCCGGCGGTAGACCCGACGTCCAGCGCCTTGGACCGCAGGCCCTCGTTGGCTTTGTTGCTGCCGGCCGACAATACCCACGTGACGTTGTAGCCACGGTTCTCTAGCAGGCGTTGATCGCGAACCACCAGGCTGAGCGGACTGTAATACGCGTAATCCAGATGGATGTCTTTGCCCGCGGAATTGCCGGCGTGCGAACCACAACCGGACAACGCGATGACGCCGGCAACGGCCGAAATCACGGTCAGGTGGCGACCTTTCACCATGCTTTTGTCTCCTCTTCGACAACAGAGCGCAGGCTGTCACCGCTGCGTCGCGGCACGCCGAGTTCGTCCAACAACTTGTCGCGCAGTGCGGCGATGCGCGGGTCTCCGCGGTCGCGTGGTTTTGGAATCGCGACGTCGAACGTCGCCGCGATACGGGCGCCACCACTCGCTGCACCGGTTTCCAGGGCGCGCAGGACCATCACCCGGTCTGCGAGGATCGCCGCCTCCTCGACGTCGTGTGTCACCAGCAGCGTTGTGGTTCCGGCCTCCTGCTGCACGGTGTCGAGCAGGTCTTGCATACGGAGTCGGGTCAGCGCGTCCAGCGCCGCCAATGGCTCGTCGAGCAGCAGGACGCTGGGGCGGCGGGCCAGGGCGCGCGCGAGGCCGGCACGTTGGGCCATGCCCCCGGAAACCTGCCGTGGTTGGTGGTTGCCGAATTCCTGCAGCCCGACAACTTCCAGCCAATGCTGAACGTCCGCAGCGCCTTTCGCGCGCGGCGTGCCGGGTGGCAGCCCATACGCAACGTTGGCGGACAGGGATCGCCATGGCAACAGCCTGGGCTCCTGGAACACCATCGCGCAGCGGGAATCGATCCCGCGAACCGCTGCACCGTCGATCTCGATGCGTCCACCGGAGGGGAGGTCGAGCCCGGCTACCAGTCGCAGCAGTGTCGACTTACCACTGCCCGAAGACCCGAGCAGCGCAACAACCTCGCCCGGTTCAATCTCGACGTCGACGTCGCGCAGCACCGTGTGCGATCCGAAAGTTCGGTTGACATGTCGAAGTGACACACATGCCGGCGCAGGACTGGTCGACATCACCCGCGAAGCCTAGGAACCGTCGCGCCGGGCCACCAGGTTTCGGTTGCTGATGATTAAAAGCCGCGGCGCCTGGCGCGGCCGCACACCATCAGCCGTGCGGCGCCTCGGAGATCTTGGAATCCGGCTTGCCCACGCTCTGGCAGTAGGTGGCCGCCGACAGTCGCGTCGCCGAGATTTCCAAACTCGTCGGGTCGGCACCGCTCTTGTCCTTGAGCATCTTGCTGATCTCGTCGTTCTGTTTCTTCTCGTCTTGCGTGGTGAAGTCCTTGCACTTCGTGTCGCCGCCGGTGTTGATCACCTGTGAGGCCGAGCACGCGCTGGACAACAGCACGGCAAGCGCGATGGTAGCGGCCGCAATTTGCTTCATCATCTGCCTCCTGGATCCTAAGTCGTGGTATCTGTACACCAAACCAGGTGCTTTCAAACTCCGGCGTCGTTTTCGCCGGTGAGCCCTGTGGTTTGCGGGCGGACTGCAACGGCAGGCGGGAGGGAATCGGCGGGAATAACTGCCTGGGGCGGGTCGGCTATAAGGTGTCGTCGGCCGGCCGCGCAACGCCCTCGGGGGGAGGAGAATCAGTGTCCTCGTCGAATGGATCATCGGGGCGGTCGGCAATGGTGACGGTGGATGAAGCCGACGACCGCAGCGGCTCGCATGCGAGCTGGGGCTTGTTCATTGCCGTGCTGGCGCTGTTGCTGTCGACGGGATGGGTCGCCAACCACTTCGTCGCGCTGATGCCCCTGATCAGCAGTCAGCAGCATCTGGGCGCGGCAGCGCTCGACGCGATCTTCGGAATCTACGCGCTCGGACTGCTACCCGGGCTGCTCATCGGCGGGCGAGTGTCGGACGCGCTCGGCCGTCGGTCGGTGGCGTTGGCAGGTTCGACGGTTGCGGTGGTGGGCACCATCGCGATGCTGGTCTCCCAGCAATCAGACGTGTTGCTGATCGGGCGCTTCGTCGTGGGGCTCGGCGTGGGCCTGACGATGAGTTCGTGTACCGCGTGGGCCTCGGACATGAGGGGGCCCGCCGGCGCGGCCACGGCGGGAGCGCTGTTGACGGCCGGCTTCGCGATCGGACCATTCGGCGCGGCTCTGATCGTCCGGGCCGGGCATTCCGGCATTCGAGTGTCTTTCGTGATCGCAGCCGTGATCGTGGTGTCGGCGATGATTGCCGCGATCGTGGCAGGCCGACGCGTCAAGACGACCGCTCCGCCAACATCGGTTTCCTCGGCGGAGTCCGCACCGGGCCCGCAGGGTGTCGCGTGGGCATTGAGTTGGGCGCTTCCCCTGGCGCCGTGGGTGTTCGCTTCGGCCACACTGGGTTTCATCACGATCCCGAGCCGGGTACACACCACCCTCGCGGCTCCGATGGCCGCGGGCACGGCCACGCTGATGGTCAACGGCGTCAGTGGGCTTGTGCAGGTGCTGGCTCGCGTGCGCAACTGGGGGCCGCATGCGGGGACCGCCGGTGCCGTCCTGGCCGCGCTCGGCTACGCGCTGACCGCGGCGGCACCCTCGACGATGACGCTGGCGTTCGGGTTGCCGCTGTTCCTCATCCTGGGCTGTGCATCCGGCCTGTGCCTGCGAGCGGGCCTGATCGATCTGGAAACCACGGCGCCCCACCGGGTTCGGGGTGGCCTAACCGGAATCTTCTACGTGGTGACCTACATCGGTTTCGGACTGCCACTGCTCTTGACGACAATCGGGTCACCGCGGGCATCGATGATGATCCTCACCGCGATGGCCGTGCTGGCATCGCTCACAGCGGTCACTCGCGCGCTGCGGTTGAGCCGCAATCGTTAGCTGTTTCGATGAGCGTGCAGGACCGCATCGGCGAAGGCGGCCGGGGCCTCTTGCGGCACGTTGTGTCCGGCTTGGACCGGCCGCACATCGAGCAGCGCCGGGAAATGCTGGGCGTGTGCCGCGCGACCCGGCACCACGGGGACCAGACCGTCACGTAGGGGATCGATCACCACCGTGGGCACGGTGATGGGTGGCTGGGTACCGATCTGGTCTTCCAAACCCTGGTAGGCCGAATCCCCCGGCACCAATCCGTAGCGATGTCGGTACGAGTGCACGACGACGTCGACAAAGTCGGAATTATCGAAAGATGCTGCGGTGGAATCGAATTCGTCGTCGGTAAAGCGCCAGTCCGGTGACCACTCCTGCCACAACAGCCGGGCGAACTCTCGACGATGCGCCGCCAAACCTGCTCGTCCGCGCTCACCATGCAGGTAGTACTGGTACCACAGCCTCCGCTCGGACTCCGGGGGTACCGGGAAAGCCGCGGCGGCGATGTCCTGCACGTGGTAGCCCGACACCGTCACCAGCGCCCGCACATCCTGCGGCCACAACATCGCGGCCAGGCAGGCGGCCCGGCCGCCCCAGTCGAATCCCGCCACGATCGGCGCGGTTAATCCCAACGCGGCGATCAGCGCGCGCAGGTCCGCGGCGAGCGCCGCCTGCTGCCCCGAACGTGGCGTGGCGGGATCGAGGAAGCGAGTCGGCCCGTAGCCGCGCAGGTACGGAACGACAACGTGGGCACCGGCATCCGACAGAGCCGGTGCGACGTCGTCGTAGCAGCGCGGGTCATACGGAAAGCCGTGCAGGAGTACGACGGGCCAGCCGGCGGGATCGCCGTGGCGCTGGACGGCAACCTCGAGCACGCCGGCCCGGACCGTGTCCGTCACGCGGGCAGCGTAGCGGGTGAGGCGTTGACTGCGGCGGTCGTCCTGGCGGTTTTCGCGGTGAGGTCTTCACTGATGTCGTCGAGAGCGAGACCCTTCGGCTCGCGCACCAGGAATGTCGTCGCGATGGCGGCCGCGTAACAGCAGAAGCCCAACAGCGTGACCGCCCGCAACCCGGATCCACTGAGCAGGAGCGGCACGACGAGCGCACCCAGGAACGCGCCGACTTTGGCGATACCGGACGAAAGCCCGTGGAAGGTACTGCGAATCGCGGTCGGGTAGGACTCTGCCGCGAGAAGCATGGTGGTGTAGTTGGGCCCGAAGGCGACCCCGAACAGCGACATCCCGAAGACGAGACCGAACGGCACCACCGATGCCCTGACGCCGGGTATCGCGGTGATCAGCAGCATCGCCAGCGCGCACAACCCGAAGCCGGTGATCTGCAGGGTGCGTCGCGGCATCCGGTCGAGAACCAGCAGGCCGGCGATCGCGCCGCTGAGACTGAAGCAGATGACCAGCAACGCGTTCAGAGCGATGTTGGACAACATGCTGCCGTGTGGGGCGATGCTCTTGATGAGCAGTGGCTGGCTGACGTAGCTGCCGTAGACGGCGACGTTGAAGAAGAACCAACTGCCCGCGGTGCCAAGGAGAATCGTCAAGAGCTTCCGATTCGCCAGTACCGAGCGGAGTCTGACGTTGGGCCTGTCCGAGGCGGTCGGCGCGGCAAAAGCTCCGGCCGACGCCCGGGTGAATTTTTCGAAATCCTTCGCCGCTTGCCGCTCGTCGCCGCGCTCGGCCGTCCAGCGGGGGGACTCGGGCATGTGCCGACGCTGATAGAGCACGAGCAGCGACGGAACGACGCCGAGCCCGAGGATCACCCGCCAGGCGAGGTGGTCGGGGACGCCGACTGCGAGCACGAGCACGCCGACCAGGTAGGCCGTCACTTGGCCGAACACGTAGAAGATGAACGTGAGCCCGACCAGCCGGCCG
>NZ_JAFAUS010000395.1 GCF_019243155.1 Mycobacterium sp.
GATTTTCGCACTCGCGTGCATCACCGACCGGCTGGACGGGCTGCTGGCCCGCAACTACGGGATGGCCACCGAATTCGGTGCTTTCGTCGATCCGATCGCGGACAAGACGCTGGTCGGGTCGGCGCTGATCGGGCTTTCGATGCTCGGCGACCTGCCGTGGTGGGTGACGATCGTGATCATGGCCCGCGAGGTCGGCGTGACCGTGCTGCGGCTGTTGGTGATTCGCCGCGGGGTCATCCCGGCCAGCTGGGGCGGCAAGGTCAAGACCGTCGTTCAGGTGCTGGCGATCGGGCTGTTCATCCTGCCTTGGACAACAACGCCGGGGCCGTTCCGGGTGGCCGCGGCCGTCGTGATGGGCATCGCGATCGTGCTGACGGTGATCACCGGCATCGACTATGTGGTGTCGACCGTCCGGGAGATTCGGCGCTCGGCGAGCTGATTCTTCGATCGCCGAACGGGAACCAGACCACCGTCGCCCTCGTTGCACCTTAAGCAAGCTGTTTGAATTTAGGAGGCCGCGATGCCGTCATTGGTGCGCGAGGTCATCGGCGACGTGCTGCGCGAGGCCCGGACGTCACAGGGCCGTACGCTGCGCGAGGTATCCGATTCGGCGCGTGTGAGCCTCGGATACCTGTCCGAGGTGGAGCGCGGCCGCAAGGAGCCCTCCAGCGAGCTGTTGAACGCGATCTGCGACGCGCTCGACGTGCCGCTGTCGTCGGTTCTCACCGACGCCGGTGAGCGGATGGCCAGCGAGGAGCAGGCCTACCGCACGCCGGTCGGCGAAGTCGGCGCCACCAGCATCGACGCCAGCACCAAGGTGGTCATCCCGCCGGTCGCGTCGCTGGCTATCGCCTGAGCCCCGGGCGGGCGGATCCTGTGCAAGGGGTGGGGCGATCGGCGCCGACCCATTAAATTGAGCGACAAGCGCGAAGCCCATCCAAGGGCCCCACAACAAGCGAAGTGGAGCTAGTTCATGGCCAATCCGTTCGTCAAAGCGTGGAAATACGTCATGGCGCTGTTCAACGCGAAAATCGACGAGCACGCTGACCCGAAGGTGCAGATCCAGCAGGCCATCGAGGAAGCGCAGCGCACGCACCAGGCGCTGACTCAGCAGGCGGCGCAGGTGATCGGCAACCAGCGGCAGCTGGAGATGCGGCTCAACCGGCAACTCGCGGACATCGAGAAGCTTCAGGTCAACGTTCGTCAGGCCCTGACCCTGGCCGACCAGGCCACCGCGGCCGGTGACGCCGCGAAGGCCACCGAGTACAACAACGCGGCCGAGGCGTTCGCGGCCCAGCTGGTGACCGCCGAGCAGAGCGTCGAGGACCTCAAGACCCTGCACGATCAGGCGCTGGGGGCCGCGTCGCAGGCCAAGAAGGCGGTCGAACAGAACGCGATGGTGCTGCAGCAGAAGATTGCCGAGCGCACCAAGCTGCTCAGCCAGCTCGAGCAGGCCAAGATGCAGGAGCAGGTCAGCAACTCGCTGCGGTCGATGAGCGAGATCGCCGCTCCGGGCAACGTTCCCAACCTCGACGAGGTCCGCGACAAGATCGAGCGCCGCTACGCCAACGCGATCGGGGCCGCCGAGCTCGCGCAGGGTTCGGTGCAGGGCCGGATGCTCGAGGTCGAGCAGGCCGGTGTGCAGATGGCCGGCCATTCCCGGCTGGAGCAGATCCGCGCGTCGATGCGCGGCGACGCGTTGCCGACCGGCGGGACGCCGAACGCCGGGGCCACTCCGGCGGTCACTCCCGCGCCCGCCGAGACCACCGGCGGGGCGGCCGAAAAGCCGCTGGGCCAGTAACCGAAGTCTCATGGCGGTGAAAGCGACGCAGCACGGGCTTTGGCGCGCGCTGTTGCAGCGCGGATTCGACACCGTCGCCGACCTTTCCGAGCTGGCGGCCCGCAAGATCAGCGCCGCCGCGGACCCGCGTGCGCGGCTGCTGCGTCGCCGTCGTCGCGCGCTGCGGTGGGGAGTGATCTTCGCCGTCGGGACCGTGTTCTGGGCGGTGGTGACGATAGTGCTGGCCGCGTGGGGCTGGTTCGCGTTGCTCTTGGAGATCACCGGTGGCGTCGCGGTCGTGATGGCCATCCCCGCGACGTTGTTGCTGCTGCGCTACCGGTGGCTGCGCGCGGAGCCGCTGCCGACGCCGCGAGCCGCCAGCACCCGTCGGCTGCCGCCGCCCGGTTCGGCGGCGCGGCCCGCGATGTACGCGCTCGGCGCGTCCGAACGCGGATTCGTCTCGTTGTTGAGCGTGATCGAGCGTGGCGCGATGTTGCCGCCCGACGAAATCCGCGAGCTGAGCGGGGCGGCCGGCAAGACCTCCGCTGCGATGGCGGCGACCGCCGCGGAGGTGGTCTCGATGGAGCGGGCGGCGCAGCATTCGGAATCGTCGCGGTCGTATCTGGTGCCCACCATCAACGCGTTCACCGCGCAACTGAGCGCCGGCGTTCGCCAGTACAACGAAATGGTCACCGCCGCAGCGCAATTGGTATCCTCGGCCAACGGCGACGGATTGGCCGCCGCGCAGCACTACCGCACTGAGTTGGTCGGCGCCACCGATCGCCTGATCGGTTGGGCGCAGGCCTTCGACGAACTCGGCGGCCTGCGCGGGGCCGGCTAAGCGCCGCTTTCGGGGGCGCGCGGCGGCGCCGCATCCGGCCGCGGACCGTAGCGTTCGATGTAGGACTGATGGATGTGCGCGTCGCGCTCGCGGGTGAGCTCGTCGACGAGATCCGGGTTCAGGCCGTGTACCGCCAGCATGTGGCGGCGCCACACCTTGTTGAGGGCGTGCGAGAAGTACACGAACGGAATGAGGATCGGCAGCGTCATGCTCAGGTGCACGTCAACCGTCGTCGGGATCAGCCAGAACGGCGCGAGGATGAGCACCGCCGGCACCGCGACGCGCATCATCATCCGTCGCGTCGCGCCCTTGCCGGCCAAGTCGTTGCGGACCCAGTCCCGCATCGAGTCCGGCAGCTGGCCCCCGCAGCAATAACGGATCAACTGCAAGAAATTCGGCCGCGTCCGGACGCTGTCTTTACTCATGCCTGCTAAAACGTCGATTTGAGCGAAGGTATTACCAACGCCGCCAGCCCGCGTGCTGTGGCCTTCAGCATGTCGAAGAAGTCGAAGTAGTCTCGCCACAGGGTGATTCGCCCGTTGTGCACCTCGAACACGCCGCAGACCCAGAACTGCAGGCGCAGCGGGCCGAAGATCAGCGCGTCGGTGCGTTCGGTGAGCACGGCGCCGCCGTCCGCGGCGATGCGGTGGATCTTCACCTCGAAGGCAGCCCGGCCGTCCATCTGGCGAAACAGCTTCATGGCCCGGGCGCGGCCATGAATCGTGGGGAGTCCGACGTTCTCGTAGACGAGGTTGTCGTCCAGTGCGGCGTCCGCAGCTTCGTAATCCGCATCCTGTAGCGCGTTGAGGAACCCCTCGACCGTGCGCGTGTTCGCAACGGCTGTCCCAGTCAGCTCGGTCATGGTTGTCAGCGTAGGCGAGCGACGTCCTCGGGCGCTGTGGCAGGGTAAGGCCGATGCGCGTCGCCGTGGTCGCCGGGCCGGATCCCGGGCACTCCTTTCCCGCGATTGCGCTGTGCCAACGCTTCGGCGAAGCGGGCGATGAGGCCACACTTTTCACCGGCGAGGAGTGGCTCGACACCGCCGGCGCAGCGGGCGTCGACGCCGCACCGCTGGACGGGCTGGTGGCCACCGACGAGGACGTCGACGCGGGCGCCAGAATCCATCGCCGGGCGGCGCGGATGGCGCAACTCAACGTGCCCGCGCTGCGCGACCTAGCGCCCGACCTGGTGGTGTCCGACGTCATCACCGCGGGCGGCGGCATGGCCGCCGAGCTGCTGGGAATCCCGTGGATCGAGCTCAACCCGCACCCCCTGTACCTGCCGTCGAAGGGACTGCCGCCGATAGGGAGCGGGCTGGCACCGGGCACAGGTGTCCGAGGTCGGCTGCGGGACACCACGATGCGCGCACTCACCGCGCGGTCCTGGCGGGCGGGTTTGCGGCAGCGCGCCGCGGT
>NZ_JAFAUS010000442.1 GCF_019243155.1 Mycobacterium sp.
GCGTTCCTGCGGCGAGAGCCGGAGCGCGCGCTGAGAATTCTCACCACCCGCGCCGGCACGGTCCAGGGCCGCCTCGTGGCCGCCATCGAGAACCTGCTGAACGACGAGGTGGCACAGGGCAACCTACGTTCGCGACTTCCGCTGCGCGACTTGGCCTACCTCATCGTTCGGATCGTCGAGTCTTTCCTGTACGCCGAGTACATCACCGGCGAGGATCCCGACATCGCAATGGCGGAGCTGGCGGTCGGGGCGCTCCTCGGACGCCACGACTCCGATAGCGATTGACACCTCTCTTCGCGTAAAAGCAACTAGCACAACGTATTCGCGGATATGCCGGTCCGATGCACCGGTACTTCGAGAACCGGCGCACCTAGTACCGCCTGCCTGCGACCCGCTTCGCCAGCCTGTCCCTGCCAGTACCGGGGATAACCGCGGCATCCCCACTCGATTCGTGGCGCGCGGATGGTGAACGTACGGGTTAGCGGCCAGCAGCCAATCGGCCAAACCCATCCGAACACCGGACAAGAGAGGATGCCATGACCACCACAGTGACGCTGCCGACGACGCCCCAGCCTTATTTGGAGCGGGGTCTGCTGCCGGCCGACTTCTACTCCTACGAGGAGCTGCTGTCAGCTCCGGAGCGGGAGAAGGTCGCCCGAATTCGCGAATTCTTTCGCACCGAGGCCGCGCCGATCGTCGACGGCTACTGGGCGCGGGCCGAGTTCCCGCACGAGCTCGTCCAAGAGTTTGCGAAGCTGGGCCTGCTGGATTGGGCCGATCCCGACTCGAGCGAGCCTGCGCCGAGCAACCTCATGACCGGCATCACCGCGTTGGAGATGGCGCACGCCGACCCGTCGCTTTCGGTGTTCTTCGGAGTGCACTCCGGGCTGGCGATGGGCACCATCCTCAGCTGCGGGTCCGAGGAGCAGAAGCGACGCTGGCTGCCCGCGATGAGCCGCTTCGAGAAGATCGGCGCCTTCGCGTTGACCGAGCCGCACGGCGGCTCCGACGTGGCCGGCGGCATGGAGACGACTGCGCGCCGTGACGGCGACGAGTGGGTGCTCAACGGCGCCAAGCGGTGGATCGGAAACGCCACCTTCGCCGATGTGATCGTTGTCTGGGCTCGCGAGGTCGAAACCAACAAGGTTCTGGGTTTTGTGGTGGAGAAGGGCACTCCCGGGTTCACCGCGACGAAGATCGAGAACAAGTTCGCGCTGCGGATCGTGCAGAACGCTGACATCGTTCTCGAAGAGTGCCGGGTTCCGGAAGCCAACCGGTTGCAGAACGCGAACTCGTTTCGGGACACCGCCGAAATCCTGCGCCGGACCCGCAGCGGTGTGGCGTGGCAGGCGGTGGGCGTCCAGTTCGCCGCATACGAGCTCGCGCTGCAGTATGCCAAGGAGCGCATCCAGTTCGGTCGCCCGATCGGCAAGTTCCAGATGGTTCAGGACCTGCTGGTCAAGATGCTCGGCAACGCCACGGCGTGCGCGGGGATGATGGTGCGCCTGGCGCAGCTGCAGCACGAGGGTGTGTATCGGGACGAACAGTCCGCGCTGGCGAAGGCCTACTGCACGTCACGCATGCGCGAGACCGTGCACTGGGCCCGAGAGTTGTTCGGCGGCAACGGCATTGTGCTCGACTACAACATCGGCCGGTTCGTGGCCGACTCCGAGGCTCTCTACTCCTACGAGGGCACCCGCGAGATGCAGACGCTGATCGTCGGGAAATCCGTCACCGGCCTGAGCGCCTTCGTCTAAGGAGACCACGACAATGACAACGCAATCAGTATTTTCTGGCCTCAAAGTCGTTGAGCTGGCGAGCTTTATCGCCGCGCCGGCGGCAGCGACGATGCTGTCGGACTTCGGGGCCGACGTCATCAAGGTCGAGGCGCCCGGCATGGGTGACCCCCAGCGCCTGCTCAGCTCGATCCCGCCGAGCCCGGCGGCGAACGGTAACTACAGCTGGCACCTGGCCAACCGCAACAAGCGCGGAATGTCGATCAACCTGAAGTCGGAAGGCGGGACGCGGATACTCAAGCGTCTCGTCGAATGGGCCGACGTGCTGATCACCAATTTCCCACACGGCACCCGGGAGGGATTGCACCTGGGCTATGAGGAAGTCTCATCCTGGAACCCGCGGATCATCTATGCCGACATCACCGGGTTCGGTGATGCCGGCCCGGACGCCAAGCTGCCCGGGTTTGACCTGACCGCCTTCTGGTCACGCAGCGGGCTGCTCGCCTCGACCCGCGACGCCGGTGCACCGCCGACGTCCCCGCCCTGGGGCAGCGGTGATTACACCACCGCCGTCGCGATCTACGCGGCGATCACCACTGCGCTGTATCACCGCGAACGCACAGGGCGAGGTGCCAACGTCGGTACGTCGCTGCTGGCCACCGGGGTGTGGGCGACGGGAACGCTGGTATCGGCGGCCTTGGCGGGCGCCAAGCCGTACGAACTGAATGACCCCAACAAGCCGATCAATGCGCTGACGAATCCGTATCAGTGCGGTGATGGACGCTGGATCATGCTGGCCGCCAGGCGATCTGCATGGCCGGTGTTGGCCAAGGCCGTCGGGCGGGAAGACCTCCTGTCCGACGCCCGCTTCAGCGACCCCACGGCCGTCGGCCAGCACGCCGCTGAATTGGCTGCCCTGCTCGGCGCCGAATTTCGTTCCCACGCCTTGCCACATTGGCAAAAGGCTCTCGACGAGGCTCGCATCCCCTACGGCGTCATCAAGACGCCGGAGGAAGCGGCCGAGGACCCGCAACTGCGCGCCGCCAACATCGTCGTACCGATCGAGGGGGCCGCTGACCTGGAGTACACCGTCAACAACCCGGTCACTCTGCGCGGAATGCCGCGGGTGCCTTCGCGGCGCGCACCCGAGCACGGCGAGCACAACGCAGAAGTTCTTGTGGAGCTCGGATTCACCGTGGATGACGTGGTTCACCTACGAGACCAGGGAGCCATTCCTGATGCGACAGAACAGGAGACAGTGAAATGACCACGATCGAGCAGGCCACCGATCTGGTGCTGACCGAGCACCAGCACGGCGTGTTGACCATCACCATCCACCGGCCGGCGCAACGCAACGCCGTCAACCGCGACGTCGCGGTTCAGGTGGCATCCGCCCTGGATCTGCTGGACGCCGATCCGTCGCTCTCGGTGGGCGTGCTCACCGGAGCCGGCGGGACGTTCAGTGCGGGGATGGACCTGAAGGCGTTCGCCAACGGGCAGACACCGATCCTTCCCGGTCGCGGATTCGGCGGTGTCACCCAAGCCGCGGTGCGCAAGCCCCTGATCGCAGCCGTCGAAGGCTGGGCGCTCGGTGGTGGTTTCGAAATGGCCCTGGGTTGCGACTTGATCGTCGCCGCCGAAGACGCCAAATTCGGCCTGCCCGAAGTGAAACGGGGACTCATCGCCGGTGAGGGCGGCGTCATCCGCCTGCCCAAGCGCATTCCCTACCACGTCGCGCTCAGGGTGTTGCTCACCGGCGAACCGCTGTTGGCCGTCGACGCCCGGCAGTACGGGCTCGTCAGCGAGCTGACAGCACCCGGGGCGGCATTGCAGACGGCGCAAGAGCTTGGCGTCCGCATTGCGGCCAACGCAC
>NZ_JAFAUS010000213.1 GCF_019243155.1 Mycobacterium sp.
GCAAGAAAGGGCGCATCAAGAAGGCCGCCAAATCGAAGCGAAAGCACTAGTGGCGCAACCCCGGATCGAACCGCCCCTGACCGGCTATACGGTGGTGGATCTGTCCACCGGCATCGCGGGCGCCTACTGCACCAAGCTGTTGGCCGACGGCGGCGCCGACGTCATCAAAGTCGAGCCGCCCGAAGGTGATCCGCTGCGTTCGTGGTCCGCCTCGGGCGCCGGGATACCGCCCGATGGCGACGGCGCGTTGTTCAGCTTTCTGGCGGGGTCCAAGCACAGTGTCGTCGCCGATCCCGGCAATGCCGACGACGTCGATCTGGTCAACACGCTGCTGGCGGCCGCGCACGCGGTGGTATGGTCATCTGGCTCGAAAACAGCCGAGCAGCAGAGCTTTTCACCCGCGCAGATGTGCAGCCGGCACCCGCACCTCATCGTCATGTCGCTGACCCCCTTCGGCCTGGACGGTCCTTGGCGTGATCGGGCGGCCACCGAATTCACCTTGCAGGCATGGTCGGGGGGGATCGTGGGGCTGGGGCGCGGTGAGCAAGACCGCGCACCCGTATTTGTCGGCGGACAGGCCGGGGAATACCTCGCCGGTGTCTACGCCAGCGCCGCCATGCTCACGGCGCGACGCAGCCAAATCAGCTCTGGTGCAGGACAACTCCTGGATCTGTCGATGCTGGAGACGCAGATCCTCTCGCTGACCTACTATCCCGTCACCTACTTCGAAATGCACGGGCGGCCGTGGCGGGACACCCGGCGAGTCACGGTCCCTGGTGTGGCCCGCGCCAAAGACGGACTGGTGGATGTCGGTTGCGGGACGGCGCAGCAGTGGTTCGACCTCTGTGCGATGGTCGGCCACCCCGAGTGGATCGATGAGGAATCGCCGATGACGATCACCGAACAGGCGACCCTCAACGCTGACGAGATCTATGCATGGTTCGAGCGCAACACCGTCGACGAGGTACGTGAGCTCGCGTCGGCATTCCGGATTCCCAATGCGCCGGTGGCCAACGGCGCCAATGTCACAGGGCTTGACCACTTTGCCGAGCGTGGTTCTTTCGTGCGCAACCCCGGCGGCCGCTTCGAGCAGCCGGGGTTTCCCTATCGAATGCGGCCTGCACAGCTTCGCCACCCGCAACCGGCGCCGCGACTTGGCGAGCACACCGCGGCCTATCGGGCGGCAAGTCCGATGCCCCGCCCCGCGCCGACTGGACCGGTAAACCGATTGCCGTTGAGCGGCATCCGGGTAATCGACATGACAACCTTCTGGGCCGGTCCTTGCTGCACTCATTATTTGGCGATGCTGGGCGCCGAGGTCATTCATGTGGAGTCCACCCGGCGGCCGGACGGGACCCGGCTGATCGCCGGCGTGCCGATCACCGAACCCCAGTGGTGGGAGAAGTCGCCGATATTCTCGGCGCTGAACACCAACAAGAAGGGGTTGACGCTGGATCTGCAGCATCCGCGCGGCCGGGAACTACTCAACCGGCTGATCGCGACGTGCGACGTGATCGCGGAAAACTTCACGCCCCGGGTGCTCGACCAGCTTGGTCTGGATTTCGCTGCGGTCCAATCGATTAAGCCCGACGCGGTCATGCTGCGGATGCCGGGCTTCGGCCTGGACGGGCCGTGGCGGGACAATCCGGCGTTCGCGTATGTCATCGAAGCCGCGTCCGGCCTGAGTTGGCTGACGGGCTACCCCGACCGCACCCCGTACGACCCGTACTCGATCGGCGATCCGAACGCGGGCATCCATGCGCTCAACGCGTTGCTGCTGGCGCTCGAGCACCGCCGCCGCACCGGCCAGGGTGTGTTCATCGAAGCGGCGATGGTCGATGCGGCGCTGAGCATCTCCGCCGAACAGATCATCGAGTACTCCGCGTACGGCGCACTGCTCGACCGGGCGGGCAACCGGGGCCCGACAGCCGCGCCGCAGAACCTCTACCTCAGCGCCGATATCGACGAATTCGGTCGGCTCGACAGCTGGGTGGCGATCGCCGTGGTAACCGACGACCAGTGGGAGAGGCTGAGTCGCGCACTCGGATCACCTTCCTGGGCAACCGATCCCAGGCTGTCCGACCTGGCCGGGCGGCGGGCGCACCAGGATCTGATCGACGAGCGGCTGGCCGCCTGGTGTGAGCACCGCGGCGCGGACGACATCGTCGCCACGCTGTGGGATGCCGACGTGCCGGTGGCGAAGGTGATGCAACCCCACCGGCAAACGGAGCTCGCACAGCTGGCCCATCGAGGTTTCTTCGAGGAAGTCGACCACCCGGTGAACGGCACGGCCAGGCTCAGCACCGTGCCGATGAGGATGTCGGATGGGCCCAAGGTGTTTCACACCAGTCCCGCACCCGTCCTCGGGCAGCACAACCACGAGCTGTTGGCGGAGCTGGGACTGACCGCATCTGAGATCGCGGACCTGGAAGCCGACGGGATCATCGGCACCGAGCCGGCGATGCGCGCTTCGGGCTAGTGGCTCCAGCCCTCGGCGGCCTGATCGTCGAAGGTTTGGTCGATACGCTCGAACCGGCGGCGGACCGAGGCCCGGGCGGCTTCGTGCGGCAGGACATACAAACGGTTGGCCACGATCGCATCCGCCGTAAGCCGGGCCACGTCGTCGGCGCCGACCGTCTCGTCCTGCGCCGGTAGCGGTCCGAATGCCTCCTCCGACGAGGACGCCAGTCCGTAGTCCGCGCCGCGGATTCGCTCCGAGTTGGACACCAGCTTGGTCTCCACCACCATGGGGCACAGCACCGATACGCCGATGTTGTTGCCCTTGAGCTCGCGGGCCAGCGTCTCTGCCAGGCCGACGACACCGTATTTGGCGACGCCGTAGGCTCCCAGGCCGGCGTTGGGCACCAGGCCGGCGAAGGACGCGGTGAAGGCGATGTGGCCGCCGGTGCCCTGCTCGATCAGTCGCGGCACGAACGCCTCGGCCGCATGGATCGACCCCCACAGGTCGATGTCGATCACCCAGCGCCAGTCGTCGTGTGTCATCTGCGCGATCGGACCCGCGACAACGATGCCGGCGTTGCTGAACAGGACGTCGACCTGGCCGAGCAGCCGGAAGGACTCGTCGGCCAGGTGAACCATTTCGTCGAGACGACTCACGTCGCACGGAACGGCGTGTGCATCGTATCCCTCACCGCGCAGCCGATTTACCGCCTGCTCCAGGCCGGGCTGGTCGACATCGGAAAGCAACACGCGCGCGCCTCGGCGCGCGAATTCGGTGGCGGTGGCGAAACCGATACCGCTCGCACCGCCGGTGACGACCGCCGCTCGTCCCTGGAAATCTGTGAGGAATCCGTCCATAGGACGGACTTTATTTCAGGCAGCTACCCGCATCGATCGGCAGGGTCACACCGGTGACGTAGCGGGCCTCGTCGGAGGCGAAGAACAGCACCGCGTTGCTGATGTCGATGGGCTCCACCCACGGGATCGGCAGCGTGTGGAACAGCTGGCAGATAGGAGCCATGTCGTCGGGGCCCGGGTTCTCGAGATCCGGGCGGAACATCTTGAAGGTGCCCTCGTTGTGCAGCATGGGCGTCTTGACGTGGGTGGGGTGCACCGAGTTGACGCGAATCATGTGCTGTCCCAACTCGACTCCGAAGGCGCGCATCAGTCCGACGACGCCGTGTTTGGCGGCGACGTAGTGACCGGTGTGCGGGTATGCCTTGAGCCCGCCGACCGAGCTGGTCAGGATGATGGAACCGCCATTGCCACCCGCGATCAGGTGCGGGACACCGGCTTTCACGGTCTTCCACACCCCGGCCAGGTTGATGTCGATCATCTCTGTCCAGTCTTCTTCGCTGGTCTTGTCCAAAGTCTCGCCGCCGTTGCCGATTCCGGCGTTGGCCACGATGATGTCCAGCCGGCCGAGCTGCTCGACGCCGGCGTCCACCGCGGCTTTCAGCGCGTCGAAGTCGCGCACGTCGACCTCCGCTGTGAAGATCCGGCGGTTGTGTCCTTTGACGAGGTCGGCGGTCTCGGCGAGATCCTCGGGGGTCGCCGCCGGGATCGCGGTGTCCAGAACGCCTTCGCGGATGGGCTTACAGATGTCGACGGCGATGATGTCGGCACCCTCCTGCGCCAACCGCACCGCGTGGCTGCGGCCCTGACCGCGCGCCGCCCCGGTGACGAAAGCGACTTTCCCCTCAACACGTCCCGCCATGGCTACCTCAACTCCTGACTATTGATCGGCACTCCTGCGCGGAGAACGGGCCGGCAACGCGTCCCCGGCTCGCGCGGATCTTGCCGCCTGATGAACTCTGTCACTACCCACCAAAGGTGTCAATGACGGATCCGTTTCGGCTACTTGTGGTTCTAGATATTAGAGAATCTCATTCTCACGAGCAAATGAAGTGCGGTATTTGCTCAGCTGGGAAAGGCGAGGTGATCTGCGCTACGCGACGAATCCGCGTGAGCAGAAATCCCATACCTCTTCGGCGGTGATGGGATGGACCGTCGCGTCGTCATTGCCGCCGCTCGATTGCGCGATGAACATGACCGTCTGCATGGTCATGGCGGCCACCCGCTTGGCGTTGATGGTCGTGCGCAGCACGCCGGCCTCGTCGGCGGCTTCCATCAGCTCAGTCAGCAATGTCAGTAACGGCGCGTGCGCGATCTTGACCTCGGATGGGTGCGTGACCAGCAACCTGGGGGCAAAGTCGGTGAACAGCGGCCGCTTGGCCGTCGGGTCGGGGCGGGAGGCCTCGTATAGAAGCTGCACGGCGACCT
>NZ_JAFAUS010000340.1 GCF_019243155.1 Mycobacterium sp.
GTGAAGGTCGGCATGTCGCCGCCCAGGTAGTTGACGTGGAAGACCAGGTCCTCGGGCAGGTACTCCTTGCTGCGCCACACCACGAACCCGACGCCGGGGTAGGTCAGCCCGTATTTGTGGCCGCTGACGTTGATCGACACCACCCGGGCTAGCCGAAAGTCCCATTTGAGCTCCGGGTGCAGGAAGGGGACCACGAACCCGCCGCTGGCGGCGTCGACATGCACGGGCACGTCCACGCCGCCGTCGGCGGCCAGCTTGTCCAGCGCCGCGCAGATCTCGGCGATCGGTTCCAGTTCGCCCGTATAGGTGGTGCCCAGGATTCCGACCACACCGATGGTGTCCTCGTCGACGGCGTCGACGACCTGTTCCGGGGTGATGACGTAGCGCCCCTCCTCCATCGGCAGATACCGGGGTTCAACGTCGAAGTAACGGCAGAACTTCTCCCAGACGACCTGGACGTTGGAGCCCATCACCAGGTTGGGGGTGCGCGTCTTCCAGTCCTTTCCGACCTTCTCGCGCCACCGCCACTTCAGGGCCAACCCACCCAGCATCACCGCCTCGCTGGAGCCGATGGTCGACACGCCGGTGGCGCTCGACGGATCGTCGTCGCGCAGGCCGTCGGCGTGGAAGAGGTCGGCCACCATGCATACGCAGCGCTGTTCGATGGCCGCGGTCGCCGGGTACTCGTCCTTGTCGATCATGTTCTTGTCGAACGTCTCTGCCATCAGCCGGCCGGCCTGCGGGTCCATCCAGGTGGTGACGAACGTCGCCAGGTTCAGCCGCGAACTGCCGTCCAGCATCAACTCGTCGTGGATGAAGCGGTAGGCGGCGTCGGGATCCATCGATTCGTCGGGCATCCGAAGGGCCGGCACGGGCGCGGTGAACAGCCGGCCGGTGTAGGCGGGGGCGATGGAGTGCGCAGGCAGGGACGGGTGTTGTGGCACTTCGTTTCCTCTCTACAGGGCCGCCAGGGCGGCTCGGATGTGCGGGACGATTCGCGACGCCGAGGTGGGCGCCTCGCCGGGACCCGGGTCGGCGGCCGACAGGGCCGCCGCGCGCGCGTGCACGAAGGCCGCGGCCGCGGCGGCCTCGACCGCCGGCAGGCCGGCCGCCAGCAGCGCGCCGATCATCCCCGACAGCACATCGCCGGAGCCTGCGGTGGACGCCCACGACTGCCCCGCCGGATTGAGATAGACCTGGCCGTCCGGATCCGCGATGACGGTCACGTTGCCCTTGAGCAGCACCGTGGCGCCGAACGCGTCGGCCAGCTTGCGGCACGCACCCACCCGGTCATCACCGGGCGGGTTACCCGCTAAACGGGCGAATTCACCGGCGTGCGGGGTCAACACCGTCGGCGCGGTGCGGTTGGCCACTAGTTCCGGGTGGGCGGCCAGAATGGTCAGCCCGTCGGCATCCACGAGCACCGGCAGATCGGTGTCCAGCGCGAACCACAGCGCAGCGGCCCCGACGTCGTCGGTGCCCAATCCCGGCCCGACGACCCAGGACTGCACCCGCCCGGCCGATGCCGGAGTGGGCGACGCGATCACCTCTGGCCAATGCGCGAGCACCTCGCGGTGCGCGCTGCCGGCGTAGCGCACCATGCCGGAGGTGGCCGCGACGGCGGCGCCGGTGCACAGCACGGCCGCACCGGGATACGTCGACGAGCCGGCCATGACTCCGGTGACACCCTGGGTGTACTTGTCGTCGTGCGGGCCGGGCACCGGCCAGCGCGCCGCCACGTCGGCCGCCTCGAAGCCCAGCAGGTCGGTGTCGGGCAGGTCCAGCCCGATGTCGATCAATTCCACGCGGCCGCAGTCGGCCAGCGCGTGCACGGGCTTGAGCCCGCCGAAGGTGACGGTCAGCACGGCCTGGACGGCGGGGCCGTCGATGACCCCGGTCGCCGCGTCGATTCCGCTGGGGAGGTCGACGGCAATCACCGGGATGCCCGCATCGTCGACCACGGCGAACACGTCGGCCGCGGCCGGTCGCAGCGGACCCGAGCCGGAGATGCCCACCACGCCGTCGATGACGAGATCGGTTGTCGGCGAGACACTTTCCACGATGCGGCCGCCGGCCTTGGTGAAGGCCGCCAGTCCCTTGCGATGGGTGCGCTCCGGATTGAGCAGGATCGCTTCGGCCGCCGCGCCGCGACGCCGCACGAACGTCGCGGCCCACAGCGCGTCACCACCGTTGTCCCCCGAGCCGACGACCGCACACACGCGGCGGCCGGCCACCCCGCCCGTGCGGGCCTGTAACTCGTTGATGATCTCGGTGGCAAGCCCGAAGGCTGCGCGCCGCATCAGGGCACCGTCGGGCAGGCTGGCCAGCAATGGCGCCTCGGCCTGGCGGATCGCGTCTACGGAGTAGTAATGCCGCATCAGAGTCAGATTACGTGTCACGGACGAGGCGTACAGTCGCGCTCGGTTTACCGGACGACTGTGGGCAGGGGGCCAAAGATGGCACGGACCGAGAACGACACCTGGGACCTGGCGAGCAGTGTGGGCGCGACGGCCACCGGGGTCGCGGTGGGACGGGCACTGGCCAGCCGGGCGCCCAACCCGCTGATCGACGACCCGTTCGCCGAGCCCTTGGTCCGCGCGGTCGGGGTGGACTTCTTCACCCGGTTGGCCAGCGGCGAGCTGAATCCCGGCGATGTCGACGACAACGGCGACTTCGGAATGTTGCGGATGGGCGACATGATGGGGATCCGCACCCATTTCTTCGACGAATTCTTCATGGCCGCAGCCGCTGACGGGGTGCGCCAGGCGGTGATCTTGGCCTCGGGCCTGGACGCCCGCGCCTACCGGCTGCACTGGCCGGCCGGAACCACGGTGTTCGAGATCGACCAGGCCCAGGTCATCGACTTCAAAACCACCACCCTCGCCGAGCTCGGCGCCGCGCCGACCGCCGAGCGGCGTACGGTACCGGTCGATCTCCGCCACGACTGGCCCGCGGCGTTGCGCGCCGCCGGGTTGGACCCCACCAAGCCCACCGCATGGAGCGCCGAGGGCCTGCTGCCGTTCCTGCCGCCCGATGCCCAGGATCGGCTGCTGGACAACATCACTGCGCTCAGCGCGCCGGGAAGCCAATTGGCCACCGAGAACCTGCGCGGCGCCAGCGACACCATCCAGACGATGGCCGACCGCATCCGCGCGGTCACCGAGCAATGGCGAGAACACGGCTTCGACATCGAGATGACCGACCTGTGGTACGTCGGCGACCGCAACGACGTCGTCGACTACCTGAGCGGCCACGGCTGGACGACTTCTGCCAGCAGTATCCCGGAATTGCTTGCTGCCCAAGGTCTCTCGCTGCCCACCCCTGCCGGCACCGACGCGAAGCCGGAGACCATCTCCGAGCTGCAGTACGTCACGGCCAAGCGGACCTAGGCGCCGACGGCTCGGGCGCGCCGCCTCGTCGCACCATGGCCTTGAGCCGCGCCGGACTCAACTGCCTGCCGTCTTTGTGCCGGGTCAACGGGTAGAAGCAGAGTCCGATGATGATCGACGTGAAGTGCCCGATCGCGGTGAAGTTCAGCTCCACATGGTCCATCACGATCAGCGGAAAGCCGAAGATGACGAGCAGCACCCCGAGATAGCCCCAGCGCCACGGCCGCGCAATGTGATACGTCAGGACGGCCATCACGGCGACGAGGAAGTAGCTGACCCCGATATCGCGGGCGTGCACCATGCGTTCGGAGGCGTCGCGCTCTTCGATCGCAAAGTAGAGCAGGCCCTCGCTGAGGTAGGTGGACAGGATGTGCGCGCTCAAACCCACGGTGAGCCAGCGCAGTTGGCCTAGCCAGTGTTCGGCCGGCGCGAGGAACAGGGTGAACAGCAGCAGGTAGGGCTCCAGGTTCTTCCCGTCGATCCACAGCAGGCTGGAAAACAGCACGTCGAGCGGGTCCCTGGCCAGCGCGTGAATGTTGGTCGAATGATGCAGCAGCATCGTGTGTAGTTGCCGCTGGGGCAGTTCGTACTGGATGGCCGTCGTGATCATCAGTACGACCAGCCAGCCATAAGTCAACGGCGCCCCGCTGACGAAATGCCATACGGCGAGCCCCATAGTGCGCAGTCGGGATCCGACCGATGCATTTGCCACGTCATCAACCTTCGCACACGCGGGGCCTCGTGCCCCACAACTTCGGCGGCAAACGCGGCCGCCGCCTGTCAGCTACGCGCCGGCTCCACGGCCGGCGCGGCGGGCTGCTCGTTGTCGGGCCGCAGATGCCGCCACCAGCAATTGATGTAGAGCAGCATCGCGATCACCAACAAGACGATCACCCACAGCACGACCGTGACGTCAATCCACGACCCGATCGGTGGCGAGTCGGGAAAGGCGTTGCGCAACGGCATCACCGCGAAGAGCATCGCCGCGTACCACGTTGTCATGGGCGGCTGGAACTTTCGGCGGTTGCGAGCAGTCTGAATCGCAACGAAGAGGCCGATGCCGGCGAGCGCGATCATCACGACGACGATGACTGAGGCAAACACCGCCGTGCTCGGCGACCGGTGCACGGTGATTCGATACGGTTCCAGCGCACCGGCTTTGGCGGGAGGCGGAATCTCGACTCGCCAACCGGGAACACGGTCGACGAAGGTCGCGGCCACACGTTCGGGCACCTGCGCCCCACCGCGGACGAGGTCGACGGTGATCGGGCCCGAATGGTAGCGATCGAAGGGCCAGTCCGAGGGGTCGCCCGCAATGGTCAGCGGGACCGGAAACACGCCCGGCACGACTCCTTTCGACCAGCTGCGCTTAGTGGGCGTGACCGCCGAATGGACGGCGACGGTGAGGTCTTCGGTGAGCCCGTGCGTCACCGGGTCCAGCAGCCCCGGTCCCGGCGCTACGGTGACGTTGGCGTTCAGCGCGCCCTTCATCGACTGCAGCTCTTCCAGGTCGATGGTGACCGTCGTGCCGTCGGCGGCCGGCTGCGCTTCGGTGACCTGGTGCGGGCAGCCGCACGCGGTATGGCTGTACACCACGATCACGCTCACATACGCCGCAATCAACGCGACGACGGCGATGATGCCGATGGTGCGCGGCTGCAGCGGCCGTTTCAACGCCATTTCGAAGGCCGCCAGTTTCTCGTTCGCATGAACGCGTACCCTGCCAGATCCATGGCAGCGCGTCAGGTTGCCGACGGTACCGGCGTGGGAGCGGACGGCGCCGGGGTCGTCGGCGCTGCGGGAACCTCGGGCCTCAAATGCCGCCACCAGCAGGCGATGTAGAGCAGCATCGAAACCACCAGGACGACGAGCACCCACAAGACGAGGGTGATGTCGACCCAGCCGCCGAAGGGCGGCGAGCCGGGGAGTGCGTTGCGCAGCGGCACGACCGCGAAGAGCATCGCCGCATACCACGTGGTCATGGGCGGCTGGAACTTTCGCCGATCACGCAGGGTCTGGACGGCAACGAAAAGACCCAGGCCGGCGATGGCGACCAGCACACCCAGGATGACGATGCCGAATGCCGCCGCGCTGAGCGAGCGGTCCATCGTCACGCGGTACGGACCGAGCCCGGTCACGTCGGTCGAGGCGAGCTGCCAACCGGGAAGGTGGTTGACGAACGTCAAGGGCACGCGCTGCACGACGGAGTCACTGCCGCTGTGCAGTAGTTCGACTTCGATTGGCCCCGAACGGTACTGGTCGAAGGGCCACTTCTCGATCTCGCCCGCGATGGTCAGCGGGACGGGAAAGACACCGGGCAGCATGCCCTTCGTCCACGTGCGCCGAGTGGGCGTTGCCACGGACCTGACTCGCAGAGTCAGGTCCCGGTTGAGGTGCTGGGTCTGCGGATCCAACAGTGCGGTCCCGGGTGAAATGGCAATGTTGGCAACGAGAACGCTGTAGTTCGACTGAACGTCCTCGACGGTCATCGTCGCCATGGGACCTTCACCCGCGGCCGGGTTGTCCGCCGCCGCCGGATGATGCCAGGTGCTGCTATTGGCATACAGCGCAACCGTGGCCACGTAGGCGCCGACGACCAACACGACCAGACTCACGATGCCGAGCTTCATCCCCGCCGATCGCACGCTTCCCCCTTTGTGGAGTCCCAACCCAACCGCTTGCCGTAGGCAATGCTTTCCGGAGGCAATGTAATGGAACTGCCGCGTGCCGGAGGCCGATTCGGCCAAGTGCGGATCGCTTACCGCGCCGCCGGCTTCAGGCCGACTTGCCGGCCGCGGGCGGCGAGGCGGTGAAGGGAACTTCCACGCCTTTCTGGAATGACAAGGCCGCACTTTGGATCAGCAAAGCTGTGATAAGCACAATCACCCACAGCCAGGCTTCGCCGGGGCCGATATGTGTCGCCGTATTCGTGTACCGCAACGCCACGACGGAGCGAACTATCACGGCGGAAACAACAGCGACGGTGATGTAGGGGACGACCATTCGGAGTTGACGCGCGACGCGGCCGGTGGGTTCTTCCGATCGTCGCCTCCCCGCTCCGAAGAACCACACGACGACGGAGACGATCGTCATCGCGACGGGTATCGGGATCGAAAGCCACGTGGCCCAGTCCCACAAGGGTTGCAGCGGCCGGTGCGTGTCGGGATTGCCCAGGGCCAGCGCGAGGTGCGTCAGCGTGTCTTCGACAAAAAACACGGTAATCGAGGGAACGAGTGTCGCCAGGATGAATACGCAGTGTTTGGCGAGTATCGCGGACGAACCCGAAAAGAACTGCACGATGGCGTACAGCAGCATATAGATCGACGCCGCAAACGACACGGCCGCAAGCACTTCCACGGAGGCGGCTCGGCCGTCGGTGAGGGCGCAACCCGTCTCGCCGGCAAGCAGGCCGTATCGCAGCGTGGTGAGAAACAGTCCGAGAAAGGCACAGACCAGTGCGATTCCTATTTGAGTCTCATGCTCGATCTCACGCGGCTCCAGCGACCGGCCCTCGCCGCGGCGCCGATAGGCGCGGTCGAGGACCAGATTTATGACGACAAAGGCGAAACCGGCGAGGATGCCGGTGAATTGCGCATAGGTTCTGGACACGATCGATACGTCGAATCCGGTCCACAGGACGCAGGAATCAGCAATCGCCCCCATCGCCATTTGCCGAATGGTAGTCGCACCGACCGCCACGCCGATGTTTCGACTCGCAAGCCGTACTGGCTAATTCGCCGCTATTGCTGCGCGACTATTCCACGGTGACGGACTTGGCGAGGTTTCGCGGCTTGTCGACGTCATAACCGCGGGCCTGCGCTATCGACGCAGCGAATACCTGAAGCGGAATGGTCGACACCAGCGGTTGCAAAAGGGTTGAGACGGAAGGAATCTCGATCAGATGGTCGGCGTGGGGCCGCACGGCGTCATCGCCTTCCTCGGCGATCACGATGGTGGTCGCACCCCGGGCCTGGATCTCCCGGATGTTGGACAGCAGCTTGGCGTGCAGCATGGCCGAGCCCTTGGGCGAGGGCATGACGACGATGACTGGCAGATCGTCTTCGATCAGAGCGATCGGGCCGTGCTTGAGTTCGCCGGCCGCGAAACCCTCGGCGTGCATGTAGGCGAGTTCCTTCAGTTTCAGGGCGCCTTCGAGTGCCACCGGGTAGCCGACGTGGCGTCCCAGGAACAGCACGGCCGAGGACTGGGCGAATCGATGGGCCAACGCGGACACCGGCTCGATCGCCGCGATCACTCGCGCGACCTGGTCCGGCATCGCTTCCAGCTCCTGGTATTCGCGCTCGACCTCGTCGGGGTACTTGGTGCCACGCGCCTGCGCCAGCGCCAATCCGACAAGATAGTTCGCGGTGATCTGCGCCAGGAATGTCTTCGTTGACGCCACACCGATCTCCGGGCCGGCGCGGGTGTACAGCACCGCGTCGCATTCGCGCGGGATCTGCGAGCCGTTGGTGTTGCAGATCGCGAGGACTTTGGCCTTCTGCGACTTCGCGTGCCGCACCGCTTCGAGCGTGTCCGCGGTTTCGCCGGATTGGGAGATTGCGACGACCAGCGTGCTGCGGTCCAGCACCGGATCGCGATAGCGGAATTCACTGGCCAGCTCGACTTCCACCGGGAGCCGCGTCCAGTGCTCGATCGCGTATTTCGCGAGCAGTCCGGAGTGATAGGCGGTGCCGCAGGCCACCACGAAGACCTTGTCGACCTCGCGCAGTTCCTGGTCTGACAGCCGCTGTTCGTCGAGCACGATCCTGCCGTCGACGAAGTGTCCGAGCAGGGTGTCGGCGACCGCGGCGGGCTGCTCGGCGATCTCTTTGAGCATGAAGTACTCGTAGCCGCCCTTCTCGGCGGCGGCCAGGTCCCAGTCGATGTGAAACTCGCGGTATTCCACGTCGGCATTGCCGTAGAAATCGGTGATCCGATACCCGTCCGCGGTGATCACCACGGCCTGATCCTGCCCGAGTTCGACGGCGTGGCGAGTGTGTGGAATGAACGCCGCCACGTCGGAGCCGACGAACATCTCGCCGTCGCCGATCCCGACCACCAGTGGCGTCGAACGGCGCGCCGCGATGATGGTGCCCGGCTCGTCGGCGTTGGCGAAGACGAGGGTGAAGTGGCCCTCCAGCCGGCGCAGCACTGCGAGCACGGACGCGGCAAAATCGCCGACGGTCTCGCCGTGGCGGTACGCGTGGGCGACCAGGTGTACCGCGACCTCGGTGTCGGTGTCGCTGGCGAACTCCACACCCTCGGCCTCCAGCTCGTGGCGCAGGGATGCGTAGTTCTCGATGATGCCGTTGTGAACGACGGCGATCTTGCCGGCGGCGTCGCGGTGCGGGTGCGCGTT
>NZ_JAFAUS010000398.1 GCF_019243155.1 Mycobacterium sp.
AGTCCTTCAAGGAACAGGGTTATCTGGTCGGCACCCGGGATAGTCGGGATCTGTCCTATCAACGGCCTTTGACGATGGAGACGCCGGGAGCGGCCCGCTGGTAGCTGCGCTTCAGATGCCGGCTGGGCACACGGCACGGTAGATCGAATCGAGCCGCTGATGGTTTCGAAAAACGTGAGGCCCGCTCGTCTAACGCTCTGCTTCAGAACGATCCGCCTCGATCAGCATCTCTCGCAGCCGGCGGACGTCGACCTTGCCAGTGCCGCCGAGCGGGATGTCGTCATCGGATTTCAGCACCAGCCATACCGTCGGAACCTTGAATGCGCTGAGCAGCGTGCGGGCGGCGGCACTCAGTTGCTCCGCGCCAAGCGCGTCGTCCCCGCACACCACCGCTGCGCCCACCCGGTCGCCGCGAGGTCCCGGCACGTTTGTTATGAAGGCGTTGTCGATGCCGGGGACGTCGCGCAGCGCCCGTTCGACTTCGCTCGGATAGACGGTGGCGCCGCTCACCTTGAACATGTCGTCGGACCGTCCGTGGTAGAACAGGAACCCATCATCGTCGAACCGGCCCAGGTCGCCGGTGGGGTAGAAGCCGTCAACGGTGAATGAGTCTTCTCGGCTGCGACCGCAGATGCCGCGCAGGGTGTGTGGCCCCCGGATCTGGATCATCCCTATGGTTCCCGGCGGAACGGGTTGGCCGGCGTCGGTGTCGACGACGCGGATCTCCATGCCGGGGAACGGCTTTCCGCAGCTGCCCCACGCCGTGGCCGGCATGTCGGTATCCGCGGGATAACCGCAGTATGGACCGAACGCCTCGGTCATCCCGAATAGCGTGGCCCGGGCGCCGGGCTGAGCCCGCTGTTCGGCAGGCAACAGGGCTTGCAGGCTGCCCGACTGTAAGGCCGACAGATCCGCACCCGCCGCGCCGGCGTGCCGGGCCAGTGTCTCGGCCTGGTCGGGCCAGCCGCGAAAGAGCGTGACCCGTTCGCTTTCCAGCAGGCGCAGAGTGGTTTCCGGCCGGGGTATTTTCTCGGTTATCAGGGTGGCACCGGCCAACAGCGCCGACAGTATTCCGCTGCCGAAGCCGCCCACCCAGAAGAACGGCATCGGCAGATACAGCCGGCTATCACCCGTGATGCAGCGTGCGGCCAGGCCCGATTGGACAGCACCCAGCGCGTTGCCGTGGGAGTGCATGACACCCTTGGGCGTTCCGCTGCTGCCTGACGTGAACATGATGACCAGCAGATCGGCGGCGGTGACCGTCTCGGCCATCGCATCGACAATCTGGCGGGCGCGTTCGTCGACGCCGGCTTCGGCCAGCCGGCGGACCGGCCACACGTGACGCAGGGCGGGAAGCGTCGGATGCTGGAGCATCGCCTCGTCGAAGGCCGCGATCCCCAGTATCGATTTCAGGTCCTCCAAGTAACGGTGCCCACGGAATTCCTCGACGCTGAACAGGAATTGGACCGAGGCCGCCCGCAGCTGGGCGACCAGCTCGCCCGGCGTCAGCAAGGTGCTGAGGGGGACCAGTACCGCCCCGACGCGGGCCAGCGCGATAGCCAGCTGGACCCAGCGGACGCTGTTGGGCATAATGAGCCCGACCCGGCTGCCTTTGCCGATGCCCGATGCCATGAGAGTTGCGGCGAGATCCCTTGTGGTTAAGTCGAGTTCGCCGTAGCTGAGCCGGGAATCCGGGTCGATCACCATCGGCTTGGAGCCGTCGTGTACGGCCCGAAGCCTCACCAATCGATCGATGGTGTCGGCAGTCGGAAGCTCAGACATCGAACAATTCCTTCAACCGCTGGGTGTCCACCTTGCCACTGGACAGCAGCGGAATGTCGGCACGGGGCACCGCAACGAATCGTTTGGGAATCTTGTAGGACGACAATTCGGCCTTGAGCCGCTCGCGCACTTCCGCCTCGTCGAACTCCGCCGACGCGTCCGGCAGGGAGACAACCGCCGCGACGACGTGTCCGCGCCGGGCATCGGGGAGCCCGACTACATAAGCAGGCGCTCCGCCGGTGACCGTGGCGATGGCCTTTTCCACCTCGGCCGCCGAGACATTGGCGCCTGCCGTTTTGATCATCCCGCTGAGCCGGCCGGTGAAATAGCAGAAGCCATCGGCATCGGTGCGCACCAGATCGCCTGTGTGAAACCAGCCATCGGCGTCGAAGCATTCTTCACGACTGCGCTTGTAGTACCCCTGCATCACGTACGGCCCGCGCAGGCACAGTTCGCCGATCGCACCGACGTTCACCGGTGCTCCGGTTTCGGTATCGACGATTTTGGTGTCGAACCCGGGTGCGGGCTTGCCGAACGACCCACGGCGGCTCTCGGATTGATCGGATTCGTCGCCGCTGATCAGCACGACACTGCCGCCTTCGGTCATGCCCAGCATGCTGTGCCGCAGTTCGGGGTCGGCGGGTCGCGCGTCGGGTGCCATGATCGGGTACAGGTTGCCCCGCCGCATCGACGACAGATCGCGACGCGCAAAGCTGGGATGGTCGGCCAGATGGGCGATCCCGGCGGCGAAACCGTTGGTCATCGTCGGCTTTTCGGCTTCCAGCAAGTCCAGTGCGCGACCGGCGTCGCTGTCGTTGGAGCACACCAGAGTCGACCCGGCGGTCAACGTGGCAAGCAGGCCGAAGGCGAAGCCGCCGATCCAGAAGAACGGCGAATTGCAGAATAACTTCTCATCGGGAGTCAAACCCCGGATGTCGTTGAGGTTGCGTTGATGGTCGAGCAGGGCGGCGTGGGTGTGCACCACTCCCTTGGGCGTGCTGGTAGACCCCGACGTGTAGATGATGGCCAGCGGATCGCAGCCATGGACGTCGTCTTCCATCGCCGTGAGGAGCGTGGGATCGACGGTGTCGGCGAGCCGGCAAGTTCGCTCAGAACCGATCTCGACGTACCGCAATTGCGGTGCGGCCGAGGAGAACAACGGGCGATCGGAGTCGTACTCCGGCAGGACCTCGGTCAGGCGGCGTGCGTAGTCGTGCGAGCGGAAAGATCTCGCGCTCAGCAAGATCTCGATATCGGCGTCGACCAACTGGTCGCGAATCTCGCGGGCGGTCGCGAACGTGGAAAACGGAACCACCACGGCGCCGAGTCGTGCCGCCGCCAGCATCCCGACCACGAACTCGGCCCCGTTCGGGAAGAGCAGTCCGACGTGGGTGCCCTTGCCGGACCCGAGTGAGATCAGCCCCCGGGCAAGGTCGGCCGAGCGTCGATCGGCCTCCCCGTAACTGATACGGTCGCCGTCACACACGAGAAGCGGGTGGTTTCCGCGCGAACGGGCTTGCTGCCGCAGGATCGCGACAACTGTCGTCGACTCACCCGGCATGGTCGCGGTGCGCCGCAGGTTTGCTGAAGAAGCTCCGTATCGCGCCGAGATCGGCCTTGCCGGAAGGTGTCCGTGGAATCGTGTCGACGATCGCGATGTCGGTGGGAATCTCGTAGCGCGCCAAACGCGTTCGCAGATGCTCGACCAACGCATCGGTGGACGCCGCCTCCCGCAGTTCCACCACGGCGACAGGCGTCTCGCCGAGACGGTCGTCGGGTTGGCCGATGACGGCGGCACCCGCGACTGCAGGGTGGCTCTCCAGTGCGATACGCACGTCGTCGGGCATGATCTTGAACCCACCCCGGATGATCGCCTGGTCCGCCCTTCCGACGATCCAGACGAAGCCGTCGCTGTCGATGCGTGCCATATCTGTGGTGCGCATCCACGGCGCGGCCGCGCCCATCTGTCCCGGCTTGACCTCGAGCAGCCCGACCTCGTCCGGCCCGAGCGTCGTTCCGTCATCGGCTACCACTCTCAGCTGCGCGCCCGGGTTGGCCCGGCCGACACTTCCGCGCTTGGCCCGCCAGAATTGCTGATAATCGGAAAGTGTCCAGCCCGCCACGCCGCCGCCGAATTCGGTTGCCGCATAGGACGTGAGAACCGGGATGCCGTACTTGTCGGTGAAGGCGTCCGCGTCGTCGGCCGACAGCGGGGCGGTGCCGCAGGTGACCGCGCGAATGCTCTCCAGGTCGGCCGCTGGCAGGTCGGAATGCAACACCGTCCGCAGTGCCGCAGGCACCAGCGATACCGTGCGCGGTCGGTGTCGGCGCACCGCGTCGGCCCACGCGTTGAGCTCGAAACGCTCCAGTAGCACAAAGGATCTGGCCTCGGCGACGCACTGCAGCACGCGGAATACCCCGCCGATGTGCACCAGTGGCGAGTTGACGATCGCAATGCCGCGCCGCAACTCGGATGGCGCCGGTGCGCGGTCGGGATCGCGGCCCATCACGCTGCGCGCCAGCATGTCGTAGCTGAGGTCGACCCGCTTCGGCGGGCCCGTGGTGCCGCTGGTCAACATTCGAACCGCCACGCCGGACGCGGCCGCATCGAATCCGGCCGTAGGCCACGCCGACCCATCGGGAAGTCCCGAAATCGCTTCTGTCGCAGCGCCCGGCGGTACCAGCGCGCCCAGGTCGTCGGGTTCGCCGACGATCAGCGGCAACCCCAGTGCGGCGATGTCGCCCTTGGTGCGCTCATCACCTCGCGACGGGTTGATGACGACGACGGTGCCACCACTGCGCAGCACGCCGAGGAACGCGGCCACCTGACCCGGCCGGTTACGCAGCAGGATCCCGATTTCCGGACCGTGCTCGGCGGCACGGGACGCGATGCGCTGCGCCGTGACACTGACCTGGGCCCAGGAGAACCATTGGCCGCCATATTCGATGGCGTTTGCGGCCGGCTCGAGATCCAGAACGTCGGCGATGCGTCGGCTGAGTGGGTGTCGCGGCATCAGCGAATCTTTGGGGTGCGCTTGCCGCCGGAGTCGTTCTGGGCAGCGAGTTCCGCGGTGCCCAGCGGGTTGCCGAGCCGGGTATAGATGAGCCCCTGCTCCATCGCGGCGCGATAGGGCTTGTCCAGTGACTCCCAGATTGCTTTGACGGTGCCCTGGGTCGCGGTCGGCGGCTTGGCGGCAATCGCCGCGGCGATCTCGTGAGCGCGGCTCCAAAGACGTTCGGCGGGAACCACCTCCGAAACCAACCCAATCCGCAGGGCTGTGTCGGCGCTGACGCGCTCATCGTTGCCCATCAACGCGATGCGCAGTGTCTCGCCGAGGCCGATGCGCCGCATCAGACCGATCGGCTCCAGCGCACACACCAGGCCGGCCGAGACGTGCGAGTCGAAGAAGGTGGCGCCATCCGAGCAGATGACCACGTCGGATTCGTTGATGAAGTAGAACGCGCCCGCGGTGCACATACCCTGAACCGCACACACGACCGGTTTCCACATCTTCTGCCACTTGGGGCTCAGCGCCTCGCCGGGATCCTCGTGGTTCCAGATGTTTTCCGGCTGCCCGTACGGCGTCTTGATGTCCAGCCCGGCGCTGAACGCGCGGTCACCGGCGGCCCGTAGCACCACCGCGTGCACCGATTCATCGAGCTTGACCACGCGCCACGCGCGGGCCATCTCCTCACACATGGTGCGGTTGAACGCATTCAGCTGCTCGGGACGATTCAGCGTGATGGTGGCGACGTGGTCGCCCGCGTCGACCTCGACGAGGATGGTCTCGAAATTCATCGGCATTGCCAATTGGGTTTCCGCTTTTCCACAAAGGCCTTGGGGCCTTCGGCGGCGTCCTCGGTCCGCAGCACGCGCTCGCGGAAGGTTTCTGCCATGATCTCGGCCTCGTGCAGCGGCACATTCAAACCCTTGAGAATGGCCAGTCGTGTTCCCCGAACCGCCAGCGGCGCATTGGAATTGACGATATCGGCGATCTCCCGCGCACGGTCCAATAGCTGGTCGTGCTCGACGACCTCGCTGATCAGACCGAGTTCGTAGGCGCGTTGTGCGCTCATGCGCTCGTGCTTGCCCATCAGGGCCATCCGCAGGGCGATCGAGCGGGGCAAGACCCTTGATATCCGCACTAACTCACGTCCGGCCACCAGTCCGATGCTGACATGCGGATCGAAGAACGTCGCCTGGTCGGAGGCGATGACGATGTCGGTCGTAGTGACCCAGTCCATGCCGGCGCCGCAGCAGATTCCGTTCACGGCAGTCAGCACCGGCTTGGCCATCGTGCGAAACGGCGGGGTGCCCTCCTGCGGTGCCTCCCACTGGTCGAAGGTCGACAGGTACGGACGCTCGTAAATCACCTTGCCGTCTTCGGGGATTTCCCTGACGTCCGCGCCGCTGCAGAACGCGCGGCCGGTGCCGGTCACTATGGTCAGCCAGACGTTGTCGTCATGCTCGGCCTCGTCATAGGCGGCCCGAAGCTCGGAGACCATGTGCGGGCTGAGCGCGTTGAGGGCTTCCGGCCGATTGAGCGTGATGGTCGCGGTATGCCCGTCGACCTCGTATTTGATCGTGTCGAACGAGTCAGTGGGCATGAGTTATCCCTTCATTGCGGGTCATCGGCCGTCGAACTTCGGCGCGCGTCGCTGCCGAAACGCTTGTAGGCCTTCTTTGAAATCACCTGTCCGGCATGCCAATTCCAGATTGAACAGCTCCTGGGTAAGGGACTGGCTCAACGTTGCGTGCTGGCCGAAGCTCAGCGCCTGTTTGGCCAGTCCGATCGCCGCCGTCGGTCCGGCGGCCAAGCGGTTGACCAGCTCCGCGGCGGCGGCGTCGAGTTCGGCGGCGTTCACGGCTTGGTGGATCATTCCCCATTCCGCCGCATCGCTGGCGCTGACCTTCTCGCCGAGCAGCAGCATTCGCCTGGCGCGTGCCACCCCCACTAACCGCGGCAGCAGCCACGTCGAGCCCGAGTCCGGGCTGAAGCCACGATCGACGAACGGTTCCCAGAACACCGCATCGGTGGCCGCCACGGTGAAGTCGGCGGCCAGCGCGAGGTTGCAACCGAATCCCGCGGCCCATCCGCGCACGCTGCATACGACCGGCAGCTGGATGCTCGCCACCAGCTCGATCACCCGGTTGGCGGCATGGGGAATCCGCCGTACCAGATCCCCGGTACGTGGACGTCGTCCCTCGGGATTGTTCGCGGCCACCCAGTCGACGCCCGCGCAGAAGTCGTCTCCCGCGCCCCCGATGTGCACAGCGCGCAGCGCATCGTCGGCGGCAGCCTCGGTCAGCGCGTCGATTAATGTCGCGATCATCAACTGGTTCAACGAGTTACGTCGGGAAGGGCGGTCGAGCGTCAGGCGCAGCACCGCGCCGTCGCGGTGCACTGCCACCGAACCCCCGGCACCGGCCGAGTCGGCCTCCTGAGTCACCCTCGGATCCGGCCTTTCTGCCGATACGGTTACCCATACAGTAGGCAATACGATTGATACGCTGTATAAGTTAGCAAGGATACGCTGCCGACGAAAATAGCCGGGCGGAACTCCAAGGAAAGAGAAGGAAGCAGCATGGCCTTCCAGCAGGGGCAAGCAGCGACCGACAGCGCCAGATTCGGCGAGGTGCCGCTTGCGCAGACCGTCGCCGCCGCCGGCGCCATGCGGCGGCTCAGCTCACTGCTGCTGTCCCTTGAGCACGCGCATCCCGCGGTGGACGCCATGCTGGCGAAATTCGCCGAGTGGGAGAGCGAGCTGACCGCCGTGGCCCCATCGGACAACGCGCCGCGGATTGGCGAGGTCCCCGACGATCCGCGGCGCGTCTATCTCAACCACGCGACCGACATCGGGGCATACAACCCATGCTTTCCCGAGTACCGGTTCGAGCGCATCGATCCCGAGAGTGCGACCGGGTTTGTCTGCTTTCCGCTGGCCTACGAGGGCCCGCCGGGGTTGGTGCACGGCGGCTTTCTCGGCGTCTTCTTCGATTGCGTGATTCAGCACCACAACTGCGTGACGGGCCTCTCCGGCAAAACGCGCTCGCTGGCGGTGACCTTCCGGCGTCCGACGCCGTTGTTGACCGACCTGCGATTCGACATCGCGCGGTCGCAGGTCGAGCGGGGGATCACCTCGACGGCGCGGCTGCTGCTCGACGACGAAGTGCTCTGCAAGGGCGAGGTCACCACGTTGGCGTCGACCCCGGACAAACTGGCCGGATCTCGGTTCGGAAGGCGGCGAAAGGAATTCGATACATGACTGCGTCGAGCACCTCGGACGATCGTGTCCTTTTCGAGGTCGACCGCGACGGGCGGATCGCGACCATCACGCTGAACAATCCCAAGCAACGCAACTCCTATGACGCCGCGATGCGCGAAGCCGTCGGCCGCTGTCTGGATCAGGTGGCCGATGACGACGACCTGACCGTGGTGCTGTTGCGCGGCGCAGGCGGCGTGTTTTCCACCGGGGCCGACATGAACAACGCATACGGCTGGTACGGCGGAAAGGGCAAGGGCTCCGAAGATGATCCGGCCGCCAAGCGCCGCCCCAGTCAGCGGCGCCGACTCACGGTGGACCGCAAGTCTTTTAGCTTCTATCACAACTTCATGGGCTTCCCGAAGGTGACCGTGGGAGAGATCGCCGGCTACGCACTGGGCGGCGGCTTCGAGATGGCCCTGATGACTGACATCTCCGTCATCGCGCGCGACACCAAGGTCGGTATGCCGGCGACCCGTTTCCTCGGCCCGGCACTTGGCAGCCTGCACATGTTCTTTCACCGCCTGGGGCCGGTGCTGTCCCGGCGACTGTTGCTCACCGGTGACATCATCGAAGCGGGCGACATCGAGAACCTCGGAATCTTCACCGACACATGCGATCCCGGTTCGGTGACGGCGCGTGCGCGGTACTGGGCCGAGAAGGCCGCGAAGATGCCCGCCGACGGAGTCGTCATCGCCAAAGAGGCATTCCGCCTCGTCGAGCAGAGCCAGGCGTACAACGGTGAGGAAGTCGCCAGCTATCTCTTCCACGCCTTCGGCACCAATCTGCAGTTCGGGCCGGACGAGTTCAATTTCGTGAAGGCGCGCGCACAGCACGGGACCAAGGAAGCGTTCCGGCTACGCGACGCGCACTTCCATGTGCCGGAACCCGAAGCATGACAAACTGATTCGGAAGTTACCGGGCCGCCGCGGGCCTGGTCCGCGAACGCTGCCCAGATGACTTGACGGCCTTGCGTTGCCGCGAGGGCGCCGACTTACTGCCCTTGGATCCCTCCTCGATCAGCCGGCCGGCGTGGTCGAGGATGCAGGTCAAGCCGTACTCGAAATTGGTCTCGTCGGGGGCCCCGATCCGGTGACCAATCCGGGTCACCTGGGCGAGCAGCGGGGTCTTCTCGGGATCGATGGCTACGGCGTCCTCGATGGCGCGCGGCCCGACATCCGACGACTGGTTCTTTTCGTAGAGTCGCTGCAGTACTACCGACCCGCGGACGTGGACCGAAACCGCCGAGTAGGTATCGAACGCATCCTCCGGTGACAGGCCCGCCTCGACCAGATTCGAGATCGCCTTCTCCATTTCCTGGGCGCCCATTCGAGCCGCCTTGGGGCTGAGCGCCGCGCGAATGAGAATCAGGTCGCAAAGAATTGGATTGCCCATGAACGTCTTACGCATCAAACGGGCGTGATTGCGCAATGTTTCGCGCCAATCGCTCGCCTCGACATAGGGGGTGGCGAACACATACTTGCTCAACGCCCGGTCGGTCATCGCGTTGAGCAGATCGTCCTTCTTGCGGAAGTACCAGTAGATGCTGGTGACACCGACGCCCAGGTGTTTGCCGAGCATCGGCATGCTCAGGTTGTCGATCGAGACCTGCTCTGCGAGTTCGAATGCGCCGCTTATGATGTCATCGGGATTGATGGACTCGCGTTCGCGTCGTTGACGCTTATCAGCGGTTGCCTGCTTTGCCACTCCGGGCACCTCCATCACGAT
>NZ_JAFAUS010000076.1 GCF_019243155.1 Mycobacterium sp.
TCTAGGCGATCGATCGCGCCGGAGAACTGTTTGCCGTCCTTGGAAATCGTGCCGATCACGATGTTCAGGTTGTCGATCAGTTGCTGCACGGTTTGATCGTTGTCGGCCAAGGCGTTCGAAAACGACGTCGTCCTGGCGAACAGCGACTCGAGAGTCCCGCCTTGTCCCTGGAAAACTTGCAACAGTCCTGAGGTGAGCGCGTTGACATCGCGCGCATTCAGGCCCTGGGTAACCGGTTTGAGCCCGCCGAGCAGCAGATCGAGGTCAAGCGCCGGCGCGGTGCGGTTGACCGGAATCTGACCGCCGGCCGCAAGCTGCCTGGTCGAGCCCGGACCATCGACGAGTTCGAGGTAGCGATCGCCCACCAGGTTGAGGTAGCGGACCGCCGCCCTGGTGCCCTCGGTGAGGACGACGTTGCGGTCGGCGTCGAATTCCACCACAACCTTTTTGTCCGGTTGCAGCGACACACCATTGACCGTGCCGACCCGGATCCCGGCAACGCGCACCGACTGGCCCGGCTTGAGACGCGAGACGTCGGTGAACACGGCGGAATACTTGGTCGTCGAACCCGTCCGGTACTGGCCGAAGATGAAGAACAGGAAGGCGGTCAGGATCGCCATCACGACTGCGAAGATGCCGAACTTGATCAGCGTGGCGCGGGCTCTCATCCGGGTTCTCCGATCTGAGCCGAGTTGCGTGGTGGGCCCGCGATCGGGCCGTACAAAAGCTGCTTGAGCAGATCGGAGTTGATCAACAGCTGCGGGTTTCCGTAGTTCACCGGGTCCGCGCCGATATCGGTAATCAATTGCGGCGGGGCCGTATTGAACGGCGGGTTCGGCAGGCCCACGCACTGCGGGCCGCCCGTCGCCGCAACCTTCGGCAGGTTCGTCGGATACCGGTAACGCTCGGCGCCCCACGTGAGGCTCGCCGAGATGTTGATGCTTGGTTCTGACAACGGCGCCCCGTGCGACAGGTGGATGAGTCCTTGGAGACCGCAGGTGAGCGCCGGACCGTACTCCTTAGTCAGATCGGTAGTCGGCACCAGCAGATGCAGCACATTGGTCAGCGGTCCACGGTTCGCCGACAAGACGTCGTTGCCGATGTCGGCCAAGCCGATCGCGCTGATGAGCAACGCATCCAGGTTGTGCTGCTCATCGACGAGCGTCTTGCTGATGCGGGTGGCATTGGCGGCGGTCTTCACCAGGTCCGGCGCCGCGTCGGCATAGGCGTTGGACACCGCCGGCAAGACCGCGAGGTCATGACGGAATGCGGGAAGGCTCGGCTCGAGCCTGGCCAGAAACGAATCCAGGTCGCTCAGGGACTGGCCCAGCTGTGGGCCCCGCCCGCTGAAGGCTTGTGCCAGCGCACCCAGTGACTCGTTGAGCTTCGGGGGGTCGATGTGGGCCAGCACCGATACCAGTTGCTGGAACACCGTGTTGATTTCGACCATGACATGCTGGCCCTGCAGCGTCTGACCGCTGCGCAGCCGCGCCGCCGTGGGCTCGGCGGGCGGCACCAGCTCGACGGACTTCGCGCCGAAGACGGTCGATGACGCGATGTTGACGAGCACGTTGCCGGGTATGAAGTGCAGCTGCGACGGGTCCATCGCCAAATGAATGGCCGCGTCGCCGTTGGGTAGCGGGTCGATCGAGGCGACCTTGCCCACCTGCACTCCGCGCATCTTGACCTTCGCGTCCGGGTTCATAACCAGACCGGCGCGTTTCGCGACCACGGTCACCGGCACGCTTTCGGTGAAGGAGCCCTGGAACAGACCCACCGCAACGGCGAAGATCAGGCAGATGATGCCGACGGTGGCCAGTCCGAGCAAGGGTGGCAGGTAGTTGCGTCCGGCCGGTGGTCGCGTATTACCGGCACGCGCGGGTCGGCCGGCGACCGCGCCGCGACCCGCTGGGACACTCTGCGTCACTGTCGTTCCACCTCCTTTGCTAACCGGAAAGGTTGAAGTTGCCGTTCGTACCGTAGATAGCCAGCGAGACCAACAGCGTTACCGACACCACGACGATGAGCGAGGTGCGCACCGCGTTACCGGTCGCGTTGCCGACGCCGGCCGGCCCACCCGACGCGAAATAGCCGTAGTAGGTGTGGATCAGCAGGATGGTGAGCGCCATCAAAATGGCCTGCAGGAACGACCACAACAAGTCGATCGGGTTCAGGAACGTGTTGAAGTAGTGCTGGTACAAGCCCTGCGACTGCCCGAGCAAGAACGTCGTCGTGAACTGACTCGCCAGGAACGACAGGATCACGGCGATGCTGTACAACGGCGTGATCGCCATCATTCCCGCCAAAATCCTTGTGCTCACCAAGTAGGCGACCGGCCGGATGGCCATGCTCTCCAACGCATCGACTTCTTCGTTGATCCGCATGGCACCCAGCTGCGCGGTCACCCCGGCGCCGAAGGTCGCCGCCAGACCGATCCCCGCGACCACTGGCGCCGCGATACGCACATTGATGAATGCGGCCAAAAAGCCCGTGAGCGCCTCGATGCCGATATTGCCCAACGAGGTGTAACCCTGAATGGCCAGGGTGCCGCCCGCCGCCAGCGTCAGGAAGCCGACGATCACGACGGTTCCGCCGATCATCGCCAAAGTGCCCGCACCCATGCTGATCTCGGCAACCAGTCGAACGACCTCGCGCGTGTAATGGGTCGCCGCGAAGGGCACGCCCGCGAGCGCTTTCCCGTAAAACAGGGTGTGGTCACCGATCCGCCCCAAAGAGGCGACCGGCCGCTCGAACTGGCGGGCTAACCGCGGGTATACGGCTCTCAGTGCCATCGACAGCCCCTACTTCGCCGTCATCTTGATGCCGATCGCGGTGACAACCACGTTGACGACGAACAGGGACATGAAGGCATAGACCACGGTTTCGTTCACCGCGTTGCCGACGGCCTTGGCGCCCCCGCCGGTGATGGACAGGCCGCGATAGCAGGCGACCAAACCGGCGATGAGGCCGAAAAGCGCTGCCTTGATGCAGGAAATGACCACCTCGGGCACGCCGGTCAGCAGCGTGATACCAGCGGCGAACGCGCCGGGATTGACGTCTTGCACAAAGACCGAAAACACATAGCCACCCAGGACGCCGATGATGACGACGAGGCTGTTAAGCAGAAATGCGACCAACCCCGAAGCCAGCATGCGCGGCGTGACCAACCGTTGGATGGGGTTGATACCGAGCACTTCCATCGCATCGATCTCTTCGCGGATCGTTCGCGAACCCAGGTCCGCACACATTGCCGTGGCGCCCGCGCCCGCCACAATCAACACCGTGACCAGCGGGCCGAGCTGGGTGACCGCACCGAACGCGGCACCCGCACCGGACAGGTCGGCCGCGCCCAGTTCGCGCAACAGAATATTGAGCGTGAAGCTGACGAGGACGGTGAACGGGATCGCCACCAACAACGTGGGAGCCAGCGCCACTCGCGCGACAAACCAAGACTGGTCCAAGAACTCCCGCCACTGGAATGGTCTGCGGAACACGAACTTGACCGCGTCGGCCGACATCGCGAACAAAGCTCCGACCGCCTGCATGGGCCCCGAGAGGTCCCATTTCAGTCTCAATTGAGGAAATCCCGATGACCAGTGGTCTGCGCCCTTAGTCGCCATCGCCATCAGCCCCTTCCCACGCTACGAGACCGACAGTCTTGTTGTTACGCAACGGCTGAGGTAAGTTCAGCTCAACCAACGATTCGGAGTGAACGCGGCCGACCACGAAATGCGCGGCGAACAGCCGAAATTCGGCGTCTGACGCTAGCGTGGCAGCGCGTTCCCATCCCACGCCGGTCCCTCCGATCTGTCGCGTGAGTTGACGCCCCAAAACGAAGAGCTCCGCGTCTTGAAGCGTCCGGCGATTATGACTCATGGTTTGTCCGGGTGGAGCAAAAAACGCGGAACCGTTATCGGACGACCTCTGGCCGAAGCGCGCGGGCAGGCAGCGTCACTTGCGTTGGTGGGCTGAAACATTGCAGGCGGCTCCGATCCTAGGTGACGGCGCCGGCCGTCTTGAGTTCGATGATGTGGTCCCAGTCGAGCCCGAGTTCCATCAGGATGTCGTCGGTCTGCTCGGCGAAGCCGGGCGCGGGGCCGGTCTGCGGCGGCGCCACATCGAACTGGACCGGGTTGGCGACGAGTTCGAGTTCGCCCGCTTGCACTATGTACTCGTTTGCGCGGATCTGGGCGTCGTCGGCGGCCTGCAGGGTGTCCTGGACGGGGGCCCACGGCCCCGCGAGTGTGGCGAAGCGCTCGCTCCACTCGGCCAGCGTGCGGGTCGCGATGGCCTTGGTCAGGAGTTCCACCGCATCCGGCGTGTTGGCCGCGATCGTCTCCACCGTTTCGAAGCGCGGATCGTCGGCCATCTCGGGCAGGTCGACATGCCGGCACACGTCCGCCCAGAACTTGGTCGGCTGCATCATCACGAAGGAGATGTAGCGGCCGTCGGATGTCGTGTACAAGCCCACCAACGGATTGTTGGGAGCGCCGTGCACTCCGGGCGGCGGCGACTCCATCCGCTGGTGCAGGTGATTGGTCAGCGCGACGGTGTGGCCGAGCGACCACAGGCCGCTGCCCAACAGCGACACATCGACTACGGAGGGCTCCCCGGTCCGCTCGCGCTTGAGCAGAGCTGCCGCGATACCGCCGGCGAGATTGGTGCCCGAGATGGTGTCACCGTAGGCCGGCCCGGGCGGTGCGATCATGCCCGGCATGCCCGCGGGGGTGATGGTGGCGGCGGTTCCGGCTCGGCACCAGAAGGCGGTCATGTCGTAGCCGCCCCGGGTCGATTCCTCGCCGCGCGGGCCGAGCGCGCTGCCGCGCGCGTAGACGATCTTCGGGTTGACGGCCCGAATGTCGTCGACGTCGATGCCGAACCTTTCCCGGGTTCCGGGCAGGAAGCTGGTCAAAAAGACGTCGGCCCGGCGGGCCAGTTCGTAGAGCACTTCTTTGCCCTCGGACACCGACATGTCCAGGCCGATGCTGCGCTTGCCGCGATTGGCGTGCTCGATGTTCGGGTTGGGATCCCCTTCGACACGCAACATGCCGGTCTGGCGGAGTCCGCGCTGCGGGTCGCCGGTCACCGCGTGCTCGACCTTGACTACGTCGGCTCCCCATTCGGCGAGCACCGCGCCCGCCGACGGGACGAACCCGTACATCGCGACTTCCAGAACCCGGATGCCCTCGAGCGGTCTCATGCGTATGCTCCCTCGGTCGTTCCATCGATGAGGAGCCGGCGGTCTACGAGTGGTTCGGGGGTTGCATCCGCGACGGGATCAGCTGCCGTGTCCTGGGCAGGCATTCCGTACTCCCTGTGTGGTGACGGTCACGATAATTTCATTCTCTTCCCCGGCGAATCTTACATTCGCATCTCGATAATTCAAGAAAGTCTCAGGATTGAGACAGAGCCGCTGACCAGCGGCGAAAACGCTCGTATGTCGCCAGAACAGCACTCTCGACGCAGGCTGAGAGCGGTTTCTCGGGCATGTTGCAACGCGCTTCGGCGTGAGAGTAAGGTTCTCATAATTGCAAGGGAGATTCTTTGTGTCTGAAACAGCCCCGTTTTCAGTAGAGACCTCGACGTGAAGACCGCGGTAGTAACCGGAGGCGGATCCGGCATCGGGTTAGCCGTGGTGCATCGCCTGCGTGCCGACGGTCTCGACGTTGCGACGATCGACCTGAAGCCCTCGGAAACCGACCTGTCGTTCACCGCCGACGTCACCGACAGGGCGCAGGTGGATGCGGCCTTCTCGGCGATTCGCGCTCAGTTGGGGCCGGTCGCGATTCTGGTCAACGCCGCGGGCCTGGACGGATTCAAGCGCTTCACCAACCTCACGTTCGAGGATTGGCAGCGGGTGATCGACGTCAACTTGCACGGGGTGTTTCACACCGTCCAGGCGGTGCTGCCCGACATGATCGAGGCCGGATGGGGGCGGATCGTCAATATCTCTTCCTCCAGCACGCATTCCGGTGCGCCGTACATGAGTCATTACGTCGCGGCCAAGTCGGCGGTCAACGGCCTGACCAAGTCATTGGCGCTCGAGTACGGGCCCAACGGCATCACGGTCAATGCCGTCCCGCCGGGCTTCATCGACACCCCGATGTTGCGTGCGGCCGAGAAAAACGGCTTCCTCGGCAGCATCGAGGAGACAATTGCCCGAACACCGGTGCGGCGGATGGGAAAGCCGGAAGATATTGCGGCGGCCTGCGCATTCCTGGTGTCCGAGGAGGCCGGCTACATCACCGGTCAGATTTTGGGCGTCAACGGCGGTCGAAACACCTGAGAGGAGACAGCCCATGAAGGTTTGGGTGGATTCAGAACGATGCCAGGGTCACACCTTGTGCTCGATGATCGCCCCGGATTCATTCCAGCTCAGCGACATCGACGGCAGCTCATCTGCGATCGACGAAATAGTGCCCGCCGATCGCGAGGACCAGGTTCGTGAGGCCGCGCAATCGTGTCCGGAGCAGGCCATCATGATCACCGACGACGCCTGAGCCGGCACCGACGAGACATCGAGGGAGACGAAGCTGTGAGTGTCGATGACGGCGTCAGCGACAGCGACCGCAAGAAGAACCAGTACCACTTCGATCGGCACGGCGCCGAATACCGGTCGCAGTTCAAGGCCATCACCGAGGAGATGCACTCCAAGTGCCCGATGGCCTGGACCGAGACCTACGGCGGCCACTGGGTGGCGGCCGGCAGCCACGAGGTCTTCGAGCTCGCCCGCTGCCCCGCAGTCTCCAACGACCATGACCTGCACGGCGAACGCCGTGGCTACAAAGGCATTTCGATCCCCACGGCCAGCCGCGTCAGCGCGGTGCGCGGCGGCATCCTGGAAATGGACGACCCCGAGCACCGCACCTACCGCACGGTGCTCAATCCGTACCTGTCACCCGCCGCGGTCAAACGCTGGGAGCCGTTCATCGACGAGATCACGCGCGCCGCGCTCGACGAGAAGATCGAAGCGGGCAGCATCGACTTCGTCGACGACCTGGCCAACATCGTGCCGGCGGTCCTGACTCTGGCGATGCTGGGCATTCCGCTGAAGAAGTGGAACATGTACAGCGAGCCGGTTCACGCCGCGGTCTACACACCCGAGCACTCTCCCGACATCGAGAAGGTCACCGCGATGCACCGGGAGATGGGCCTCGACATGGTCAACACCATGCTCGAGGTCCGCGAGAACCCCCGGCCGGGGATCATCAACGGCCTGCTGCAGATGCGCATTGACGGCGAGCCCGCTCCGGATCTGGAAATCCTCGGCAACCTGGGACTGGTCATCGGAGGCGGCTTCGACACGACGACCGCCCTGACCGCCCACTCGTTGGAATGGCTTTCCGAGCATCCCGATCAGCGCCAGCTGCTCAGCAACGAACGCAAGACGATGCTCGACGCCGCGACCGAGGAGTTCCTGCGGTACTTCACCCCGGCCCCCGGTGACGGCCGGACCTTCTCCGACAACACCGAACTCGACGGCATCCACTTCAAAGAGGGTGAGCGGCTGTGGATCTCGTGGGCGATGGCCAACCGCGACCCGTCGGTCTTCCACGACCCGGATAAGATCGTCCTCGACCGTAAAGGCAACCGGCACTTCAGCTTCGGGCTGGGCGTGCACCGGTGCATCGGATCTAACGTGGCTCGCACCGTGTTCAAATCCATGCTCACCGCGGTGCTCGACCGGATGCCCGACTACCAGTGCGACCCCGAAGGCACCGTCCACTACGAGACCATCGGCGTCATCCAGGGCATGCGCAAGCTGCCGGCCACCTTCACACCCGGCCGCAAGGTCGGAGCCGGGCTGGACGAGACGCTGGAGAAGCTGCAACGCATCTGCGACGAGCAGGAACTCGCCAGACCGATCACCGAGCGCAAGGAAGCCGCGGTCATCGACTGACCGTCGCAATTTCTTCGAGTAGGCCTGTTCGGCGTGACCGCGCCCTATATTTGGGGCAATTGCGTGTGCAGAGATGGGAGACGCAACGGTGAAGACTTTCGCAGTGAGCCTTGCGCTTGCCTTGGCCGCACTGACCGTCGCGCCGACTGCCCACGCGGACATGCTGTATGCCAACTACCACTTGGACACGAACCGGGATCCCGGCCACTTCTGGGTTTGGTCGATCAACCCGTGCGCCAATCCAGCGCCGGGATGCTTGCAGGTGTATGCAACTCCGCAGCCCAACGGGCAAGCGGTGGTCTACAGAGGCGAGGCGCATCTGTCCAACGGCCGCTACACCATGGCCGTTGATGTGCCCGACGGTGTGCGCTGCGTGGTCCAGTTCTTTCCCTCGCATGACGTCTACTCGTGGGATGCGGTGACGCTTGGGGGTCAGGTCGACTCGACGTTCAACACGGGCTGCGGTGGCGGACCGGGGGGCACCAACAGTTACCCGTTCTCGCTCGTGCGATTCTAGCCGCGTGAGACGTACAGGAGTCAGTAAGCACGATGGCTGAGGCCAAGGAACCGCCGCGCGATTCGGCCACATCGAAGGCCGATGCGAGGGCATTGCTCGAGGAAGCCGAGGCCGAAGCGGCCGAAGCCGAAGCGCTGGCCGCCGCAGCGCGCGCCCGCGCTCGTGCCGCCAGGCTACGGCGTGAAGCGCTGGCCGAAGCTGAGAAAGAGGCCCAAAAAGAGGCCGAGGCAAAGGCCGCCGAGGAAGCGCGGGACGCCGAAGAAACGGTAGCCGCCGACCACGAAGAAACAACCGACGGCGCCGAAGCGAAGACGGACGAGGATGTCGCCGAGACTGAGGCCGACGAGGACGTCACCGAGACCGCCGACGCAACCGACGCCGACGAGGCGGAGACAGAAGAAGAAGAAGAAGAAGAAGTCTCCGACGAAACCCGCGGAGACGACGAAGAAGCCACGCCGGCGCGCTCCCGACGACGCTTACGAATGCCACCGTTGTCCGTGACGTGGAAAGTGGCCGTCATCCTGCTCATCTGCGCCTTCGTCGCGGCCAGCGGATACATGATGTGGAACCGCCACGAAGTCACTGAGCGCAATCAGCGCGCTGCGAGCTTCGTCGCGGGGGCCAGACAAGGTGTCGTCAACCTGACTTCCATGGACTTCAACAAGGCCAAGGAGGACGTCCAGCGGGTCATTGACAGCTCGACCGGCCAGTTCCACGACGACTTCCAGGCGCGTGCAAAAGATTTCACGACCGTCGTTGAGCAGTCCAAAGTGGTCACCCAGGGAACCGTGAATGCGGCGGCCGTGCAAGCGATCAACGGGGATTTCGCGTTGGTGCTCGTCGCGGCGACATCGCACATCACCAACGCTGCGGGCGCCAAAGACGAACCACGCAATTGGCGCCTCAAGGTGACCGTTAAAGACGATGGCGGGCAATACAAGATGTCTAACGTGGAGTTCATCCCATGAGCGAGGACGAGCCCAGCATCGGCACCGCCGACGACGTGAAAGACGACGTGAAAGACGACCTGGGCGACGACGTGGGCGAACAAGCCGAACGCAGCGCGAGTAGCAAACCGCGCGTGTGGCGCAAGGTGACAGTCGTTCCCGTCGTACTGATTTTGCTGCTGCTGCTGTCCGGGGGTGCGGCGGCGTGGCTGTACTTCACGCAGTACCGGCCCGATAAGCAGACCGACGCCGGCGTCGCCAGCGCGGTCACCAGTGCGGCGTCCGACGGAACGGTCGCGTTGCTGTCCTACTCGCCCGACACGCTGGACAAAGACTTCGCCGCGGCCAAATCCCATCTGTCCGGGGACTTCCTGTCGTACTACAACCAGTTCACCGAACAGATCGTGGCTCCGGCGGCCAAACAGAAGTCACTGAAGACCAACGCCCGGGTGTTGGGAGCCGCGGTTCAGGAGTTACACCCGAACTCGGCCGTCGTGCTGGTGCTGGTCGACCAGAGCACCACGAGCAAGGACAATCCCGACCCCGCGATGGCTTCCAGCAGCGTCCTGGTCAGTTTGAGCCGCGTCAACGGCACCTGGCTGATCACCAAATTCGACCCGGTTTAGCAGCCGGTCGAATGCCGTTGCGACAAACGGCAACTCACAAAACGCTAGCTGCGCGGGAGACCGAGCACTCGCTGGGCGATGATGTTGCGCTGGATCTCAGACGTGCCGCCGGCGATCGTCCCGGAGAAGCTGCGGGC
>NZ_JAFAUS010000204.1 GCF_019243155.1 Mycobacterium sp.
ATTGGCGGAGCCGGTGCAATTGGCCGAACGCGAGAACGGGTGGGGCGCTCGCACCCGGATGAAGGACGCGTCGAGCACCGACGTCATCGTCCACCGGGGTGTCGCGCTGACCAGCTTCTACCAGTGCGGAGACCTGTATCGCGTCGATCCGTATTCGGCGGAGACACTCGGCAAGGAGACGTGGAAAGGGCGCTTCCCGACCGATTGGGGCGTGTCCGCACATCCCAAGGTGGACAACAAAACCGGCGAGCTGTTGTTCTTCAACTACAGCAAGCAAGACCCTTACATGCGGTACGGCGTCGTCGACGAGAGCCAGGAGCTGGTCCACTACGTCGACGTCCCGCTGCCCGGTCCGCGTCTCCCCCACGACATGGCATTCACCGAGAACTACGTGATTCTCAACGACTTTCCGCTGTTCTGGGATCCTGCCCTGCTCGAGCACGATGTGCACCTACCGCGGTTCTACCCCGACATTCCGTCGCGCTTCGCGGTCCTCCCCCGCCGGGGCGCAACCGGCGACATCCGATGGTTCGAGGCGGATCCGACATTCGTGCTGCACTTCGTCAACGCCTACGAAGATGGTGACGAGATCGTGCTCGACGGCTTCTACGAAGGCGATCCGTCACCGCTGGACACCGGCGGAACCAAGTGGGACAAGCTGTTTCGCTTCCTGGCGCTGGATCGTCTGCAGGCCCGGCTGCACAGGTGGCGCTTCAACCTGGTCACCGGCGCGGTGAAAGAAGAGCAGCTGGCGGACTCGATCACCGAGTTCGGGACCATCAACCCCGGCTACGCGGCGGGCCCGTATCGCTACGACTACGCCGCCACCGCAAAGCCGGGCTGGTTCCTGTTCGACGGACTGGTCAAACACGACCTGCTCACCGGGGACCAACAGCAGTATTCGTTCGGTGACGGCGTCTACGGGAGCGAGACGGCGATGGCGCCGCGCGTGGCCGCCACCGGCGAGGACGACGGCTACCTGGTCACCCTCACCACCGACATGAACACCGACGCCTCGTACTGTGTGATCTTCGACGCCGCCGGCATCGCCGACGGGCCTGTCTGCAAACTCCAACTGCCCGAACGCATTTCCAGCGGCACCCACTCGACGTGGGCGCCCGGCGAACAGCTGCGCCGCTGGGATACCGCGGAGTCGGCGGCGAGCGCCATCGGACTGCGATGAGCACCGACGGCCACACGTCCCACCGGGCCACGCATTGGCCCATGCACATGGCGCCGATCGGTGCAATCCGCTTCACCCGCCGGTCGTCGAACTTCGTTGAGACGGTGCGGTTTTACCGCGAGCTGGTGGGACTGCCGCTGTATGAGACCTTCGACGGCAGCTACGGTAGCAACGGCGCGATCTTCGGCATGCCCAGCTGGAACCTGACCCTGGAGATCGTGGAGGCGGTCGACGCTGTCCCGGTGGACCACCACGAAATGCTGTGTCTGTACTTTCCCGACAAGCAGGCCCAGCAGGCGGCGGTCGCACGTCTGGAAGAAGCGGGCACCGATCGGGTGGAACAACATCCGTACTGGGAAGCGACCGGCGCGGTCACCTATCGCGATCCGGACGGCCGCGAAATCGTGTTCGCACCCTTCGTTTTCGGCGTCAACGAGCCCGGTGACAGCTCGGACTCGGGAAGCCATGAGTTCCCCAGGGCGTGAGGCTCAGGTGCCGCGCGAGGCCAACGCCGCGATGACCGCCACGACCGAGCAGACCACCGCGCAGACAGCGCCCGCCGCGCCGACGTAGAGGCCGTATTGGGCCGACACCGGCGGGTTGACGTTGAGCTTGTAGTACCACGCCGTCAGCGCAGCGATCAGCAGCGAAACCGTCAGCGCGGCAACGGAAGCGAGCTTCGCCGACAGGCCACGGCCGGCCATCGCCCCGGCCACCAGCAGGGCCGAAGACAGCAGCACGATGAGCTGGCCGGGGCCGAAGCCCCGCGGCAGTACCAAGTTGCCGTGGGCGCCCCCGATCGCGTTGGCCCAGCCCCCGCCATTGACCGCCGTCGTCAGCCACGGCAGCCAGGTACTGGCCGAAATCACCAGGGCGAAAAACGCGACCAGCCAACCAGGGCGCAGGCGGCGGGTCATGGTAGCGAGGTTAATAGGGGGCGAGGCCGGTCCGTCGCTCGCCACGCGGCGACGTCAGCGATGGGCGCGCCCGTCTCCGTTCATGCCCGGGTCGGGCCTGGCGAACACCGTGACGAAGTTCTGCAGCGACTCCTTGATGTCGCCGCGCAGCGCGGCGGCGACGAGCATGCCGATCGGGCCGAACAGCGCCGGGCCGCCGAGGTGCACGTCGAAGCTGACGACGGAGCCGTCGTCCTTGGGTGTGACCTTGGCCATCAGCTTGACCTTGACACCGCCGACGCCTTCGCCGTTGAGCGTCATGCCTTCCGGCGGTTTGTAGCGCACGACCGTCCACTTGATCCGGTTGGCCATGCCCTTGACTTCGACGATCGACTCGATGACCGTGCCCTTTTCGATGTCGTCGGGCAACTTGCTGCGCCACACCTTGTGGATGGTCAGCCATTCGGAGAACCTGGACAGGTCCGAGGCGTGCTTCCAAGCCACCTCGGGAGCCAGCGGTACGTCGATGGATCCGGAAAGTTTCGCCATATGTTCAGCCCTGCTGGTCGCCTTCAGACGCCGATCCGGCGGCCTTCTTGGCCTCGTCCTGCACCTTGTGGATGGTGTCGGAGTACTTGCGCTGCGTCTTCTCGTCGACGAAGTCGCCGGCCTTATCGATCGCCATCTCGACCTTGTCGGCGTTCTGCGACAACAGGTCTTTCGCCTTGTCCAGGAATCCCATCGTTCTCCCCTTCCCGAGCAGTCCCCGGGAATCCTACTTGGGTGCTTGCTATCGCTCGCGCCACAGCCGCGGCTGCACGCCCAGCATCCTGGCCCGGATCCACCACGTCGCCTCGATCGCGGCGGCGCCCACCAGGCCGATCCCCAGCGCGGTGGACGTCACCGCCACGTTCGACGGGTCGAGCAGGAACGCCTTGCGGGCCAGTGGCGTGCTGAAGATCACCACGTAGGCCAGGCCGGAGACGATGACCAGCGCCACCCGCCACCACTGGTAGGGCCGCGCCACTACCGCGAGCACCCATAGCGCCGTCATCAGCAAGGTGATCAACGCGGCGGTCGACGCCTGGTCCTGTTGGACGAAGGTGGCGTGGCGACCGTGGTAGGCCAACAGGTAAGACGCGAACGTCGCTGTGCCGACGATCAGTCCGGACGGCAGTGCCGAACTCAACACCCGCCGGACGAAGCCCGGGTAGGCGCGTTCGTTGTTGGGTGCCAGCGACAGAATGAACGACGGGATCCCGATGGTGAACCATGCCGCGATGGTGACGTGGATCGGCTGAAACGGATACAACAGCGGGTCGGCCTTGAGCGCTTTGGAGAACAGGCATTCCAGACCCACCAACAGAGCCAGCAGCACCGAGTACACGGTCTTGGTCAAGAACAGGTTGGCGACCCGCTCGATGTTGCCGATCACGCGCCGTCCCTCGCCCACCACATATGGCAGCGTGGCAAACCTGTTGTCCAGCAGGACGATCTGCGCGACTGCACGCGACGCGGGGCTACCGGCCCCCATCGCGACGCCGATGTCGGCGTCCTTGAGAGCCAGCACGTCGTTGACACCGTCGCCGGTCATCGCCACGGCGTGACCGTGGGATTGCAGGGCATGCACGATGGCACGTTTCTGGTCGGGCCGGACCCGGCCGAAGGTGGTGTAGGAGTCCAGCGTGTCGGCCAATTGCGCGGGGTCTGACGGCAGCCGGCGGGCGTCCATCGTCTCGCCGCTGATCCCGAGCTTGCCGGCGACCGCGCCGACGGACACCGCGTTGTCACCGGACAGCACCTTGATCGAAACGCCTTGATCGGCAAAGTAATCCAGGGTCTCCCGGGCGTCGGGTCGCACCTTCTGCTCGAGTACCACCAGCGCGACGGGGGTGACGCGGCCCGGCGCGTCCGGGTCGTCGACCGCCACGCCGGCGCTGCCCACCAGCAGTACGCGCAGCCCCTGCGCGCCGATCCGCTCGGCGCGTTCGGCCGCCGCCGAGGACGGCTCGAGCAGCACGTCGGGCGCCCCGATCACCCAGTCGCCGTGGCCGCGGTAGGACACACCGCTCCATTTGGTGGCCGACTTGAAAGGTGCAGTCGCCGTAACGATCCAGTCGGGCGGCTGACCGTAGCTTTCGGCGATCGCCTGCATGCTGGCGTTGGGTCGCGGGTCGGCGGCGGCCAGCGCCGCGAGCACGTTAGCGATGCGCTCGGTCGAGCCGTCGAGCTCCTCGACGTCGGATACCCGCATGCCGTTCTCGGTCAACGTGCCCGTCTTGTCGGCACAGACCACGTCGACGCGCGCGAGTCCCTCGATGGCGGGCAGCTCCTGCACCAGGCATCGACGTTGGCCGAGCCGGATGACCCCGACCGCGAACGCGACCGACGTCAGCAGCACCAGGCCTTCGGGCACCATGGGGACCAGCGCGCCGACCGTACGCAGCACGGACTCTCGCCAGTCGGCGTGGGTGGTGAACAACTGGGTGTAGATCGTCAGCAGACCGGCCGGGACCAGCAGGTAGGTGATGAACTGCAGGATGCGGTTGACGCCATTGCGCAGTTCGGATTTCACCAATGTGAACTTGCTGGCCTCGTCCGCAAGCTTGGCCGCATACGCCTCGGCTCCGACCTTGGTGGCCCGATAGGCGCCACTGCCCGCGACGACGAAGCTGCCCGACATCACCGGATCGCCGATGGCCTTGCCGATCGGGTCGGCCTCACCGGTCAGCAGCGACTCGTCGATCTCCAGGTTCATCTCTTCGACGATCTCGCCGTCGACGACGACCTGATCTCCGGGCCCGAGCTCGATGATGTCATCGAGCACCACATCGGCGGGCGGCAGCGTTCGAGTTCCGGATTGCCTGCGCACCAACGGTTTCGCCTGCCCGACGATCGCCAGCTTGTCCAGCGTCTGCTTGGCCCTGACCTCCTGGAAGATGCCGATGACGCTGTTGGCGATGATCAGCAGGCCGAACATTCCGTTGATCAGCGAGCCCGTCGCCAGCACGATCAGCAACAGCACCCCGAGGATCGCGTTGATCCGGGTGAAGACGTTGGCCCGCACGATATCCGCGACACTGCGGGTGGCGCGCTCGCGCACGGCATTGGTCTTGCCGTCGGCTACCCGCCGCTCGACTTCGGCATCGGTCAGGCCCTGGTAAAGGGACGAGCTCATCGGGTGAACGTCCCCAGCTTGTCCGAGTCGTAGTATTCCAAGTTCAACGTGGCGCCGGCAAAGGTGGCCTTGGAAACCGTTCCAGGCGGGGCATTTTCGTCGGTTATGCCGAACGTAAAGGTGTCGCCGTCCCAGTGGGTGAGGGTGAACGTCCGGCTTTTCGGACCCATCGACAGTTGCAGCGCCCCGTCGTGTTCGGTCACCGTGGCCTTACCCCAATAGTCGTTGGCATACACGCCGGCGTAGTCGCCGAGCGGTCTGGCCGGTGCGGCGCCGGCGGGGGGCTGCTTGCCGACCAGCGAACCCTCGGGATTGTTCATCCAGCCGATCGCCTTCTGGTACAGGTTGACCCAGTCCTCGCGGACTTGGCCGTACTGGACCAGATCCATGAATTCGGCGGTCAGCGCCTCGGGGACGCCGATGGGCGCCGCGTTCGTCAACGCGATGATGCCCACGTCCTCAGAGGGCAGCACGACGAAGTTCGTCGCGGCGCCCAAAGCGAAAGCCCCCGAATGGCTGTACTCGGTGCGACCCGACGAGGAGACCGACGCGTTGAATCCGTAGCCGTAGAACCCCGAGCGTCCCTTCGGTGTCGTCGCGGGCACCGAAACCACTTGCGCGGTGGTCGCCGGCGTCAGGGCTTCCGGCGCCACGATTCGCTGACCGTTGTAAGTCCCGTTGCCCAGCAACATGATCAGCCAGCGGGCCATGTCGTTGACCGACGAACTGACGCCGCCCGCGGGCGTCTGGGGATCGGGGTCACGCTGGAAGCGCGCCTCCCACTTGTCCGCGATCTTGATGTGATTGACGGCATGGTTGGGCCGGGCGACGAAGTCGGCGAACCGCGAGCTCGTCGACGTCATTCCCAGCGGCCGGTAGAGCACCTCGTCGGACAGGTCTTCCCAGGATTTGCCCGCCGCGGCCGCGATGGCCTCGGCGGCGGCGGTGATCCCGAAGTTGGTGTAGGCGTAGCTGTTTCGGAAAGACGTCAGCGGCAGATACTTGAGCCGCTCGAGTGTCTGCCGCCGGTCGTAGCCCAGATCTTCCAGTTTGTCACCGGCGTGGTCGGGCAGCCCGGATCTGTGCGAATACAGGTCGGCGACGGTCAGATGGCTGGTGACGTAGGGATCGTTCACCGTGAACCACGGCAGCTTGGACGCCACGGGCATGTCCCAGGTGACGGCGTTGTCGGTGACCTGATGCGCTATCACCGTGGAGCCGACCGACTT
>NZ_JAFAUS010000280.1 GCF_019243155.1 Mycobacterium sp.
GATCTGGGTGACCGAGGACGGTTTGGTGGTGATGGCGTCCGAGGCCGGCGTGCTGGACCTGGATCCGGCCAAGGTGGTGCGCCGGATGCGGCTGCAGCCCGGCCGCATGTTCCTGGTCGACACCACGCAGGGCCGCATCGTCTCCGACGAGGAGATCAAGGCCGAACTCGCCGCCGAGCATCCGTACCAGGAGTGGCTGGACAAGAACCTGGTACCGCTCGCTGACCTGCCGCAGGGTGACTACGTGCGGATGCCGCACGAGCGACTTGTCCAGCGGCAGTTGACATTCGGCTATACCTACGAAGAGCTCAACCTGCTGGTGTCGCCGATGGTCCGCACCGGCGCCGAGCCGCTCGGCTCGATGGGCACCGACACTCCCGTCGCCGTGCTGTCTCAGCGGCCGCGGATGCTCTACGACTACTTCCAGCAGCTCTTCGCTCAGGTGACCAACCCGCCCCTGGACGCCATCCGTGAGGAAGTGGTGACCAGCCTGCAGGTGACCACCGGTGGGGAGCGCGACCTGCTCACGCCGGAAGACAAGTCGTGTCACCAGATCACGCTGCCGCAGCCGATCCTGCGCAACCACGAGCTGGCCAAGCTGATCAATCTCAACCCCGACGACAAGGTCAACGGGCGCCCGCATGGCATGCGCTCCAAGGTGATTCGATGTCTGTACCCGGTCGCCGAGGGTGGGGCCGGACTGGCCGCCGCGATGGACGACGTGCGTGCGCAGGCGTCGGCCGCCATCGCGGAGGGCGCGCGGGTCATCATCTTGTCCGACCGCGACTCCGACGAGCAGATGGCACCGATCCCGTCGCTGCTCGCCGTCGCGGGTGTGCATCACCACCTGGTGCGCGACCGGACCCGCACGCACGCCGGCCTGGTGGTCGAGACCGGTGACGCCCGCGAGGTGCACCACATGGCGGTGCTGGTCGGTTGTGGAGCGGCGGCGATCAACCCGTATCTGGCGTTCGAGTCGATCGAGGACATGCTGGACCGCGGCGTCATCGACGGCATCGATCGCGACACGGCGCTGAACAACTACGTGAAGGCCGCCGGCAAGGGCGTGCTGAAAGTGATGTCCAAGATGGGCATCTCGACGCTGGCGTCCTACACCGGTGCGCAACTGTTCCAGGCGGTCGGCATCTCCGACGACGTCCTCGACGAATACTTCACCGGGCTGAACTGCCCGATCGGCGGGATCACCCTGGAAGACATCGCCGCCGACGTCGCCACCCGCCACGGGCTCGCGAACCTGAAGCGCAAGGACGAACGCGCGCACCGTGAACTCGAGGTCGGTGGCGAATACCAGTGGCGCCGCGAGGGCGAGTACCACTTGTTCAACCCGGAGACCGTGTTCAAACTGCAGCACGCCACGCGCACCGGCCAGTACAAGATCTTCAAGGAGTACACCCGCCTGGTCGACGACCAGAGTGAGCGGATGGCCTCGCTGCGTGGCCTGCTCAAGTTCCGCGGCGCACTGCGCCCAGCCATCCCGCTGGAAGAAGTCGAGCCCGCCAGCGAAATCGTCAAGCGCTTCTCGACGGGAGCGATGAGCTACGGCTCGATCTCCGCCGAGGCGCACGAGACGCTCGCCATCGCGATGAACCGCCTGGGCGGCCGCTCCAACAGCGGAGAAGGCGGCGAGGACGTCAAGCGCTTCGAGCATGACCCGAACGGTGATTGGCGCCGCAGCGCGATCAAGCAGGTTGCCTCCGCCCGGTTCGGTGTCACCTCGCACTACCTGACGAACTGCACCGACATCCAGATCAAGATGGCGCAGGGCGCCAAACCCGGTGAGGGCGGCCAACTTCCCGGACACAAGGTCTACCCGTGGGTTGCCAAGGTCCGGTTCTCCACCCCCGGCGTCGGCCTGATCTCGCCGCCGCCGCACCACGACATCTACTCCATCGAGGATCTCGCACAGCTGATCCACGACCTCAAGAACGCCAATCCGGCGGCGCGCGTCCACGTCAAGCTGGTCTCCGAGAACGGCGTCGGAACGGTGGCGGCGGGTGTGTCCAAGGCCCACGCCGACGTGGTGCTGATCTCGGGCCACGACGGCGGCACGGGTGCAACCCCGCTGACGTCGATGAAGCACGCCGGCGCGCCGTGGGAGTTGGGCCTTGCCGAGACGCAACAGACATTGCTGCTCAACGGGTTACGCGACCGGATCGTGGTCCAGGTGGACGGCCAGCTCAAGACGGGCCGCGACGTGATGATCGCGACATTGCTCGGCGCCGAGGAATTCGGCTTCGCCACCGCACCGCTGGTGGTGGCCGGTTGCATCATGATGCGGGTGTGTCACCTCGACACCTGCCCGGTCGGGGTCGCCACCCAGAACCCGGTCCTGCGGGAACGGTTCACCGGTAAGCCCGAATTCGTCGAGAACTTCTTCATGTTCATCGCCGAAGAGGTCCGGGAATACATGGCGCAGTTGGGCTTCCGCACACTCAACGAGGCCGTCGGCCAGGTGGGAGCACTCGACACCACACTGGCGCGCGCGCACTGGAAGGCCCACAAGCTGGATCTGGCGCCGGTGCTGCACGAACCGGAATCGGCGTTCATGAACCAGGACCTGTACTGCAGCTCGCGGCAGGACCACGGCCTGGACAAGGCACTCGATCAGCAGTTGATCGTGATGAGCCGCGAAGCACTCGACTCGGGCAAGCCGGTGCGGTTCTCCACCACGATCAGCAACGTCAACCGGACCGTGGGGACCATGCTCGGCCACGAGGTGACGAAAGCATATGGCGGCCAAGGGCTGCCGGACGGAACGATCGACATCACCTTCGACGGGTCCGCGGGCAACAGTTTCGGGGCCTTCGTCCCGAAGGGCATCACCTTGCGCGTCTACGGGGACGCCAACGACTACGTCGGCAAGGGTTTGTCCGGTGGGCGGATCGTGGTGCGACCATCGGACAACGCGCCGCAGGACTATGTGGCCGAGGAAAACATCATCGGCGGCAACGTGATCCTGTTCGGCGCCACGTGTGGGGAGGCATTTTTGCGCGGTGTAGTCGGCGAACGATTCGCGGTTCGCAATTCCGGCGCGCACGCCGTGGTCGAGGGTGTAGGCGACCACGGTTGCGAGTACATGACGGGCGGCCGCGTCGTCATCCTGGGCCGCACCGGCCGCAACTTCGCCGCCGGTATGTCAGGTGGTGTGGCCTACGTCTACGACCCCGACGAGGAGCTGCCGGAGAACCTCAACGCCGAGATGGTCGAGTTGGAGGCCCTCGACGAGGAAGACGTCGACTTCCTGTGCGGCATCATCGAGGCGCACGTCGATGCCACCGATTCGGCGGTCGGCCAACGGATCCTGGCGGATTGGCGCGGGCAACAGCGCCACTTCCTCAAGGTGATGCCACTCGACTACAAGAAGGTGCTGAACGCGATCGCCGAGGCCGAACGCGATGGCATCGACGTCGACAAGGCGATCATGGCGGCCGCGCATGGCTGATCCAAGAGGCTTCCTGAAATACACGCACCGGGAGTTGCCGAAGCGCCGGCCTGTCCCGCTGCGGCTGAAGGACTGGCACGAGGTCTACGAAGAATTCGACAACGAGACCGTGC
>NZ_JAFAUS010000358.1 GCF_019243155.1 Mycobacterium sp.
CATCAACGCGTAGGCGGTGGTGGGACCGACGAAGCGGAACCCGCGACCTTTGAGTTCACGCGCCATGGCCTTCGATTCCGCAGTAGCCGAGGGGATTTCGGAGGGGTCGGCCGGCCGGGGCCGCGGCGACGGGGCGAATGACCACAGCAGCTCCGACAGGTCGGCGGGAGTTCCCAGCTCAGCGGCGGCGCGCGCATTGGCAATCGTGGCCTCGATCTTGGCCCGGTTGCGCACGATGCCCTCGTCGGCCATCAGCCGCTGCACATCGGTGTCGGTGTAGCTGGCGATGCGCTCGACGTCGAACTTGGCGAACGCGCGCCGGAAGTTGTCCCGCTTGCGCAGGATAATCAGCCACGACAGCCCACTCTGGAATGCCTCCAGGCTCATCCGCTCGAACAGGGCCACGCCGTCGCGGACCTCGCGGCCCCACTCCTGGTCGTGGTAATTGCGGTACAGGTCGAAGTCGGGTCCGGGCCGAACGGTCGCCCAGCTACAGCGCACCAGCGCGTCGTCGTCGCTCACATCTAGTCCTGACGATCCTCGTCGCCCGCAGGTTCCACGTCCCCGGCCGAATCGCTCCGGGCTTCGGCGGTTGCGGGAGCATGCACCGCGCCCAGCTGGCCGCGCAGCGCCTCGAGCTCGCGGGCGAGCCGGTCCAGCACCCAGTCGACCTCACTGGTCTTGTATCCGCGCATGACCTGGGTGAACTTGACTGCGTCGACGTCGGCGCCCGTCACCCCGAACGCGGGCAGGACGGTGGCCGTCGTCCCGCGCGGCAGCGGCGGCAGCTGCTCACCGCGACCGAACAGCAGGCTGGCCGCGCCGAACAGCACGACCGCCACGAGCACGAGCACCACCAGGTACAGCAACACCAACGCCACGTGACCGATACTGCCCTATGCCGCCGACAGCGCGGTGCTCTACCGGGGTCGCAACACCTGCATCGGTGGCCGGTCCGCCAGCGACACCGGCGAGGTGTGCTGGGTGTAGCCGTGGTCGGAGTCGGCGACGAACTGCGTCAGCCCGACGCCGGAGTCGGGGATCCCGCAACGCGAGAGCAGGGTCGCGATGACCTGCCGGCTCATCACACCGAGTTCGGCCAGCGGCCGGTTGCGGTGCGCGCGGACCCCCAGGTTGGCCTGGGCGATCGCGTCCAGCCCCAGCCGGTCGAAGGTGTCCACCAGCAGCCCGATCTCCACGCCGTAACCCGGGGCGAACGGCACCGAGGTCAGCAGCTCGCGGGTGGCGGCGTATTCACCGCCGAGCGGTTGCACGATGGAGCCCAGTTCCGGGCGCAACGCCGCGAGCAACGGCCGGGCCACCAACTCGGTCACGCGCCCGCCGCCGGTCGCGCTCACGTCGGCCGCCACGTCGCCGGCATCGGCGAGCTCGCTACCCCGCAACGGCCGCCGATAGAAGCTTTTGACCAGGTGAATGCCGTCGCCGGTGAGCAGCGGAGCGACCAGCCAGGGCACGAACATCGGGTGCGGATCGATCAGGTCGGAGTCGACGAACACCACGATGTCACCGCTGGTCACCGCCAGCGAGCGCCACAGCGCTTCGCCCTTCCCGGGCCGGATCGGCACCTCGGGCAGCGCCTGCTCACGGCTGACGACGCGGGCACCCGCCGCGACGGCGCGGATCTCGGTGTCGTCGGTAGAACCGGAGTCCAGCACGATCAGCTCATCGACCAGCCCATCGACCAGCGGTGAGATGCTTTCGATGACCGATTCGACGGTCTCTTCCTCGTTGAGGGCCGGCAGTACCACCGAGATGGTCCGTCCCGCCTTCGCGGCTGCCAGTTCGTCGATGGTCCAGCTCGGACGGCTCCACCTGTCGTTGGCCAGCCAGACGTCGCCGGGCCGCGCGGCCAGCATCCGGTCGCTGGCGAGACGGCCGGCGAACAGGTCCGATGCCGTCATGCGAGCCCCCTCACCGTGCGCGCCGGCGGGCGAATGCCCTGGATCGAGGCCACCATCTCCAGCACTCGCCGGGTGGCCGCGACCTCGTGCACGCGAAACATTCGCGCACCAGCGGCCGCCGCCAACGCGGTGGCCGCCAATGTCCCCTCGAGCCGCTCGGTCAGTTCCACACCCAGAGTCTCCCCGACGAAGTCCTTGTTGCTCAAAGCCATCAGCACGGGCCACCCGGTGTCAACGAGATCGTTGACGTGCCGCAGGAGCACCAATCCGTGGAAGGTGTTCTTGCCGAAGTCGTGGGTCGGGTCGATCAGCACCCGGTCGCGGGCCACCCCGGATTCGACCGCCCGCTCGGCGGCGGTGGTGACCTGGCGGATGACGTCGTCGACCACGCCGCGCGTGGTGGTCCCGTAGTTCACCCGGAACGGACGCGTGCGCGGCTGGGCATTACCGGTGTGCGAGCAGACCAGACCGGCGCCGAACTCCGCCGCCACCTCGGGCAGCGCCGGGTCGACGCCGCCCCAGGTGTCGTTGATCAGGTCCGCGCCTGCCGCGCAGGCCACCTTGGCCACCTCGGCGCGCCAGGTGTCGACACTGATCAGCTGATTCGGATAGGCGTCGCGCACCCATTCGATGAAGGGCACCAACCGCGCGATCTCGGTGTCGGCGTCGACCTCCTGGCCCGGGCCGGCTTTGACACCGCCGACGTCGATGACATCGGCGCCCTCGGCGACGGCCCGGTGCGCGGCGGCCCTGGCGGCCTCGTCGCTGAAGGTCGCGCCCCGGTCGTAGAACGAGTCAGGGGTCCGGTTGACGATCGCCATGATGAGCGCGCGATCACCGGCGACGGGACGGCCGCAGAGACTTGACTGCACAGATCTATGGTGCCCGGTCACCGCGCGCGGCGCTGTCCCAGGGCATCAGCCCTGCGGCCGCTTGCCCGCCGAGACTTCCTCGGGGTAGTCGTCGTAGTACTCCACGTAGCCTTCGTCCCGCCCGGCCAGGACGTACAGCGGATCGCTCACGTCGGGGCCGTAGGCCTCGTCGCGCAACTCGACCTTGCGGCTCTTGAACGTCGAGGTCTGTTCGATCGAATCGACCAACCGCACGAACAAGGGCAGCGCGTAGCCGGGAAGCTGGTCATAGACCGTGTGGGCCAGAGATTTGCCGTCGAAGTCCGCTCCCTCGCGCAGCTTGACCGCGGCCATCCCGGCGCGCCCGCCCGTGCGCGGAACCTCGACGCCGAAGACCGTGCAATCCTCGACGCAGTCGTCGGACGCCACCGCCGCCTCCACCTGGGTGGTGGCCACGTTCTCTCCCTTCCAGCGGAAGGTGTCGCCGAGGCGGTCGACGAACGCCGCGTGGCCCATGCCCTGCGGGCTCATCACGTCGCCCGTGTTGAACCAGCAGTCG
>NZ_JAFAUS010000411.1 GCF_019243155.1 Mycobacterium sp.
CGTAGCGATTGGAGTGCACGTACCGCGTCGGCTCGAGGTCGGCGGGCTCGGCGGTTTCCCGTACGAGGGTGTCGAACTGAGGCGCACTGAGCGCCGCTTCGACGGCCCGATAGCGGTCCGGCCGTTCCGGATGGCCCGGGGCGGTTCGATGAGCGGCAAAGCTCGGATGGTGCAGCAGCAGCGTGGCCATGAGCGTCTAGTGCCCGGAGCGGTTGCGCAGCCTGTCCACCACACCCCGCAGCACGTGCTCAGTGGCCGAGAGGGGAGTCATCATCGTCTCGCCCACCTTCACCATGTCATCGATGCGCGCGACGATGGCTTCGGCGGGCTCCACCAGCACGATCAGCCGCTTCGCCAGGTCGTCCAGGCTGGTCATGGTGCCGTCCAGGTGATCCAGACCGGCCTCCAGGCGCTCGACCGTGGCGTTCAGGGCCGAGAGGGAACTGCTCAGCTCCTTCATGGTTTTGCTTAAACCGTCGAGCACGTCTTCGACCTGCTCCACCGTCTTGTCGGCGTTCAGCGCGGCCTGGGTGAGCGTCTTGATCCGGTTCCGCTCTTGCCCGCCCCGCTCAGTTCTGTCAGCCATGACCGTCATTATGACGCGGGCGGTCCGCCTCGGGGCCGGGTTGGCTACCCGGACGTCCGGGCAGCTTCGACGCGGCCGCCTCGTCGAGCAGCCACAGTGTGGTCTCCAGGCCGATCGCGCCGGCGGCCGGCATCGAGACCGGCGGGGCGCCACCGAGGGCGGCGGCCACCGCGTCGGCCTTGGCCGCCCCGGACACCATCAGCCAGACCTCGCGAGAACGCTGAATGGCGGGCAGGGTCAACGTGATTCGCTGAGGCGGCGGCTTGGGGGAGTCCTCGACGGGCACCACCATGCGGCTGGCCTCGACCACGGCCGGGGTGTCGGGGAACAACGAGTTGATGTGCCCTTCGGGCCCCATGCCCAGCAGGTGCACGTCGAAATTCGGAACCCGTTGACCGGGCTCGGCGTTGGCCGCCAGCAGCTGCTCGTAGGACAGGGCCGCGGCGGCCAGATCACCGTCGGATTCGCCGTCGCTGGCCGGCATCGCGTGCACATGGCTGGACGGAATGTCGACGTCGTCGAGCAACGCCGCGCGCGCTTGTTTGTCGTTGCGCTCGTCGTCGTCCTCGGGGACGTAGCGTTCGTCGCCCCAGAACAGATGCACCTTGGACCAGTCGATCTGCCGGCCCTTGAGGGACTGAAGCAGCCCGATCCCGTTGCCGCCCCCGGTCAGCACGATCAGGGCTTTGCCCCGTGCCGCCACGGCCGCCCCGATGGTGTCGACCAGCCGCGTGGCGGCCGCTTCGACCAGGGCCTCACTTTCCGGAAAAACCTCGACGACGGCGCTCACGCGTATTGCACCTTCTCTATCCCCTCCAGCGCTGTTTGATAGATCTCGTCGGCATCAAGCCGCCGCAGGTCTTCGGCCAGGCACTCGCCGGTTTCCCTGCGCGCCAAGGGGAGTAGGGCGTCCGGGCGGGCCGTCCGACTCAGCGTCGCGGTTCTGCCTTCCTGCGGCCGGCTCAAGACGATGGTCTCGCTCTTGCGGACCAGTTCGACCTTGAGCTCGCCGACGGCTCGGCGCACCGGGCCGTCGATCCGGCTGGCCAGCCAACCCGCGAGGACGTCGAGCGCCGGTTCGGCTTTCAGCCCGGACACCAGGGCCGACTCGATCGGCTCGTGCGGTGACAGGTCCACCGCGGAGGTGAGCAGTGCGCGCCAGTAGGTGATGCGCGCCCACGCCAGATCGGTGTCACCCGCGGTGTAGCCGGCCAGCCGGCTCTTGATCGCCGAGAGCGGATCGGTGCCATTGGTGGCGTCGGTAATCCGTCGAATTGCCAACTTGCCCAACGGATCCTGCGCCGGAACCGCCGGGGCGACGTCGGGCCACCACGCCACCACCGGGATGTCGGGAAGCAGAAAAGGGGTGACCACGCTGGCCGCGTGGCCGTACAGCGGCCCGGACAGTCGCAGCACCACGACCTCGGTGGCGCCGGTGTCGCCGCCCGCCCGCAGCTGCGCGTCCAGGCGCGGCTTGTCGGCGTAGGGATCGCCCCTCATCGTGACGATGACGCGGCTGGGATGCTCGTGGCTGGCGTCGTTCGCCGCGGCCAAGGACTCCTCGAAGACATCCTCGTTCTCCGGCGCGATGATCAGCGTCAGCACCCGGCCCATCGTGACGGCGCCGACTTTCTCGCGCAGCTCGTCGAGCTTCTTGTTCACCGCGGTGGTGGTGGTCTCCGGCATGTCGATAATCATCAGGGCCGCCGCCATTCGCGGCCCGTGCGCTGCAGCATCTCGAAGGCCGACTCCGGACCCCAGGTGCCGGCCTCATAGGGTTCCGGCTTCCCGTCGGCTGCCCAGTTGTCGAGGACGGGATCGAGTATCTGCCAGGCCAATTCGACCTCTTCGTTGACCGGGAACAGGGACGGCTCGCCCAGTAGCACGTCGAGGATCAGCTGTTCGTAAGCCTCCGGGGATTCGTCGGCGAACGCCGAGCCGTAGGAGAAGTCCATGTTCACATCGCGGACTTCCATCGCGGTGCCCGGCACCTTGGAGCCGAATCGCAGCGTGATGCCTTCGTCGGGCTGCACCCGGATGACCATGGCGTTGGCGCCGAGCTCGTCGGTCATCGTCGCGTCGAAGGGCAGGTGCGGCGCGCGTTTGAAGACCAGGGCGATTTCGGTCACCCTGCGGCCCAAGCGTTTTCCGGTTCGCAGGTAGAACGGCACACAGGCCCAGCGGCGGGTGTCGACCTCGAGCGTGATGGCGGCGAACGTCTCGGTGGCGGAGTCCTTGGCGAACCCCTCCTCGTCGAGCAGGCCGACGACCTTTTCCCCGCCCTGCCAGCCCGCCGCGTATTGGCCACGGCTGGTTGTCTCTTCGAGCGGTTCGGCGAGTCGCGTCGCCGACAGCACCTTGATCTTCTCGGCTTGCAGCGCAGCCGGATTGAAGCTGACCGGCTCCTCCATCGCGGTCAGTGCCAGCAGCTGCATCAGGTGGTTCTGGATGACGTCGCGGGCCGCGCCGATGCCGTCGTAGTAGCCGGCCCTCCCACCCAGCCCGATGTCTTCGGCCATGGTGATCTGCACATGGTCGACGTAGTGCGCGTTCCAGATCGGGTCGAACAACTGGTTGGCGAAGCGCAACGCCAGAATGTTGCGGACCGTCTCCTTGCCCAGATAGTGGTCGATCCGGAACACCGCCTCCTCGGGGAAGACGCTGTTGACGGTTTTGTTCAGGGCCTGCGCGCTTTCCAGGTCGTGGCCGAACGGCTTCTCGATGACCACCCGGCTCCACCTGTCGCCCTGCGGACGGGCCAGACCGGACTTGTGCAGTTGCTCGCACACCATCGGGAAGGAGTTGGGCGGGATGGCCAGGTAGAAGGCGTGGTTCCCGCCGGTCCCGCGCTCGGCATCGAGCTTCTCCAGGGTCTCGGCGAGGTGGGTGAAGGCCTCGTCATCGTCGAAAGAGCCTGAGACGAAACGGAATCCCTCGGCCAGCCGGTCCCAGTTCTCCTGCCGGAACGGTGTGCGGCAGTGCTCCTTGACGGCCTGATGGACCACCTTGGCGAAATCCTCGGTGTCCCAGTTCCGCCGAGCGAAGCCCACCAGCGAGAAGCTGGGCGGGAGCAACCCGCGGTTGGCCAGGTCGTAGATGGCCGGCATCACTTTCTTGCGGGCGAGGTCGCCCGTGACGCCGAAGATCACCATGCCGCACGGCCCGGCGATCCTCGGCAGCCGCTTATCGCGTTTGTCTCGTAACGGGTTATGCCATTCGTCAGCGGCGCGCGCCGGGCTCATTTCGCAGCGGAGCCCAGCTGCTTCTGCGTCTCGTCCAGGAGCTCGGTCCAGGAATCCACGAACTTCTCCACGCCTTCGTTCTCCAGCACGATGAACACGTCGCGCAGGTCGATCCCGATCGCGTCCAGCTTGTCGAACACCGCCTGCGCGTCCGACGAGGTGCCGGTGACCGTGTCACCCTTGACCTCACCGTGGTCGGCGACGGCGTCGATTGTCTTCTCCGGCATGGTATTTACCGTGTTCGGCGCGACCAGCTCGGTGACGTACAGGGTGTCGGAGTAATCGGGGTTCTTGACTCCGGTCGACGCCCACAGCGGACGCTGTACTCGGGCACCGTCGGCCTTGAGCGCCTCGAAGCGATCGCCGCCCTCGAAGACCTCCTGGTAGGCCGCGTAGGCAAGCCGGGCGTTGGCCACACCAGCCTTGCCGCGCAACGCGAGCGCGTCCTCGCTGCCGATCTTCTCCAGCCGCTTGTCGATCTCGGTGTCCACCCGGGAAACGAAGAACGATGCGACGGAATGGATCTTGGACAGGTCGTGTCCCGCCTCGCGCGCCTTCTCCAGGCCGGACAGGTAGGCGTCCATCACGGCCCGGTGCCGCTCGACGGAGAAGATCAGGGTGACGTTGACCGAAATCCCTTCCGCCAGAGTGGCGGTGATGGCCGGCAGGCCGGCCTCGGTGGCCGGGATCTTGATGAAGAGGTTCGGCCGGTCGACGATCTTCCACAGCTCGACAGCCTGCGCGGAGGTCTTGTCGGTCTCGCTCGCCATGCGCGGGTCGACCTCGATGGACACCCGGCCGTCGACGCCGTCGGAGGCCTCCCACTCGCGCTTGAGCACGTCGCACGCGTTGCGCACATCGTCGGTGGTGACGGTCCGAATCGTGGCGTCGACGTCGGCGCCACGCTCGGCCAGCTCGGCGATCTGGCTGTCGTAGGCGTCGCCTTCAGCGAGCGCCTTCTGGAAGATCGAGGGGTTGGTGGTTACGCCGACAACGCTTTTGGTGTCGATGAGCTCCTGCAGGTTGCCGGACTGCAGCCGCTGGCGCGACAGGTCATCCAGCCAGACGGATACTCCAGCTGCACTCAGCGCCGCCAGGTTAGGGTTCTGACTTGCCATGGGAATCACCCTTTCTCAATTATCGACTACCTGCTCCGCGGCGGCCGCGACGGCTTCGGCGGTGAAGCCGAATTCACGGAACAACGTTTTGTAGTCGGCGGATTCGCCGTAGTGCTCGATCGAGACGATCCTGCCGGTGTCTCCGACGAGCTTGTGCCAGGACTGCGCCACGCCGGCCTCGACGGCCACTCGGGCCGACACCGTCGGGGGCAACACGCTGTCCCGGTAGTCCTCTGGCTGGGACTCGAACCATTCCACGCATGGCATCGACACCACGCGCGCGACAATGTCCTTGTCCGCCAACAGCTTCTGCGCCTCGACTGCGAGCTGAACCTCGGAGCCGGTGGCGATCAGGACGACGTCCGGGTCCGAGTCGCCGTCTTCGCCCAGGATGTAGCCCCCGCGGGCCACTCCGTCGGCGTTGGTGCCCTCGAGTACCGGCAAACCCTGCCGGGTCAGGATCAGCCCGACGGGACCGCTGCCGTTGCCGCGGGCCAGGATCGTGCGCCACGCGAAGGCGGTCTCGTTGGCGTCGGCCGGCCGCACCACCGACAGCTTGGGGATGGCGCGCAGCGCTGCCAGGTGCTCGATCGGTTGATGCGTGGGACCGTCCTCGCCGAGCCCGATCGAGTCGTGTGTCCACACGTAGATCGTGTCGATGTCCATCAGCGAGGCCAGTCGCACCGCCGGGCGCATGTAGTCGGAGAACTGCAGGAAGGTGCCGCCGTACGCCCGCGTCGGGCCGTGCAGCACGATGCCGGAAAGGATCGCTCCCATCGCGTGCTCACGGATACCGAAATGCAGTGTGCGACCATACCAGTCGGCGGTGTAGTCCTTGGTCGTAATCGACGGTGGCCCAAACGATTTCACGTTGTCCATGGTGGTGTTGTTGCTGCCGGCCAGGTCGGCCGAGCCGCCCCACAACTCGGGCAGTTTCGGGCCCACCGCGTTCAGCACCTTGCCGGACGCCGCGCGGGTCGCGATCGGCTTGTCGTCCGGACTCCAGGTCGGGATGTCCGCGTCCCAGCCGTCGGGCAGCTTCTCCGCCGTCAACCGGTCCAGCAACGCCTTGCGCTCGGGTTCGCGCTGCGCCCAGGCGTCGAAATCGGGCTGCCATTTCTCGTGCGCTTCCCGGCCGCGGTCCACCAGCTTGCGGGTGTGTGCGAACACCTCGTCGCTGACCTCGAACGTCTTGTCGGGGTCGAAGCCGAGGATCTTCTTGACGGCGGCGACTTCCTCGTCACCCAGCGCCGAGCCGTGCGCCTTGCCGGTGTTCATCAGCTTGGGCGCGGGATAGCCGATGATGGTGCGCAATTCGATGAACGACGGGCGGTCGGTCACCGCTTTGGCGTTGGCGATGGCCTCCTCGATGCCGACGACGTTCTCGCCGCCCTCGACCCGCTGCACGTGCCAGCCGTACGCCTCGTAGCGGGCGGCGGTGTCCTCGCACAGCGCGATGTTGGTGTCGTCCTCGATCGAGATCTGGTTGTGGTCGTAGAAGACGATGAGGTTGCCCAGCTCCTGCACGGCCGCCAGCGACGAAGCCTCCGACGTCACGCCCTCTTCGATGTCGCCGTCGGAGGCGATCACGTAGATGAAGTGATCGAAGGGGCTGGTGCCCGGTGCGGCGTCCGGGTCGAACAGGCCGCGCTCGTAGCGTGAGGCCATCGCCATCCCCACCGCCGACGCCAGCCCCTGGCCCAGTGGGCCGGTGGTGATCTCAACGCCCTTGGTGTGCCTGAACTCCGGGTGTCCGGGGGTCTTGGATCCCCAGGTGCGCAGCGACTCGATGTCGGACAGCTCAAGGCCGAACCCACCCAGGTAGAGCTGGATGTACAGCGTCAGGCTGCTGTGCCCGCACGACAGGATGAAGCGGTCGCGTCCCAGCCACTTGGTGTCGCTCGGATCGTGCGTCATCGTGCGCTGGAACAAGCTGTAGGCCAGGGGAGCCAGGCTCATCGCCGTCCCCGGGTGGCCGTTGCCGACCTTTTGCACCGCGTCGGCTGCCAGCACCCGAATTGTGTCGACGGCGGCCGAGTCGATCTCGGACCAGTCGTCGGGGAGGTGCGGTTGGGTCAGCGTGGAGATCTCTTCGAGTGTGGTCACAGACTCTGTCCTTGGGTCATCGAGCTGATCAATCCCACCCTAGTGCGGGAGTGCCGGCCTTTGCAGTGCAGGATTTCGGGTACCCGCGGCCGGCTGGTGTGAAAATTACGCGTTGGTTGTCCAGCATTAACATTCAGTTCGGAAATCTAGGAGAATCGACGGTGTTTGGACCCTGCGGGAGGGCGGTTGCCCTAACCCGGTCTACCATCGCCTGTAGTAGATACTGCGCGCTGCTGCGACCCCAAGGAGTTATTGCGTGAGCGTTCGCGGGCGCGCCGCGCCACGCCAAGTACCAGGCCGAGTGCGAGGCACGGTGCTGGCGTACCTGGCGCTGACCAAGCCGCGGGTCATCGAGCTGTTGCTGGTGACCGCGATACCGGCGATGCTGCTCGCGCACCGCGGCAGCGTGAACCCCCTGCTGATCGTCAACACCCTGATCGGCGGAATGCTGGCCGCAGGCGGCGCCAACACCCTCAACTGCGTGGCCGACGCGGACATCGACAAGGTGATGAAGCGGACCGCGCGCCGACCGCTGGCGCGCGCTGCGGTACCGACGCGAAACGCCTTGGTGCTGGGTCTGCTGCTCACCGTCGGCTCGTTCTTCTGGCTCTGGCGGACCACGAACCTGCTGTCGGGGCTGCTGGCCCTGGCCACCATCGCGTTCTACGTGTTCGTCTACACGCTGCTGCTCAAGCGGCGAACGTCACAGAACGTCGTCTGGGGCGGCGCGGCCGGCTGCATGCCGGTGATGATCGGCTGGTCGGCGGTCACCGGGACGATCGGCTGGCCGGCGTTGGTGATGTTCGCCATCATCTTCTTCTGGACGCCGCCGCACACCTGGGCGTTGGCGATGCGCTACAAGGACGACTACAAAGCCGCCGGGGTGCCCATGCTGCCGGCCGTCGCGACCGAGCAACAGGTGACCAAGCAGATCTTGATCTACACCTGGCTGACGGTGCTGGCCACACTTGCGCTCGCATTGGCGACCGGCTGGCTGTACGCGGCCGTCGCCGTCGTGGCCGGGGTTTGGTTCCTGGCGATGGCCCATCAGCTATACGCCGGGGTGCGCGCGGGCGAGCCCGTCAAACCGTTGCGGTTGTTCCTGCAGTCGAACAACTACCTGGCGGTGGTGTTTTGCGCGTTGGCGGTCGACTCGGCCATCGCGCTGCCGCACCTGTTCTGACAGGCGAGTGTGCGTGCAGGGCGGAGAAAACGCGCGAAACCCCGCCATACGCGCACACTCAATGCCCACGCTTCACACTCGAGTCCTGGCGGCCTACGGCAGCAGCACAATCGATCCCGTGGTCTTGCGGCCCTGCAGATCCTGGTGGGCGCGGGCGGCGTCGGCCAGCGGATACTGCCCGCCGACCTCGATGGTGATGTCGCCACCGACGATCGCGTCGAACAACTCGCCTGCCCGCCAACTGAACTCGTCGCCGGTGCGAATGAAGTGCGCCAGCGACGGGCGGGTCAGGAAGACCGACCCCGCGGCGTTGAGGCGCTGCGGGTCGAAGGGCGCAACGGGCCCGCTGGCGGCGCCGAACAGCGCCAGTGTGCCGCGGACGGCCAGGCTGGCCAGGCTGGCGTCGAAGGTGGTGGCGCCCACGCCGTCGTACACGGCCGCGACGCCGGCGCCGTCGGTGAGCCGCCGGATCTCCTGGCCGAACGCGTCGGGGTCGTCGGGGTAGGAGAGCACCTCGTCAGCGCCCGCCTGCCGGGACAGCCGTTCCTTCTCGGGCGTCGAGACGGTGCTGATGACCCGGACGCCGAGGTGGTGTGCCCACTGCGTCAGGATGAGCCCCACGCCACCCGCGCCGGCATGCACCAGCACGGCGTCGCCGGCCTTCACCGGGTACACCGACTTCAGCAGGTAGTGCGCCGTCAGGCCCTTCAACAAGACGGAGGCGGCCACTTCGGACGTGACACCGTCCGGCACGTGTGCGGTCAGGAACGCTGGGGCAGTGGCGAATTCGGCGTAGCCTCCAACAGCCGCGGCGGACGCCACCCGGTCGCCGATGCTGAAGCCCTCGACACCGTCGCCCACCCCCGCGATGGTTCCGCTTACCTCCGAGCCGAGGATGAACGGCAGTTCGCGCGGATACTGCCCGCTGCGGAAATAGGTATCAATGAAGTTGACACCGATGGCCTCGGCTTCGATCAACACCTCGCCGGGTTTAGGTGCGGGCTGCTGCGCATTGACGTAACGCAGCACCTCGGGGCCGCCGGTTTCGCTGACTTGGATTGCGTGCATGTGCTTATCATGCCCGGGCATGAAACTTGCCCGACCGGACGTCTTCCATCCCCGCATCGTGTTGGCGGGGTGTCCGCAACTTGTCGCCGGTGATCCCGACGACGCCGGCCTGGTCGCCGCGCTGCGATCTCGCGGACTGCACGCCGGCTGGCTGTCCTGGGACGATCCGCAGACCCGTGAAGCGGATCTGGTGATACTGCGGGCCACCCGCGACTGCGCCTCGCGACTGAGGGAATTCCGGACCTGGACCACGCGCGTGGCCAACCTGTTGAACCCGCCAGGCGTCGTCGCTTGGAATCTCGGCGAGCGTTACCTGCGCGACCTCGAGAGGGCCGGTGTGCCGACGCGGCCGGGCAACCCGAAGACCCGGACGTCGCTGATCTTTCTCGGCGGTGAGCCCTCGCACGCGTTCACCGGCGCGCGGGTGGTCGAGCCGGAGTTCGAGGTGTGGGACCTGGGTTACGCCGCCATCGCGGCGGCCGCCGCACGGGCCGGGATCGCCGCGGCCGAGTTGTTGTACGCGCGGGCCGACGTGAGCGACGGACGGCTGGCGAGGCTTGATCTCGTCGCGCCGTCACTGGGTTGGCGGCGACTGGACGCCGAGGCCCGCGACCTGGCTCAGCGCCAGTTCGTCGTGGCCGTTGAATCAGCTTGCGAGCGGCTGGGGCTCGGCCCGTTCTCGCATCGAGGCCCATAGCGCCGCGGTGGCCGCGGTGCACGCCGCCGCCCCGGCGACGTGAATCGCGACCAGGACCGCGGGCACCCCGGTGAAGTACTGGACGGTGCCGACCGCGGCCTGCGAGCACACCAGGGCGAGCAGCACGCCCAGTCGCAACAGGACGGGACGGGCGGCATGCACGGCCAGCAGTCCGGCGCCCAGGCCGACCAGCAACGCCAGATAGGCGATCAGCAGGGACGAGTGCATGTGCACTAGGGTTTCGATTTCGACCTTGAGCCGCGGCACCGTGCGGGTGGGGCTGCGGTCGCCCGCGTGCGGGCCGGCGGCCGTCACCAGCGTGCCGGTCACCAGCACCACGGCCAGATTCAGGCCGGCCAGCGCCGTCAGTCCGCGCAGCGGCGCCGCGACCCGCCGCGCAACCACGCCGTCGTCGGGCTCGCCGATTTTGACGTAGAGCAGCACCGACAGCCACACCATCGTCATCGACGTCAGCAGATGGATGGCCACCGTCCACCACAGCAGGCCGGTGCGCACCGTGATACCGCCAATGACCGCCTGCACGACCGTGGACACCGGCATCAGCCACGCGTAGACCAGAACCTCGGTGCGTCGCCGCGCCCGCGTCACGGCCAGCACGGCCAGCGCCGCGGCGACGACCACCGCGAAGGTGATCATTCGGTTGCCGAACTCCACCGCCTGGTGGATGCGGGGCACTTCGGCGTGCGCGACCGGAACGAAACTGCCCGGAAAGCACTGCGGCCAGGTGGGGCAGCCCAGGCCCGACGCGGTGACGCGGACGATCGCGCCGGTGACGGCGATGCCGCCCTGCGTGAGGATGACCGCCGCGGCGATGAGTCGCTGGACGCGCAGGCTGGGGTTCGGCAGCAGATCCACCAACCGCATCAGCGCACGTCCCAGCACGGCCCGATCGTAAGGCATCGAAAACTACGGACCGTAGTACGGGCTGGTGGTCACGAGACATCAACCACGTACACCTCGGTCGGCGTGTCGTGTGCGTTGTTTATATGTCGCGGGGTTCGGCGACGCGGGCCGTAGTACGGGACCGTCAGGTGAACCGGAACCAGCGCCGTGCGCCCAGGGCGGCCAGCACTCCCCACACCGCCAGGACGACCACTCCGAACCAGTCGACCGACATGCTCATCGCCCGCGACAGCGCCTCGGTGAGCGCGCCGGACGGGGTGAGGCGGGCCGCCCACTTGACCGCCGACGGGATCATCCCGGTCTCCAGGGTCAGCGCGCCGAGGCCGGCGAAGACGAACCACATCAGGTTGGCGACCGCGAGCACGATCTCGGCTCGCAACGTCCCGCCGAGCAGCAACCCGAGGGCCGCGAACCCCGCGGTGCCGAGTGCGATGACGGCGGCGCCCAGTGCCAGGGCCGCGGGCGCGGGTCGCCAGCCGAGCGCAAACCCGATGGCGCCCAGGATGATTGCTTGCAGGAACACCACCGTGACCACAGCCAACGACTTTCCGGCGATGATGCCCCAGACCGGAAGTGGTGTTGCCCCAAGCCGTTTCAGCGCGCCGTAGCGCCGATCGAAGGCGACCGCGATGGCCTGCCCGGTGAAGGCGGTCGAAATCACGGCCAGCGCCATGATGACCGGGGTGAAGGTCGCCGCGCGGTGCTGGCCGAATGAGCCGAGCGGCAGCAGCGTCAGGCCGACCAGCAGCGTGATCGGGATGAACATGGTCAGCAGCAGCTGCTCGCCGTTGCGCAACAGCAGCTTCAGCTCCAGATTGAACTGCGCGGCAAGCATTTTCGGGACCGCGTTGGGGCGCGGGTCGGGGGTGAACGTGCCGGGTGGAAACACCGGGGTGTCGGTCTTCTCTTGCATCAGGGCCGCAACTTCCTGCCGGTGAGATCGAGGAACACGTCTTCGAGGCTGCGTTGCTCGACGCGCATGTCGGTGGCCAGCACGTCGATCCGTGCGCACCACGCCGTGACGGTCGCCAGCACCTGAGGGTCGACGGGACCCTCGACCAGGTATTCGCCCGGCGTCACCTCCGTCGCCTTGTAGTCCTCGGGCAGGGCGGACGCCAGCAGGGCCAGGTCGAGCCGCGGCGGGGCGGTGAACCGCAATTGGTCCTTGGCCCCGGCGCGCATCAGCTCCGTCGGCGTGCCCGAGGCCACTGTCACCCCGTGGTCGATGATCACCAGCCGATCGGCGATCTCCTCGGCCTCCTTGAGCTGATGGGTGGTCAGCACCACCGTCACGCCGTCGCGGCGCAGCGCGTCGATCAGTTCCCAGACCAGCAGGCGCGCGTGCGCGTCCATGCCCGCGGTGGGCTCGTCGAGGAACACCAGCTCGGGCCTGCCGACCAGCGCGCACGCCAGCGCGAGCCGTTGCTGTTGCCCGCCGGAGAGTCGCCGGTACGTGGTTCGGGCGGCGTCGGTGAGACCCAGCGTGTCCAACAGCCAGGCCGGGTCCAGCGGGTCGGCGGCGTAGGAGGCCACCAGGTCGAGCATTTCGCCCGCGCGGGCCGCGGGGTAGCCGCCGCCGCCCTGCAACATCACCCCGATCCGCGCACGCAGGCGGGCGTTGTCGGCGATCGGATCGAGCCCCAGCACCTCGATCGTGCCGGCGTCTGGTCGGACGAAGCCCTCGCACATCTCGACCGTCGTGGTCTTACCCGCGCCGTTGGGGCCCAGCAGGGCCAGCACCTCGGCGGCGTGCACGTCCAGATCGAGGCCGGAGACTGCCACATTCTGCTCGTATCGCTTGGTAACCCCGCGCAGCCGGACCACCGTTTCGGGTGTTCCGGGCTTTGCGCCGACGAAGCTCACGTGGAATCAGCGTAGGCGTCAGTTACCGCGGTTGGCCGGGGGGTGGCCGCAGCTCCTGAGGCCGTGGGCCCCTGGCCTCCCGCGGCCTGGTCCTCCGCGGGTGGCGACTGCAGGGGGCGCCACGGCAGGCGGGTGTACGTCAACGCGACGAGCACCGCCACGATGACGGCGCTGGCCAGCGTGGCGTCGACGATCTGGAAAAGCGCGAACCGGTCCCCGTTGGCCGTCGGGCCGAAGATGCCCACGACGAGGGTGATGACGATGACCGCCTCGCGGAAACCGGTGCGGGTCGCCCATGCGGCCAGCGGGATGATCGCCCACAGCAGGTACCAGGGCTGCACGACCGGGAACAACAGCACGCAAATGCCCAGCGCGACGCCGAGCCCACCGATCGGGTGCAGCCGGCCGCGGAACACCGCCAGCAACAGCCAGCTCACCATCACCGTGATGATCAGCACGCCGATGAAACGGGTCAGCGCCAGCACCGCGGTGGTGTGATCGCCCAGGCCCAGCAGGATGCCGACCTGGCCCGTGCCCAGGGCCAGCAGCGTCGGAGGCGACATCCAGCTGCGCACCACGTTGGCGGTGCCCAGCGTGAAGATCCAGCCGAACCCCAGCCCGCTGGCCCAGCCGACGAGTGCCATCACCGCCAACGACAACGCGGTCATGCCGCCGCCCGCCAGCAACAGCGCGCGCAGATTGCCCCCGCAGCGATAGGCCAGCGCCATGGTGACGAACCCGAGGGCCAATAGCGAAGGCAGCTTCACCTGCGACGACAACGTGATGAGGACCGAGCCGGCCAGCAGCATCCCCATCGGTTCCCAGTGCGGGCCCGGCCGCCAGGAGGTCGGCATGAGCCGCGGGGCGTCGACGCCGCGCAGCGCGAATTCGGCGCCGGCCAGCATCAGGCCCATCATCAGGGCCTCGTTGTGGACCCCGGCGACCAGATGCATGATCAGCAACGGGTTGGCCGCGCCGAGCCACAGCGCGCTGACCTCGGCGACGCCGCACCGGCGGGCCAGCCGTGGGGTCGCCCAGACGATCAGGCCCACGCCGATCAGCTCCACGACCCGGTGGCAGAGGACGGCGGCGACGATGTTCTCGCCGGTCAGGGCGGAGATGCCACGCCCGATCCACAGGAACAACGGGCCGTAGGGGGCCGGTGTCTCCCGCCAGATGGTCGGCACGGACAGCGTGAAGACGTGGGACAGGCCCAGCCCGGACGCCGGCCCGACCCGGTAGGGGTCGAGGCCCTCCAGCGAGATCTGACTCTGGGCCAGGTAGGAGTAGACGTCCTTGCTGTACATCGGGGGTGCGGGCAGCAGCGGCAGGATCCACAGCAGCAGAGTGCGGTCCAGCTCGCCGCGCGACATGCGCCTCTTGCCCAGCGCGAACCGGCCCAGCATCAGCCAGGCCAGCGCCATCATGACGGCCCCGGTCGACGTCATCGTCAGCGAAACCGTCTGGATCCGCGAGGGCAGGTTGAGCAACCGGACCCCGAACGTGGGGTCCTGCACGACGGG
>NZ_JAFAUS010000527.1 GCF_019243155.1 Mycobacterium sp.
GGGGGGCCCGCCGCGGCCATCACCCGCTGCGTGGTGTTCTGGATGCCCAGCGCGCGTCCGCTCCAGAACGGCCCGGCGAGTTCGGTGATGGCCGTTGCCTCCAAACCGTTGTCGAGCACCGCGATCACCGAGATGACAACCATCAACAGCGCCTGATAACGCGAATTCACCTGATCGGCCCAGGCCAACAGGAACAGGGTGGCAGCGGCAAAGAACGCGATGATGCGGACCGGCACCATTCGCGAGCCGATCCGGTCGGACCAGCGGCCCACTATGATCCTGCCGAGCGCGCCGAGCAACTGCGAAAGGGTGACCAAGCCACCGGCGGCCGCGACGGACCAGTGCAGGTTCTTGATCAGCCAAACCAGCATGAACGTCACGGTGATGGTTTGCGGCATCATCAGCAGACCCGCGACCGCGTGAATTCGCCACAGCGCCAACGATCCTCGATACGGGCTGGCCAGCTCCTCCGCGCTGGCGGTCTCGCGCGGTTTGCGCGGCGGGTTGCGGATTCCGATGACGCTGGCCACCGCGGCCACCGCGCAGGCCACCGCGGTGAACTTCAGGCCCGCGCCGGGCCCACGTTCGGCCAACTCGGGAATTACCAGGGCGCCCAACGCGATTCCGAGGGGCTGGGCGGTCTGGCGGACGCCCATCGCCAGACCGCGCTGGCTTGGCGGGAACCAGGCGGACACCAGGCGGCCGCCGGCCGTGTTGCAACTTGCGGCGGCCATGCCGCCGAGGAACAGATAGACGGCGGTCGCCACCATCGAATGCGCCGTCGCCGCGGCGTAGGCGGCCGCCGCAGTGAGTCCCGACCCCAGGGTCATCACGATGCGCTCGCCGACCCGGTCCAGCACGTAGCCCCAGAGCACGAGCGTGACCACCATGCCCCAACTGGGCATCGAGGACAGCAAACCGGCTTCGTCGAGGGCTATTCCACGTTCGGTCTGCAGCGAGGGAATCAGAAACGCAACACCATTGATAAAGAGGAAAGAACTCGCCGTCGCGATCAGCGACACGATCGTGATGATCCAGCGGGCACCGCCACCTATGCGGCCCGGGACGGCGGTGTCAATCGCCATTCCTCATGTTTGCACACGCCGGCAAAAGCGCAGGTGATTATCGTGCCGTCGCTTCACAGCGACGCCCGGATGTGCCGGTCACCACCGCCCGTAAGTAGGCTCATCGAAATGCGCCTAGGTCGAATTGCCAGCCCCGACGGGGTCGCCTTCGTCAGCATCGAGGGCGAACTCGAGGACCCGGATGGAATGTTCGTTCGCGAGATCGCCGAGCACCCGTTCGGCACGCCCAACTTCACCGGCCGAACCTGGCCGCTGGCCGATGTGCGGCTACTGGCCCCGATGCTGGCCGGCAAGGTGGTCTGCATCGGCAAGAATTACGCGGACCACATCGCCGAAATGGGTGATGTCACCGGCCCGGCGGCGCCGGACCCGGTGATCTTCCTCAAGCCCAATACGGCAATCATCGGGCCCAACGTGCCGATTCGGTTGCCCGCCAACGCATCACCCGTGCACTTCGAGGGGGAGCTGGCGGTGGTGATCGGCCGGCCGTGCAAGGACGTTCCGGCCGCCCGCGCCGCCGAGAACATCCTGGGCTACACCATTGCCAACGACGTGTCCGCGCGCGACCAGCAGAAGGCCGATGGCCAGTGGACCCGCGCGAAGGGGCACGACTCGTTCTGCCCGGTCGGGCCGTGGGTCGTCACCGACCTCAACCCGTTGGACCCGGCGGACCTCGAATTGCGAACCGAGGTCAATGGCGAAGTGAAACAACAGAGTCGGACCTCGCTGATGATTCACGACGTCGGCGACATCGTTGAGTGGATTTCGGCCGTGATGACCTTGCTACCCGGCGATCTCATCCTCACCGGGACGCCGGCTGGAGTCGGTCCCATCGAGGACGGCGATACCGTGTCGATCACCGTCGAGGGCATCGGCACCCTCACTAATCCGGTGGTCCGCAAAGGGAAATCGTGACGGCATCAGGTGCGGTTCGGGTTCGCTTCTGCCCGTCGCCGACCGGCACGCCACACGTCGGGATGGTTCGCACCGCGTTGTTCAACTGGGCGTACGCCCGACACACCGGCGGCACGTTCGTTTTTCGGATAGAGGACACCGACGCGCAGCGCGACACCGAGGAAAGCTATTTGGCGCTGCTCGACGCGCTGCGCTGGCTGGGCCTGGACTGGGACGAGGGACCCGAGGTGGGTGGGCCCTATGGCCCGTACCGGCAGTCGTTGCGCTTCGAGATCTACCGCGAGGTGGTCACGAAGCTGCTCGATGCGGGCGAGGCCTACCAAGCGTTTTCGACGGCCGAGGAGGTCGAGGCGCGTCACGTCGCCGCGGGCCGCAACCCCAAGCTGGGATATGACAACTTCGACCGCACGCTGACCGATGCGCAGCGGGCGACGTTTCTGGCGGAGGGCCGCCAGCCCGTGGTGCGGTTGCGGATGCCCGACGAAGACCTGGCCTGGGACGACCTCGTGCGGGGAACCACCACGTTCGCCGCGGGCAGCGTGCCCGATTTCGCATTGACCCGCGCCAACGGAGATCCGTTGTACACCTTGGTCAACCCGTGCGACGACGCACTGATGAAGATCACTCACGTGTTGCGCGGCGAGGACCTGCTGCCGTCGACCCCGCGCCAGCTCGCGCTGTATCAGGCGATGATCCGGATCGGCATCGCCGAGCGCACGCCGCAGTTCGCGCATTTGCCAACGGTATTGGGGGAGGGCACCAAAAAACTCTCCAAGCGCGACCCGCAGTCGAACCTGTTCGCCCATCGCGACCGGGGCTTCATCCCCGAAGGGCTGCTCAATTACCTTGCGCTGCTGGGCTGGGCGATCGCCGACGACCACGACCTGTTCACCCTCGACGAGATGGTGGCCGCATTCGACGTCGTCGACGTCAACTCCAACCCCGCGCGGTTCGACCAGAAAAAGGCCGACGCGCTCAACGCCGAGCACATCCGGATGCTCGAGCCCGACGAATTCACCGCACGACTGCGCGACTTCTTCGGCGTGCACGGCCATCAGCTCGGGCTGGACGACGCCGCATTCGCCGTTGCGGCGCAACTGGTGCAGACCCGCATCGTGGTGCTCGGCGACGCGTGGGGTCTGCTGAAGTTCCTCAACGACGACGAGTATGCGATCGACCCCAAGGCCGCCGCCAAGGAGCTGGGCCCGGACGCCGCAGCGGTGCTGGACGCCGCATTGACGGCACTGGACGGCACCTCGGACTGGACGGTGCCGCAGATCGAGTCCGCCCTCAAGACCGCGCTCATCGACAACCTGGGGCTCAAACCGCGCAAGGCGTTTGGCCCGATCAGGGTTGCCGCCACGGGCACGACGATCAGCCCGCCGCTGTTCGAATCGCTGGAGCTGTTGGGCCGCGACCGCAGCCTGGGCCGCCTGAGAGCCGCGCGCGAAGGAGTCGCCTGAATCTTTGGTAGTCTGCACTGCGGTTTACAAAGCTTTTCCGTGGCCGACAACGGCTGGCAGCGGCGGACTCAAACGGTGGTAAGCAGTTCGCAGATGCTCGTTGACCAGCGGTTATAGGCAGCCAATGGGGTATGGTGTAATTGGCAACACAGCTGATTCTGGTTCAGCCATTCTAGGTTCGAGTCCTGGTACCCCAGCAAAATCTCGCCCCCTCAAGCGATTAGGTCGGCTTGAAGACGGTGAGCTATGCTGACTCTCCGGATCGTCTGAAGGATCGCTTTCCGGATAGTTTCTTGGCCCCGTCGTCTAGCGGCCTAGGACGCCGCCCTCTCACGGCGGTAGCGTGGGTTCGAATCCCATCGGGGCTACAAAACAACTATTGGCCGGTACCTGATACGGCCGGGGCGGTCGACCCGCCCACCGGCATTGCCGGCATTCCGAGCTTGCGGTGATCCCACGATCGCGCTCGCCGGGCCACGATGCGCACGCAGACCCGCTTATTCATCATCTGCTCGACGAACGGCTTCATGTCGTCGGTGTAGGGCCCCGTGTAGCGCTCGAACACGCTGACGCCGACGCGGTGCGACACCTCGGGATCGTCGACGATCTCGGCGACGCCTTCAAACGACACCCCGCGCAGTGTGTCGTAGGTGTCGCCGTCCTCGATAAGGAACGTCACCCGCGGATCGCGCTTGAGATTGACGGCTTTCTGAGACTTGGCTTTGGTCTCTATCCAGATCTCGCCGTCGACGACGGCGTACCACATCGCGGTCAGGTGCGGCTGCCCGTCGCGCCCAATGGTGGCCATGGTTCCGGTGCGGCTCTTGGCGACGAAGTCGGCGATCTCGTCGTCGGACATGACGATGCTCGCGCGCTGATTGGTTCCCATCGCGTCAGTCTGTCAGGCACCCTCGCGTGCGGTGCGCCGTGTAGGCGGTTGCGCGCTAGAGCCGGCGGGTGAGTGCCTCGGCCGCGGACAGCAGGTCGGCGGCCCAGCGTGCCCCGGGGCGCCGGCCGATCCGGTCGACGGGCCCGGACACCGAGATGGCGGCGATGACGGCACCCCGGCTGTCGCGCACCGGCGCGGACACGCTCGCGACGCCCGGCTCGCGCTCGGCCACACTCTGAGCCCAGCCGCGACGCCGTACCTCGGCCAGAGTCCGCTCGGTGAATTTCGCGGTCGGCAGAACCGCTTTCTGGGTGGCCGCGTCGCTATGGGCCAGTAGCACTTTGGCTCCCGACCCCGCCGTCATCGGCAATCGCGCGCCGACCGGAACCGTATCGCGAAGGCCCGCAGCGGGTTCCAACGAGGCCACGCAGACCCGGGCGGTGCCCTCGCGGCGATACAGCTGGACGCTCTCGCCGGTGGTTTCGCGCAACAGGGGCAGCACCGCCGCGCTGGCGGCCAGCAGCGGATCGTTGACGTGAGCGGCGAGTTCGGTGATGGCGGGGCCAAGGCGCCAACGCCCTTCATCGTCCCGCGCCAGCAGCCGATGGACTTCCAGGGCGGCCGCCAGCCGATACGCGGTGGCCCTGGGCAGTTCGGTCCGTTCGCACAGTTCGGCCAATCCACAGGGGGATTGGGCGATCGTCTGCAGAACTCCCACGGCTTTGTCCAGAACGCCGATGCCGCTATGCTGTCTCACAAGGAGATACTAGCGTCTCGCATTCTGAGATCACAGCCCACACTGATCGGCGAGCCGCGAATGAAGTGAATCGAGGCGATTTCGAGATGGCATCCGACGTCAAGGCGACCAAACCGCGCACCTTGGCCGAAAAGGTCTGGGCAGACCACGTTGTGGTGGCGGGGGGCGCCAGTGAGCCCGACCTGATCTACATCGATCTGCACCTGGTGCACGAGGTCACCAGCCCGCAGGCGTTCGACGGTCTGCGGCTGGCCGGGCGCCCGGTGCGGCGCCCCGATCTGACGCTGGCCACCGAGGACCACAACGTGCCGACCGTCGACATCGACAAGCCGATCGCCGACCCGGTGTCGCGCACTCAGGTCGAGACGTTGCGGCGAAACTGCGCCGAATTCGGTGTGCGGCTATATCCGATGGGCGATATCGAGCAGGGCATCGTTCATGTCGTCGGCCCGCAATTGGGGCTCACCCAACCGGGAATGACGGTTGTCTGTGGTGACAGTCACACGTCCACCCACGGCGCATTCGGTGCGCTGGCAATGGGCATTGGCACCTCGGAAGTCGAGCATGTGCTGGCCACTCAGACGTTGCCGCTGCGGCCATTCAAGACAATGGCGGTCAACGTAGATGGGGGGGCCGACGGCCAATTGCCCGCCGGGGTCACCGCCAAAGACATCATCCTCGCCTTGATCGCCAAGATCGGGACGGGCGGCGGACAGGGACATGTCATCGAATACCGGGGCAGCGCCATCGAATCGCTGTCCATGGAAGGCCGTATGACGGTCTGCAATATGAGCATCGAAGCCGGCGCCCGGGCGGGAATGGTCGCTCCGGACAAGACCACCTATGAATTCCTGCGCGACCGTCCGCACGCGCCGCAGGGGGAGCAATGGGACGCCGCAATGCGGTATTGGCAGCGGTTACGCACCGACCCCGGCGCGGAATTCGACACCGAGGTCTACCTCGACGCGGCGGAGTTGAGCCCGTTCGTGACGTGGGGTACGAACCCCGGCCAGGGCGTGCCGTTGGGCGCTGCCGTGCCCGACCCCGAGCTGATGACCGACGACGCAGGGCGGCAGGCCGCCGAGAAAGCGTTGGCATACATGGACCTTCGACCGGGCACGCCGATGCGCGATATCGCGGTCGACACGGTGTTCGTGGGCTCTTGTACCAACGGTCGTATCGAGGATCTGCGGGTGGTCGCCGACGTGATGCGCGGCCGCAAGGTGGCCGCAGGGGTGCGGATGCTCGTCGTGCCGGGATCGATGCGGGTGCGCGCCCAAGCCGAAGCCGAAGGGCTGGACGAGATTTTCGTCACCGCGGGCGCCGAATGGCGGCAGGCCGGATGCTCGATGTGCCTGGGGATGAATCCGGATCAGCTTGCGCCGGGGGAGCGGTGCGCGGCGACGTCGAACCGCAACTTCGAAGGGCGCCAGGGTAAAGGCGGCCGTACCCATTTGGTTTCGCCGGCTGTTGCGGCGGCGACGGCAGTTCGCGGCACGCTGTCCTCGCCCGCCGATCTGAGCTGAGAAGAACTCCACGGAAGGGATGAGCATGGAAGCATTTCAGACCCACACCGGTATCGGTGTACCGCTGCGGCGCTCCAATGTCGACACCGATCAGATCATTCCGGCGGTGTATTTGAAGCGAGTCACCCGAACCGGTTTCGAGGACGGCTTGTTCGCAAGCTGGAGGTCGGATTCGTCATTCGTACTAAACCTCAGCCCCTTTGACCGCGGCTCAGTTCTGGTCGCCGGACCCGATTTCGGGACCGGCTCCTCGCGGGAGCATGCGGTGTGGGCGCTCATGGACTATGGGTTCCGGGTCGTCATCTCGTCTCGGTTCGGTGACATTTTTCGGGGCAACGCCGGCAAGGCAGGTCTGTTGGCGGCAGAAGTTTCTCAAGACGGTGTGGAACTGCTTTGGAAGCGCATTGAGCAGAGTCCCGGTCTGGAAATCACTGCCAATCTTCAAGATCGAAATATCACCGCCGGAACGACGGTGCTGCCGTTCAAGATTGACGACTACACCGCCTGGCGCCTGTTGGAGGGGCTCGACGATATCGCCCTTACGCTGCGCAAACTCGACAAAATCGAATCGTTTGAGACGACCTATCCGGATTGGAAACCGCGCACCCTGCCAACCTCTTGAGGGTCTGAGTGAGTCGGATTTTCTTCTCGCTCACCTAACTAAACCGGGCTGATTTTCCCGCCCCGCCACCGATCAAGGGCGGCAACCGGATTGCGAAATCTTCGGTCGCCGGACCCTGAAATTGCGCGTGGCTCTTGGAAATTTGCTGGGGAAGGGTTTACCGTGTCCACTAGTCGGTCCAAATCGAGGACCACTAGTCTCGGAGGGATTGATGAACAAGGCAGAGCTCATTGATGTGCTCACACAGAAATTGGACACGGACCGTCGGCAGGCGACCGCCGCAGTGGAGAATGTCGTCGACACCATTGTGCGAGCGGTACACAAGGGCGACAGCGTCACCATTACCGGATTCGGTGTTTTCGAACAGCGGCGCCGCGCGGCACGTGTGGCCCGCAACCCGCGCACCGGTGAGACGGTGAAGGTGAAGCCGACTTCTGTCCCGGCGTTCCGTCCCGGTGCTCAGTTCAAAGCGGTTGTCTCTGGCGCACAGCGTCTCCCGTCGGACGGCCCCGCCGTCAAGCGTGGTGTCGTAGCCGGCGGCGCTGCCAAGAAGACCGCTGCGAAGAAGGCTCCCGCCAAGAAGGCGGCGGTCAAGAAGGCGGCGACCAAGGCTCCGGCCAAGAAGGCGGCGACAAAGGCTCCGGCCAAGAAGGCCGCGACCAAGGCTCCGGCTAAGAAGGCCGCGACCAAGGCTCCGGCCAAGAAGGCGGCGACCAAGGCTCCGGCTAAGAAGGCGACCAAGGCCGCGACCAAGGCACCCGTGAAGAAGGCTGCCGCAAAGCGGCCGGCCAGTAAGGCTCCTGCCAAGAAGGCGACCGCGCGCCGCGGCCGCAAGTAACGGCAGAGTCGACGTTCTAGACGCAAATACCCTTCGGGTGGCAGCGGTGCCCCCGAAGGGTATTCGCGTGTTAGCGGCGGTCGCAAGCGCGGCGAAGCCGGGCGCGGCGGGCCGCCGCCATCACGTTAGCGGCGGTCGCAAGCGCGGCGAAGCCGGGCGCAGCGGGCCGCCGCCATCGTGTTACGCCCGCACGTTGGCGGCCAGCGCGCCGCCGATGTGGTCGGCCGCGACCAGTCGGCCGCCCGACAGCGACAGCACCCACGTACTGCCTTTGTGGTTGCGCGATTTGTCGGGGCGCACTCCGTCGCGCTCACACCACCACTCGATCAGGTCCGGTATTACCTTGCCCTGTGAGCAGATAACCGGTGTGCCTTCGTACGCGGCGATCTCGAGCATGCGGTGGCGAGCGCGTTTGGCGCTCTTGGCGTAGGACTCCTCGGTGAGGGTGGGCTCGTTGTGCACCGTCACGCCCAACTCCTCGGCGAGCGGTTCCACCGTCTGATGGCAACGCACGCGGTCGGCCGCGAACACGTCCGTGGCGCCGAAAGCCATCAGTTGAGGGACGAGTGCCTCCGCCTGCGCGCGGCCCCGCTTGTCCAGCGGTCGTTTGGTGTCGTCGCCCTTGAACCGTGATTTGCGGCCGGCGGTGCCGTGCCGAACTACCAGGACTGTGTGCGTGTCTGCGGGGTGTTTAGCGAAGTGCCGCAACATCTTTCGGTCGTGCCCGTAGCTGAGCTTTTCGAGTGCGTCGGACATCGGCAGCCAGATCAGCTCATCGACTTCGTTGCCCGGAGTGAATTCTCCGCCGGTGGCGCGCGCCGCCCAGTAGTAGACCTTTTTGACGCCCTGATCGATCGGGTAGCTCACCATGTCGAGCCGCCTGCCCAAGATGGCGTGCTGCCCGGTCTCCTCCCACACTTCCCGCACCGCGGCCACCGGAGCCGTCTCGCCGGGGTCCACCTTTCCCTTGGGCAGTGACCAGTCGTCATACCGGGGGCGGTGGATCACGGCGATCTCGGCGTCTTTGTTCTCGACGAGTTCGTCGGCGGCGTCGGCGCTGACGGGTCGCCACAACACCGCTCCGGCCGCGTAAACGATCTTGCTTCCCGAGCGCCGAGCACTGGACGAATTCTGGGACGGCACCTTAACTCCTGCAGATCAATTCGGTCGGAGCCGCGTGCCCGATTGCGACGTGGCCCGGAGACAACCGGAAATCACCAAACGGGGTTAGGGGCTGCGATGCCGCTCCATCAACGAAACTTGGTGGTCACGCACCGTCAGGCCCTCCTGTGGCGACGCGACCCACTGCCCGTCGGGTTGCAACTCCCAGCACCGAGTCGACGGATCCAGCGCGGATTCGAACAATTCGTCCAAATATGTAGTCAGTCGCGGATCTTTCACCTGGACGAGCGCCTCGACGCGACGGTCGAGGTTGCGGTGCATCATGTCGGCGCTGCCGATCCAGAACTCGTTGATGCGATTGAAATGCATGATCCGCGAGTGCTCGAGGAATCGGCCGAGGATCGAACGGACCGCGATGTTGTCCGACAAGCCCTCGGCGCCGGGGCGCAGCGCGCAGATGCCGCGCACCACCACCTCGACCCGCACGCCCGCCCGCGAAGCGCGATACAGCGCGTCGATGACCTGCTCGTCGACCAGAGCGTTCATCTTCATCCGGATCCGGCCGCCGCCGTGGTCCTGGTGGGCGGCGATCTCACGCTCGACGCGTTCGATGATCCCGGTGCGAATGCTGTGCGGCGCCACCAGAAGATTGCGGTAGGAGACCTTACGCGAATATCCGGTAAGCGAATTGAATAAGTCCGTCAGGTCGGCCCCGATTTCAGGGGAGGCCGTCAGCAGGCCGACATCCTCATAAAGCCGCGCCGTCTTTCCGTTGTAATTGCCAGTGCCGATGTGGCAGTAGCGCCGGATGGCCGAACCTTCGCGGCGCACCACCATGCAGGTCTTGCAGTGGGTCTTGAGTCCGACATACCCGTAAACCACGTGCACGCCCGCTTGCTCAAGCGTTCGCGCCCAGCGAATGTTGGCCTGCTCGTCGAAGCGCGCCTTGATCTCGACCATCGCCACCACTTGCTTGCCGGCCTCCGCCGCGGCGATGAGCGCCCGAACGATCGGCGAATCACCGGACGTGCGATACAGCGTCTGCTTGATGGCCAGCACATTGGGGTCGGCAGCGGCCTGCTCGATGAACCGCTGCACGCTGGTGGAGAAGGACTCGTATGGATGATGAAGCAGCACATCGCCTTCGCGCAGCGTCGCGAAGATGCTCCTGGGCGTCTCGCGGTCCACGAAGGCCGGGCTGGTGGCCGGAACGAACGCCGGGTCTTTGAGCGCCGGGCGGTCCAGTCCGTAGACCTGCCACAACGACGAAAGGTCGAGGAGGCCGGGCACTTCGATGACGTCACCGGGATGCACGTCGAGTTCGCGCAGCAGCAACTCGAGCATGCTCTCGGTCATATCGTCGGCGATCTCGAGTCGCACCGGCGAACCGAACCGCCGACGCGCCAACTCCCGCTCCAGCGCCTGCAGCAGATCTTCGTCGCGGTCCTCTTCGACTTCGTAATCCGCATTGCGGGTGATGCGGAACGCGTGATGCTCGACGATCTCCATGCCCGGGAAGAGCGCCGGCAGGAACGCCGCGATCAGCTCTTCCATTGGCAGGTACCGGATTATCGCCCCTTCGGCGTCGTCGGCGCCGAGTTCCACGAAGCGATCGACGTTGTTGGGCACCTTGACTCGGGCGAAGTGCTGACCGCCGTCCTCGGGCTGGCGCACCATCACCGCCAGGTTCAGACTCAATCCGCTCACGAACGGGAAGGGGTGAGCGGGGTCGACGGCCAGCGGGGTCAAGACGGGGAAGACCTGTTCGGTGAAATAGGTGGACAGTTCGTCGCGCTCGGCCTGATTCAGATCGGCCCACGTGATGATGTGGATGCCTTCGTCGGCGAGTGCGGGGCGCACCGAGTCGAGGAACACCCGCGCGTGCCGGGTCGCGATCCGTTGGGTCTGCTCGCCGATGAGGGCGAGTTGTTCACGCGGCGTCAGGCCGTCGGCCGAGCGGACCGACAGTCCCATCTCGTCGCGGCGCTTGAGGCCGGCGACTCGCACCATGTAGAACTCGTCGAGGTTGGAGGCGAAGATCGCCAGGAATTTCGCTCGCTCCAACAATGGAAGTGAGTTGTCGGCGGCCAGCGCCAGCACGCGGGCGTTGAAGTCGAGCCAGCTCAATTCGCGGTTGAGGTAGCGGTCTTCTGGCAGGTCGGTGGTCGCGGCGTGGGTCGCTGCCGGTGGTGATGCCACGGCCGAGTCCCCTGGATGCCACAAATTCTCGTCGGGTCGTGCCTCAGCTTCGGTTTCAGTCACCCTGCGATCATTGCGCATCATGCCGTTGTGCTGCTAGCGCTCCAAGCACATCCATTCGTCGTTGGGGTTGCGTTCACCCCTAGGACAGGTTTGCTTGTTCGCCACCAAGACGCGCAAGCCTAATGGTGTGTGATGGTCCGGGCGGTCGCCGCGCCGACCCCGAGGCGACGCGCGGCCGCCAGGTCGGCGGGAGTATCGACATCGCACCGCAGGCCGGGCCACGCACCAGTCAGCTCGATCGCGCCCGAACTACGGTGTAGCGCTGAGGAATTCGATCCGAACCGTGGATCGAGCGGACTGCCGAAAGCAAAGAGCGCGGCGGTCCCCGTTGCCAGCCGGTCGGCGACGAAGCTGCGTCGGTAGTGGCGCGCGGCGGCGATCGCCTCGGCCAGTTCCTGGGTTTGCAGGGCCGGCAAGTCCCCTTGCAGCGCAACGATATTGGCGTACGAACGCGCCAGCGCTTGTTCGGCGGTGGCGATCGCGTTATTCAACGGGTCGGGATGCCCCTCGGGCGTCGGATCGGCAATCACATTGGCGCCCAGCTCGGAAGCCGCGGCGCCCGCGACATCGTCGGGCGTGATGACGGTGATCGAACCCAGTGCCCGCACGCGTCCGGCGGCGGTCAGCGTGTCCATCAACATGGCCAGCACGACGTTCTCCCGGGTGCGTGCCGAGAACACCGGCGCCAGCCGGGTCTTGGCCGCAGACAGCCTCTTGACGGCGATGATCAGGCCCGTGTCTCCGGGTTCACCTGCACCACCGCCCGCGCCGTCGGCTCGTGTGCCGCTCATGGACTCATCCTGCCAGCGGCGCACCGCGCACCGGACGCGTGACGCCCGGTCGGCCACTGATCTAGGGTGTAGCGGCTGCACGTGAGAGTCAGCGAAGCCGATAGATCGGGGTGGTAAGTGGCCAGCACAAGTGCCGGTTCGGCGGGCACCGTCGCGGTCATGGGCGCCGGTGCGTGGGGCACCGCGTTGGCCAAGGTGCTTGTCGACGCCGGTGGCCACGTCACGCTGTGGGCCCGACGACCCGAGGTCGCGGAGCAGATCAACTCCACCCGCTACAACCACGACTACCTGCCCGGCACCCTGCTGCCCGAGGGCATCCACGCCACCGCCGATGCTGCCGAGGCGCTGACCGGCGCGACGACCGTGCTCTTGGGAGTGCCGGCGCAGACGCTGCGGGCCAACCTCGAGCAGTGGGCGCCTTCGTTGACCAGCGGCGCGACCCTGGTCAGCCTGGCCAAGGGGATCGAGCTGGGCACCCTGATGCGGATGAGTCAGGTCATCATCTCGGTGACCGCCGTGGACCCGGCTCAGGTCGCGGTGATTTCAGGCCCGAATCTCGCCAGCGAGATCGCCCAGTGCCAGCCCACCGCGACGGTCGTCGCGTCCAGTGACTCCGGGCGCGCGGTTGCCCTGCAGCGCATGCTGAACAGCGGCTACTTCCGCCCTTACACCAACAGCGACGTCGTCGGCACCGAGGTCGGCGGGGCGTGCAAGAACGTCATCGCGCTGGCATGCGGCATGGCGGCGGGCGTCGGGCTCGGCGAGAACACCGCCGCGGCGATCATCACGCGAGGTTTGGCGGAGATCATGCGGCTGGGGATCGCCCTCGGCGCCAAAGGCGCGACGCTGGCGGGGCTGGCCGGGGTGGGTGACCTGGTGGCCACCTGTTCGTCGCCGCGGTCGCGCAACCGTTCATTCGGCGAAAAGCTCGGCCGCGGGGCGACCGTCGAGTCGGTGCTGCACGGCACCCCCGACGGCGGTGACGGGCACGTCGTCGAGGGCGTGACGTCCTGCGAGTCGGTGCTCGCGCTGGCGTCCAGCTATGACGTCGAAATGCCGCTCACCGACGCCGTGCACCGGGTCTGCCACAAGGGACTCTCGGTGAACGAGGCGATGGCCCTGCTGCTCGGCCGCAGCACCAAGCCAGAATGATCGGTAGCCTTCTTAGATTGTGAACGCCAGCGACCGGTCGACTCAGCAACCCGCAGCACGGAATGAGCGGGTGCGCGTCGCCGTCGTCTTCGGGGGACGCAGCAACGAGCACGCGATCTCGTGCGTGTCCGCGGGCAGCATCCTGCGCAACCTGGACCCCAAGCGTTTCGACGTCGTCGCGATCGGTATCACTCCGCAGGGTTCGTGGGTGCTCACCGACGGCGACCCGGCCGCCCTGGCGATCACCAACCGACAGTTGCCCGAGGTGACCGCGGAGTCGGGCACCGAATTGGCACTGCCGGCCGACCCGCAACGCAGCGGCGAGTTGGTCTCCCTGTCGCCCGGGGCGAATGAGGTACTGGCGTCGGTCGATTTGGTGTTCCCGGTGTTGCACGGCCCCTACGGGGAGGACGGCACGATCCAGGGCCTGCTGGAGCTCGCGGGAGTGCCCTACGTCGGGGCAGGCGTACTGGCCAGCGCCGCAGGCATGGACAAGGAATTCACCAAGAAGCTGTTCGCCGCCGAAGGTCTGCCGGTCGGCGCGTACGCGGTGCTGCGACCGACCCGGTCGACCCTGGAACCCGAGGAGCGCGAACGGCTGGGGCTGCCCGTGTTCGTCAAGCCCGCCCGCGGCGGCTCGTCGATCGGCGTCAGCCGGGTGTCCAGCTGGGACCAGCTGGACACCGCCGTCGCGGACGCGCGTAGGCACGACCCGAAAGTCATTGTCGAGGCGGCGATCATCGGCCGTGAGCTGGAGTGCGGCGTGCTCGAAATGCCCGACGGCTCAGTGGAAGCCAGCACACTGGGCGAGATCCGGGTGGCCGGGGTGCGTGGACGCGAAGACTCGTTCTACGATTTCGCCACCAAATACCTCGACGACGCAGCCGAATTGGACGTTCCGGCGAAGGTGGACGACGACATCGCCGACGCCGTGCGCGAATTGGCGATTCGGGCGTTCAAGGCCATTGACTGCCAGGGATTGGCGCGGGTCGACTTCTTCCTGACCGACGACGGGCCGGTGCTCAACGAGATCAACACGATGCCCGGGTTCACCACGATCTCGATGTACCCGAGGATGTTTGCGGCCAGCGGCGTGGATTACCCGACCCTGCTGGCGACCATGGTCGAGACGGCGCTGGCGCGGGGCGTGGGACTGCGCTGACGGCCCGCTAGCCGGGTTGGCCCGGCGCGATGGGCACCGCGCCGATGGTGCGGTCGATCACCTCGGAAAGCTGCTGGATGGGCGTCGGCCCCGACGCCGACGGCAGCGTGAGCGCGACATACACTCCCCGATCGACCGCATACCAGGTGGATCTGCCCGCGTCACCGGCGGATTGCTGCTCGGAGCGGACCTGGAACCACTGCACGCGATCGACGATCTGGATCGGAGATCCCACCACGAACTCGGCGGGGCGGTCGAGCCCGCACCGCAGCACCACCGGCTCGCTGTCGTGCCCGGTCCGCCAGGCGGCCGCGCCATGCGGCGCGGGTTGCGCGACCGGCGCCCGCTGATAGTCGCCCAGTCGTTGCGGCAGTGCGTCGCTCAGCGCGCGGCATGCGGCGCCGTCGGCTTGCGGAGCCGGGACCTCCGCGACGGCCACCGGTTGCCGTGGCGCCTCGCGGTTCGCCGCGACGACCAGGATCACGCCGATCGCCACGACGGCCAGCGCGATCGCCGCGATGATCGCCGCGCGCGGCGGCCCCCCGTCGTTGTCCGACTCGTCCATCAGTGCCCTGATCCTCCTCGGCCGCAAAGCGTCCGCATCGCCGCAGGGTTTTAGACTGGCGCAGGCCGCTCGTGCGGGCAGAAACTCAAAATACTCCCAAGGCCAATGGCCCTCACCGGCCCCGGAGGAGGTGGCGTGCCGGACCAAGCATCGAGTGAGTCCCCGACGCTGCGGCAGCTCGGCGAGTTCGCCGTCATCGATCGCTTGGTGCGGGGCCGCCGTCAGCCGCCCGCGGTCGTGCACGGGCCGGGTGACGACGCGGCGCTGGTGACCGCCCAGGACGGTCGCGTCGTGATGTCGACCGACATGCTGGTGGCCGAGCGGCATTTCCGGCTGGATTGGTCGACGCCCCACGACGTCGGCCGCAAGGCGATCGCCCAGAATGCCGCGGACGTCGAGGCGATGGGCGCGCGGGCCACGGCCTTCGTCGTGGCCTTCGGTGCACCCGGTGACACGCCGGCCGCTGATGCGGACGCGCTGGTCGACGGGATGTGGGACGAGGCGCAGCGCATCGGCGCCGGGATCGCCGGCGGCGATCTGGTCAGCTGCCCGCAGTGGGTGATCTCGGTGTCGGTGCTGGGCGATCTGGCCGGCCGCGCGCCGGTGCTGCGATCGGGGGCGAAAGCCGGCTCGTTGATCGCCGTCGCCGGTGACCTGGGCCGCTCTGCTGCCGGATATTCGTTGTGGGACAAGGATATTCACGGATTCGAAGAGCTGCGTCAGCGGCATCTGGTTCCTGAACCGCCCTACGGTCAGGGGGCGGTGGCGGCCGCCGAGGGGGCGCAAGCGATGATCGACATCTCCGACGGCCTGGTGGCCGACCTGGCGCATGTCGCCGAGTCGTCCGGGGTGGGGATCGATCTGTCCACGGCCGCGCTGGCCGCCGATCACGATGCGCTGGCCGCGGCCGGGTCCGCGGTGGACGAGGACCCGTGGACGTGGGTGTTGGGCGGTGGTGAAGACCATGCGCTGGTCGCCTGTTTCGCCGGACGCCCGCCCGCCGGCTGGCGGGTGATCGGGCGGGTTCTGGACGGACCGGCCCGGGTGCTCGTCGACGACCAGGAGTACGGCGGCCACGCCGGCTGGCAGTCATTCGAGGGTTAGGCGCGGCGGGCGGTCGAGTAGGGTGGCGCGGTGATCGTCGACGCGATGGATGAAGAGCAGCGATGACGGCGCGTCCGCTGGGCGAACTCGTCGAGCAGGGTTGGGCGACGGCCCTGGCACCGGTTTCCGAACAGGTTGCGCAGATGGGCGAGTTCCTGCGGGCCGAGATCGCAGCCGGGCGCAGGTACCTGCCGGCGGGCCCGAACGTGTTGCGTGCCTTCACCTTTCCGTTCGACAACGTCCGGGTGCTGATCGTCGGGCAAGATCCCTATCCGACACCGGGACATGCTGTGGGCCTGAGCTTTTCGGTTGCCCCCGACGTGCGCCCGCTGCCGCGGAGTCTGGCCAACATCTTCGACGAGTACACCGCCGACCTCGGGCACCCGCCACCGTCCTGCGGCGACCTGACTCCGTGGGCCCAGCGTGGCGTGCTGCTGCTGAACCGGGTGCTGACGGTGCGCCCCAGCAATCCCGCGTCGCACCGGGGCAAGGGATGGGAGGCCGTCACCGAGTGCGCGATCCGCGCGCTGGTCGCGCGCTCACAACCGCTGGTGGCGATCCTCTGGGGTCGCGACGCGTCAACGCTCAAACCGATTCTGGCCGAGGGCAATTGCGTGGCGATCGAGTCGCCGCATCCCTCGCCGCTGTCGGCGTCGCGGGGATTTTTCGGTTCGCGTCCGTTCAGCCGTGCCAACGAACTGCTGGCGAAGATGGACGCCGACCCGATCGATTGGAAACTGCCCTGACCGAGATGACCGCGCTTTGGGCACACTGTCGCGGGGCCCGGAGCAGCTGGTCGTCGATCGTGCCCCGGTACCGGTCCCCGCACCCGGGGAGGTGTTGGTGGGGCGCAACGGATTACACGCACGGCGATTGATAAGCGACCGGTCGACTACTATGGCAACGTGCCCCGGCCGGCGAACCCTGACGTGCGCCGCCGCCTGCTCGCGGCGGGGCTGGATCTCGTGCACGCGCACGGATTCGCCGCCAGCGGCGTCAAAGACATCACCGACGCGGCCGGTGTGCCGAAAGGCTCCTTCTACGCGTATTTCCCGAGCAAAGAGGCCTTCGCCGCGGCGATCCTCGAGCGCTATTGGGCCGACATCGAGGAGCGGCTGCTGCCGATCCTGGAAGCGGACGGGGCCGCGCAGGAACGCATTGCCCGCTTCTTTCACGCGTTGGCCGACGAACACGAGGCCGGCGACTTTCTGCTCGGCTGCTTAATCGGCAACATGTCGCTGGAGCTCGGGGGGACGAGCGAACCTGTGCGCACCGAACTCGTGAGCATTCTCGATCGCTGGGGAGCGGCGCTGGCCGCGTGCGTGCTCGACGGCCAGCGCGGGTCCGGCGGAGTCCGAAAGGATCTCGACGCCAGTGAGCTTGCCTCCCAATTGATCGAGGCATGGGAAGGCGCGGCCTTGCGCGGTAAGGTGACTCGCAGCCGCACCCCCTACGACCGTTTCGAATCGGGCACGGTCGCGGCGCTGCTCCGCTGACCGAAGGTCGGGAATGCCGGGAGCCCCGCCGCCTGTTAATTAGACGACTGGTCATCTATTCGAACAGGCGAGGAGGCCGCGGGCCATGGGATCAACCGAGAGTCTGAGTCAACACAGGTTCGTCTTGAACAATGGCGGTGGCGAGATTCCCGCCCTCGGCTTCGGGACGTCGCTGTCGGATAACACCAAGACGCGAAATGCGGTGAAAACCGCGGTGGAGGTGGGTTTCCGTCATCTCGACGCCGCCGAGCGGTACCGCAATGAAGCCGAGGTCGGGGCGGCGCTCAAGGACTTGTTCGCCGACGGAACGGTCCGCCGCGAGGAGTTGTTCGTCACCACCAAGCTGTGGAACAACAACCATCGGCCGGAGCGGGTCCGGCCCGCGTTGCAGGCCAGCTTGAGCAGGCTCGGCCTCGACGCCGTCGACCTGTATCTGGTGCACACGCCATTCGCCTTCCAGCCCGGCGATGACCAGGATCCGCGCCACCCCGACGGAGCCGTCATCTACGACGACGGAGTGACGCTTGCCGAAACCTGGGGTGCGATGGAGAACCTGGTCGACGAGGGACTGACCCGGGCGATCGGCCTGTCCGACATCGACGCGAAGGCGGTCCGCAAGATCGTCGACACCGCCCGCATCATTCCGGCGGTCGTCGAGGTCGAGGCGCATCCCTATCACCCGCAGTGGGAACTTCACGAATTGCATAAGACACACGGAATCGTCTTGCTGGCGTTCGCATCTCTTGGACACGCGCTGGAACCGCGACTGCTCGACGACGAGCTCATCGTCTCGATCGCTCGGCGCCTCGGCAAGACGCCCGCGCAGGTGCTGCTGGCATGGGGCATCCAGCGTGGCAGCGCGGTCCTGACGGCCTCCGTGACGCCCTCGCGCATCACCGAGAACTTCGACGTTACTGCGCTTCCGGACAGCGCGATCCGAGAGATCAACGAGCGCTTGGAAACTCGGGTCAGGTTCAACTCCGTCGCGGACGGGGGAGTGCCCGGGTTCGCCGAGGTGCCCGCGTGAATCGCGGAGGGGACGCGCGTTGAAGGCGATGGCCGGCGTCGATGTGGCGCCGCATCTCCCGACCGTGGTGACCGGCCCCGACGGTGTCACGCGCTGCCGGTGGGCCACCGAGACGGGACGTGACCTGACCGCCTATCACGACGGCGAGTGGGGAACGCCGACGCACGACGAGGCGGCGCTGTTCGAGGCGCTGGTGCTGACGTACTTCGAAAACGGCTTGTCCTGGGCGATCGTGTTCGACAAGCGGGACAACCTACGCGCCGCGTTTCACGGCTTCGATCCGGCAGCGGTCGCCCGGATGACCGGCGAGGACGTCGAGCGATTGATGGGCGACACCTCCATCGTCCGCAATCGGCGAAAGATCGAGGCGACGCTGCACAACGCGCGAGTGTTGTCGAAATGCTCACTGGCGCAACTGGCGTGGCAGCATCAGCCCCGCGAGCATCATCTGCTGCGCAGCTGGGACGACGGCCGGATGACCAGCCCGGAGTCTCGCCGGCTCGCGGTATCGCTGCGGGATGCGGGGTTTCGGTTCGTCGGTCCCGTCGTCGCGCATTCGTTCATGCAGACCGTCGGGATCGAGAACGGTCACTTCGACGGCTGCTTCCGCGCCGCGGGAGCCGTGGCTTCAGAGCAGGTAGCGGGCTAGCCGCGGACGACCTTGCCGGCCTTGATGCAGGAGGTGCAGACGTTCAGGCGTTGCTTGTTGCCGCCCGGGCGGGCGACGACGTGCACGGTCTGCACGTTCGGGTTCCACCGACGGCTGGTGCGGCGGTGGGAGTGCGACACCGACTTACCGAAGCCGGGGCCTTTCCCGCAGATGTCGCACACAGCGGCCATGGTTCTAGCTCCTCAAATCTCGGGGGTCCGGCTCGGCGTATGGCACGTGGCCGGGACTGCCAGGTTGACCTGGACCGAACCAGGATACCGACTCTTGTGGCAACCTCCAAAACCCCATCGGCGGTGAGCCAGCGGTGCCGCGTGGTCCGGTTATGTAGTCGATCACACTACCGGGCAAACCCCAGGTTGCACGGGTGCACGGCCGCTATGCTGACAGAGCCGTCAATTGGTCGGCGCAGTCACTGCCATGCCAGGCATGTAGACGCTGCGCTGAGCGTGGCTGAGGCCTAATTTCCTGGCGGCACCGGCCTGCGCGGAACTGCGGATGGGCAGGGGAATCAATCAATATCGGCAGGCTCGAGGGGGGTGCGTGGGGTGGATGCGCGCGCCGAAGGCACTCCCGGTTCCGCCCTCGTCGCAGGCCTGCGGGGCTGTCCGGCGAGGGTACGGCGGTTGTTCCCCCGGTTGCGCCGGGTCGCGGCGGCCTATCTGGTGGTGGTGGCGCTGACCAGCCTCGCTATAGCCAGCACCTCGGGTAACTGCTCGACGGGTGTGGGCGCGCGGGGCCCGAAAGTGTCGTGGGCCGGCCAAGCCAGTTCCGCTGCGTCGTGGTGGCAACCCGTTGGCCTTCCTGTCGCGGTCCACGAAGCTGCCGCCGTGCAGGGCCCGATCCAGCTGCGCCAGGTGGGGTTCGATGGTCGGGGCGCGTGGCCGGAGGGACCGGAGGCGATCCGTGGCTACCTCGAGGAGGCGCTGACGCGGATGGGGATTACCGACCCGCCGGCCCGTGGCCATTGGATCGAGGGGATGATGACCATCGC
>NZ_JAFAUS010000156.1 GCF_019243155.1 Mycobacterium sp.
CCCTCGAGCAGTCGTATGGCCGCGACCCCGAGACGATGATCCCGGACGTGCGCTACACGCCGAACCCGAACGACGCGCCGGGCGGACCACTGGTGGAAAGGGGGGACAGGAATTGCTGACTCCCTTCATTAGACGCCAGCTGATCGCATTCGGGGTCCTGACGGTCGTCGCGCTGCTCGTGCTCGGTGTGTACTACCTGCAGATCCCGAGTCTGGTCGGCATCGGCCGCTACACGCTGAAGGCCGAGCTGCCGGCGTCGGGTGGTCTGTATCCGACCGCCAACGTGACCTACCGCGGGATCACCATCGGCAAAGTGACCGATGTCGAGCCGACCGAGCGGGGCGCCGAAGCGACCATGAGCATCGACAGTCGCTACAAGATCCCGATCGATGCGTCGGCCAACGTGCACTCGGTGTCGGCCGTCGGTGAGCAGTACCTGGACCTGGAGTCGAGCGGCAACCCCGGCAAGTACCTCTCGTCCGGGCAGACCATCACGAAGTCGACGGTGCCCGCCGAGATCGGACCGGCCCTGGACACCGCGAACCGTGGGCTGTCGGTGTTGCCGAAGGACAAGATCGCCCAATTGCTGGACGAGACCGCACAATCCGTCGGCGGCCTGGGGCCGGCCCTGCAACGACTGGTCGACTCCACGCAGGCGATCGTCGGCGACTTCAAAACCAACATCAACGACGTCAACGACATCATCCAGAATTCCGGTCCAGTCATCGAAAGCCAGGTGAACTCCGGGAGCGCGATCGAGCGCTGGGCGCGCAACCTGAACAATCTGAGCGCGCAGTCCGCGCAGCAGGATCAACATCTCAAGAGCGTGCTGCGCCAGGCGGCACCGACGGCCGATGACGTCAACTCGGTGTTCAGCGATGTCCGTGAATCGCTGCCGCAGACGCTGGCGAACGTCGAGGTCGTGTTCGACCTGCTCAAGCGCTACCACACCGGCGTCGAGCAGGTGCTGGTGTTCCTGCCCCAGGGTGCGTCGATCGCGCAGACCGTGGCGGCGCCCTTCCCGAACATGGCCGCACTGGACCTGGGGTTGTCGATCAACCAGCCGCCGCCATGCCTCACCGGCTTCATGCCCGCGTCCGAGTGGCGATCGCCGGCCGACACCAGCATGCAGCCGCTGCCCGAGGGCACATACTGCAAGATCCCGATGGACACGCCGGCCAACAGCGTCCGCGGGTCGCGCAACATCCCGTGCGTGGACATCCCCGGCAAGCGCGCTGCCTCCCCGCGGGAATGCCGTGATCCCAAGCCGTACGTCCCGGCGGGAACCAACCCCTGGTTCGGAGACCCCAACCAGATCTTGACGTGCCCGGCGCCCGCGGCACGCTGCGACCAGCCGGTGAAGCCCGGCATGGTGATCCCCGCGCCGACCATCGACAACGGGCTGAACCCGGCCCCGTCGGACCGGGTGGCGGGCACACCCCCGCCCACCAGCGACCCCTTGTCACGGCCGGGGTCGGGTACGGTGCAGTGCAACGGTCAGCAGCCCAACCCGTGTGTCTACACCCCCGGGCCTCCCTCGGCGGTTTACAGTCCGCAAAGCGGTGAGCTGGTAGGGCCAGACGGAGTCAAATACTCCGTCGAGAACTCGACCCGAACAGGAGACGACGGATGGAAGGAGATGCTGGCGCCAGCCGGCTGAACCCCATCGACGCGGATGATTCGTTGAAGCCCGAGGATCCGCCGGAAACCGAGACGGTGGCCGAGGAGCCGTCGGAGTCCGGCGACGGAGCTGATCAGAGCGAAACCGAAGACTCGAGTGAATCCGATGGCGGGGCCGACCAGGATGCGCCGGCCCCGCGTGGACCGTCGCGACTGAGTCGCGGCTGGCTGGTCGGCATCGCGGTGTTGCTGGTGTTGTGCGCAGGCGGCATCGGTGCGGGCGGCTACCTCGCGCTACGTTTCCATCACGACAGTCAGGTGATAGCCCGCACCAACGCCGCGGCGCTCAAGGCCGCTATCGACTGCGTTTCGGCCACCCAGGCGCCCGACACCAATGCGATGCTCGCCAGCGAGCAGAAGATCATCGACTGTGGCACAGGCGCTTTCCGTTCTCAGGCGCTGGTGTACACCAGTCAGTTGGTGCAGGCCTATCAGGCCGCCAACATCCACGTTGAGGTGTCCGACGTGCGGGGTGCCGTCGAGCGCAACAATCCCGACGGTTCGGTCGACGTGCTCGTCGCGCTGCGCGTCAAGGTGGCCAACGAACAGCAGCAGAACGAGACCGGCTACCGGCTGCGGGTGAAAATGGCCATGGCCGAGGGGCAATACAGAATATCCAAGCTCGACCAGGTGACGAAGTGACGGTTGTGGTCGAGGAAACTCAGACCACCGGAGTCCAGGAGTCACCCCAGAACGCGTTG
>NZ_JAFAUS010000324.1 GCF_019243155.1 Mycobacterium sp.
GCGCAGCGCCAGGGTCGGAATCACCACCCGGGGCCCGATCCAGATCGACGAGTCGCGGGTGAACACGAGGTTCGGCAGCGGGTCGATGACGAAGTCGCCGCCGTGGTGCATGCGAAGCACCAGCGACACGTCGGTCCGGGTGTCCGACGGCAGCTCGTTGAACGTCATGCCCGCCATCAGCACCTGAGCCAATCTGTGCGGTTCCAGGCCCCGCAGGTAAGCCGAGACTTCTTGCGCCAACGGCAAACCGAGCCGGCGTGCGTCGACGGCGGCGGCGACGCCCTGCATCCGCGCCGCCCCGCTGTGGGTCAGCGCCTCGGTCAGCAGGTCCGACAGCAGCAGCACCTCGATGCCGCGGGAGCGCAGCAGTTCGGCGAACTGGTCGTGCTCGGATTGCGCGCCCGCGACCCACGGCAGCCCGTCGAACAGCAACTGGTCGAGGTTGCGCGGGTTGAGCCGCCGCAACTCCCCGCCGGGGCGGTGCACGATGACCACCCGTAGCGGGCCCACCTCAGAATCCGTGCCCAGCAGATCAGCCACGGGTTCACGTTAGCGGCGCCGGGCGCGATTGGCCGGGCCCACACGCCCACCGCGCGAGCCCTGCGATCGAACGGGTGTGCGATAAACTCGGCGGCGTGGAGATGGCGGTACAAGGCTCCCTGTTCCAGCACACCGAGCGCAGACAACTAGGCGATGGCGCCTTCGTCGAAATCCGCGCCGGCTGGCTCACCGACGCCGATGAGCTGCTCGACCCGCTACTGTCCTCGGTTCCCTGGCGGGAGGAACGCCGCCAGATGTACGACCGGGTGGTCGACGTGCCGCGGCTGGTGAGTTTTCACGACCTCACCCTCGATGAGCCTCCCCATCCCCTGCTGGCCAAGCTGCGCCGGCGGCTCAACGACATCTATGCGGGCGAGCTCGGCGAGCCGTTCACCACCGTCGGGTTGTGTTGCTACCGCGACGGCTCCGACAGCGTCGCGTGGCATGGCGACACCATCGGCCGCAGCAGCACGCAGGACACCATGGTGGCGATCATCAGCCTGGGCGCCACCCGGACCTTCGCGATGCGGCGGCGTGGGGGTGGCCCGTCGCTGCGGCTGCCGCAGGCGCACGGGGATCTGCTCGTGATGGGCGGGTCATGCCAGCGGACCTGGGAGCACGCCGTGCCCAAGACGTCGACTCCCGTCGGCCCGCGCATCAGCATTCAGTTCAGGCCGCGCGGCGTGCGCTAGCGACAGCCCCTCAGCTGCGGACGGCCTGCACCGCCTTGACGAGGAGGTCGCGCGCCCGTTGGGTGTCGACCGGCGCCACCGGCTTGTCGGGGATCACCAGCGGGTTCGCCGTGACGATCACCTGGTAGTCACCGAACTGGGCCGAATAGTCATACAACTCCCCGGTGCGGGCACCCCCGGCGACCAGGGCCTGCAGCACCCGGTGCACACCCATCGTCTGAGTCCCGTCGATCTGTGGCGCGTCGACCACCTCGATGCCGCCCCGCAGCTGGGGCCCGGAGAATGCCACCTTTTTGCAGTCCTTGCCGGGGTCGTTGACCGGTAAGGCTTTTGACGTCTCCACGGCGATGACGACGAACCGATTGCCGTTGCCTTCGGCCGAGACCGCGGCCATATTGCCCTGCAAGTCCGGCGGCATGTCCGGTCCTACCGCCGCTTTCGCGCAATTCGCCGGATCGAATTTCAGTCCCTCCGGCAGCTTTCGGGCCGACAGCAGCTTGGGATCGATCGCGCGTTCACTGGTGTCGCCGACCTTGTATTCGGGCCCGAAGGCCGACTTCAACTCGGCGACCTTGCTGATGTCGGCCTTCGAGGAGTTTGCAGCCGAAGAGCAGCCGGCGAGCACGCACACCGCGGCGGCCGCGGGCAACAGCTTCAACATCGGGGCCAATCTACCTAAGGCGAGCGGTTCAGCTACGCAGCGCGGACACCGTTTTGACGAGCAGATCAGCGGCGAAGCGCGGTGGTAGCGCCGCGACCACCGACCCAGGGTCCGTGGTCAGAGTGGTGAACGCGTAATAGCTGCCCAAATACGCGGTGAATGTATATGTGCGCGAGTCGATCTCGGTGCCCGATTCGACGGATGACTTGGTGTCGGCCACCATGCCGAGGGTTTCGGCACCGTCGATGTGAGGGGCATCGGTGAGACGAACGCCGGCCGTGGTGTGGCCGCCCGTCATGCTCCATTGCCCGCATGGCGCGATCAGATCACGGGGGAAGTCCACCGGTCCCGGCAAAGCCACGACCACCGCATCGACGATCCCGCCGCCGCCCGACCCCGACACGCCTTGCGCCGATTGATCGAGTCCCTTTCCGGGGTCGGCAAGTATCCCGCATTGCGGCGGCTTGGCCTTGCTGTCCGACGCGTCGGCGCCGAGGCTCCAGATCACTCTCGGCGTGGCGCCGTCGGGGATCGCCGTGGTCACCTCATAACCGGGTGGCAAGTCGCGCACGACCCGCTTGATGTTGCCGGGGTTGACGGCGGTAGCAGCAGGCGACGGCGATGGCGGCGTGGACGCCCGCGGGGGTGGATGGGAATGGGCGCAAGCGACGCCCAGCAGAGCCGCCGTCAGGGCAATCCCGCAGCGCCGTATGCCCGTCAGCTGACGACCTCGATCATCTGGCGGGCAACGCGTTTGATCTCGTTGGCCGTCTCTTTTTTGATGACGGTGTCGCGCCGGCGAGGCACGCCGATGACGGTAGTGATGACTCCGATGTCTTCGCGCTGCCATACCGCGCCGTACCGGTCCATGATCGAGCGCATCGGCACGTTGTCCGCGAGCATCCGCGCCGAGAATCGTTCGACTCCATTGACGCGGGCGGCAATCGACAGCGCGCCGATCAGGAAGGTCCCGATGCCGCGGCCCTGGTAGGCGTCGGCGACGGTGAACGCGATCTCGGCGATCGTCGGGTCGTGTTCGTCGCGGACGAAGCGAGCGTCGGCCACCGGGTCGCCGCCGTCGGTCATCACCCAGACGAAATGGTCGACATAGTCGACCTCCGCCAGGTAGTGCATCAGCGCCGGGGTCGGAATCCTGGCCGACATGAACCGCCGGTACAGCGTCTCGCTGGAGAATTGGACGTGCCCGTGCACGGTCCGCTCCCTGTCGCCCGGCAGGACCGGGCGCAGCAGCAGCAGGGATCCGTCGCGAACCCGTACGGGGATGGGCGTGATGAAAGCGGCCAATCGCTGGCGCACCGTGCGCAGTAACCGGGGCATGATTCCCGGAATGTGCGCCATCTGAGCGAACGCGTCGTTGTCGCCGATCCAGCCGGTCAGCGGTTCGACTGTGGTGACCGTGGCGGTTCGCGGGATCTTGCGCAGCAGGGCGATCTCGCCGACGAGCATGCAGGGCAGCGCCGGCTCGGTGATCACCACGCCGT
>NZ_JAFAUS010000177.1 GCF_019243155.1 Mycobacterium sp.
CATTCAGGCGCGAACGCAGATACTCGTTGGTGATCACCGCGGCGGGGGCGGCATCAGACAAAACGAACTCGATCCGCGCCGCGGGCACCCCCGGGTCGATCGGCAGGTAAGCCGCCCCGGTCTTGAGCACGGCCAGGATCGCCACGACCGCTTCAGCGGAACGCTCCATCAGCAGACCCGCGCACCGCCCCGGCCCCACACCATGCCCGATAAGCAGATGCGCCAACCGGTTTGACGCCTCATCCAACTGCGCATACGTCAGCGAGTCGCCGCCACACGTCAACGCCACCGCCCCCGGAGCCCGGCCCACCTGCACGGCGAACACCGCCGGAATCGATGCCGGCGCAACCACCGGCGTCGTCAGCACCGCGCGGTTACCGATCGCGTCAAGCCGGGCATATTCGTCGGCGTCGAGCACCTCGATGGACGAAACACGTTGTGTTGCTTCGGCGGTGATCGCAGTCAGTACCCGCTGGAGCCGGTGGATCAGAACCTCGATACTGGTGGCATCGAAGACGTCGGTGCGGTACTCCACCAGCCCGCCGATCCCAGCAGGCTCGCCGGCCTGCGTCCACCGTTCGGACAGCGACCAGGTGAGGTCCATGCGCGCGGTGTGGGTGTCCACTGGTATCGGGCTGACCCGCAGATCGCCCATGTCCAACTCCGCGAGATCGTTATTCTGCCAAGCCAGAATGACCTGGACCAAGGGGTGGTGGGTCCGGCTGCGGGCCGGGTTGAGGCGCTCGACCAGAATCTCGAAGGGGACGTCTTGGTTGTCGTAGGCCGCCAGGCTGCGCTGGCGGACTTGGGCGAGCACCTCGGCCACGGTAGGGTCGCCGGCCAGATCCACCCGCAGCACCAGGGTGTTGACGAAGAACCCGACCAGCTCATCGAGCGCGGGATCGCCACGCCCGGCGATCGGGAAGCCCACGGCGACATCGGAACTCGCTGTGAGCTTGGCCAGCAGCACCGCCAACGCGGCTTGCACCACCATGAAGCTCGTCGCGTTGTGCTCGCGCGCCAACCTGACGACCTGCTGCTGCAACTGCGTCGGCCAATCCACCGTCACACTGGCGCCGTGGTAATCGGCAACGAGCGGATAGGGCCGATCGGTGGGCAGCTGCAACCGGTCGGGCATCCCGGCCAAAGCCTGCTCCCAGTAGGCCAACTGAGCGCCGACACGGCTGCCGCTGTCGCTGAGATCACCCAACTGCTCCCGCTGCCACAGGGTGTAGTCGGCGTACTGCACCGCCAGGGGCGCCCAACTCGGGGAGTGTCCCGCCGCCCGCGCGGTGTAGGCCAGTGCCAGATCGCGAGCCAGCGGGGCGATCGACCAGCCGTCGGCGGCGATGTGGTGAATCGCGGCGGCCAGCACGTGCTCGTCATCGCCGACACGGAAAAGCTCTGCTCGCAATGGGATTTCGGCGGCCAATTCGAAGCTGTGCCGGGTCGCGGCCTCGATCGCGTCGTCGAGTTGACCCGTCGGCCAGCCCGATGCGTCGATGACCTGCCAGCCCACCCGCGCTTGCTCGGCGGGAATGATCTTTTGTTCCGGGATGCCGTCCGGCGCACAGAAGAGGGTGCGCAGGCTTTCATGGCGGGCCACCACGTCGTTCAGCGCGGCGGCCATTGCGGCGGTGTCCAGGGTGCCGTCCAACCGCAACGCCACCGCCAGATTGTAAACCGGTGAGGGGCCGTGCAATTGGTTGAGGAACCACAACCTGTTCTGGGCGAACGACAACGGCAATACCGCGGGCCGTTCCATGGCCACCAGCGGGGCTACCCTTCCTGGGTCCTCACCGATTCCGGGAGCCAGGGCGGCGATCGTCGGTGCCTCGAACACGGTACGCACCGACAGGTTGGTGTTCAGCTCGGTGTTGATCGCCGCGACCAGCCGCATCGCGGACAGAGAATCCCCACCCAGATCGAAGAACGAGTCGTCGACCCCGACCCGCTCGAGCCCGAGCACCTGGGCGTAGATGCCGGCCAGGATCTCTTCCGTCGCACCGCTCGGGGCGCGATAGCGGGTGGCATCCTGATACTCGGGTGCAGGCAGGGCTGGGGTGTTCAGTTTGCCGTTGATCGTCAACGGCATTGCGTCGAGCGCGACGATCGCGGCCGGCACCATATATCCGGGCAGCCGATCCGCCAGCGCGGTGCGCAGTTCGGTGGGATCGGCCGATCCGGTGACATAGCCGACGAGACGCTTCTCGCCGGGCTGGTCCTCGCGTGCGGTCACGGTGGCCTGTTCGACCCCCGCCAACGCGAGTAGTGCCGCTTGCACGTCACCCAATTCGATGCGGTAGCCGCGGATCTTGACCTGCTCGTCGGCCCGGCCAAGATACTGCAGCTGTCCGTCGGCGCCCCACGACACGAGATCACCGGTGCGATACATCCGCGATCCGGGCGCCCCGAACGGACACGCCACAAACCGCGCCGCGGTCAACCCGGCGCGGCCAACATAGCCTGTGGCCAGACCCGCCCCGGCCACATACAACTCCCCGACCACTCCGGCGGGCACCGGCCGCAACCAGCCATCGAGCACCGAGAAGCCCAAGTGCGCAAGGGGGATCCCGATCGGGCTGCCGTGGCCCTCGAAATCGCTGGCGCCGATCTCCTGGAACGACGCGTGCACCGTCGTCTCGGTGATGCCGTACATGTTGATCAGACGCGGCAGTCCCGGGTGGTAGTGCAACCAACTACCGAGACGCTGGGGTTCCAGCGCCTCGCCACCGAACACCACAGCCTCGAGCTTCAACTCCAGGCCCAGCCCCGGTGAGAGCGCATCGGCGGTCTGCAGCGCATAGAACGCCGACGGGGTCTGGCTCAGCACACTGACCTGCTCACGCACCAGTAGGCCGTGCAGGTCTTCCGGCGAACGCACCACCGGGTCTGGCACGATCACCAGTCGTCCGCCATACAACAGCGCACCGAAGATCTCCCACACCGAGAAGTCGAACGCCAGCGAGTGGCACTGCGTCCACACCTGCCCCAGCGCCAGCTCGGCGTCCAGCGACTCCAGTAGCTGAGTGACGTTACGGTGCGGCACGGCAACGCCTTTGGGTGTCCCGGTGGTGCCGGACGTGTAGATGACGTAGGCGATGTCGTCGCCCGCCGGTGCCGGCAACGCGGTGTTCGGCTGCGCGGCTACCGCAGGGTCGGCGATATCGATGACCGGCACGTCGGATCCGCCCAGTCTGGACCGCACGTCGGTGGTGGTGACCACCGCGATCGGAGCGGCGTCGGCCAGAACGAATTCGATCCGCGCCGCCGGTACCGCCGGATCGATCGGCACGTAGGCCGCGCCGGTCTTCAATACCGCCAGGATCGCCACGATGGCTTCAGGTGAACGCGGGAGAAGCAGGCCCACATACCGCCCCGGACCCGCATCATGCTCAATCAGTAAGTGCGCCAACTGGTTAGCGAAGTCATCGACCTCGCGGTAGGTCCACGACCGCTCTTCGCCGCTGAGCGCCACTGCCTCCGGAGCGCGGGCTACTTGGGTGCCGAACGCTTCCGGGATCGACGGCAGTGTGGTCACCGGCGGTGCGGTGAGCACTGCACGATTGCCCCACCCATCCAGCCGGCTGTGTTCGGCGGTATCAAGCACTTCGATCGACGAAAGCCGTTGTCCGGCATCATCGGTGATCGCGGTCAGGACCCGCTGCAATCGAGCGATCAGCGCCTCGATGCTGGTGGCGTCGAAGACGTCCGTGCGGTATTCGACCGTGCCGCCGATCCCCGCGGGCTCACCGGTGTCAGTCCAGCGTTCGAACAGCGACCAGGTCAGGTCGACGCGTGCGGTGCGGGTGTCCACCCGCAGCGGAGCGATCCGCAGATCACCCAGCGTCCGCTCGGCGGTGAGATCGTTGTCGTGCCCAACGAAATTCTGCCAAGCCAACAACACCTGGACCAAGGGGTGGCGGGTCAGGCTGCGGGCCGGGTTGAGGCGGTCGACGAGGACTTCGAAGGGAACATCTTGGTTGTCGTAGGCAGCCAAGCTGCGTTGGCGGACCTGGGCGAGCAGCTCGGCCACGGTGGGGTCACCGGCCAGATCCACCCGCAGCACCAGGGTGTTGACGAAGAACCCGACCAACTCATCGAGCGCGGGGTCGCCGCGCCCGGCGATCGGGAAGCCCACGGCCACATCGGAACTCGCGCCGAGCTTGGCCAGCAGCACGGCCAGCGCGGCCTGCACCACCATGAAGCTCGTCGCGTTGTGCTCCCGGGCGACCTTGGCGACCTGTTGCTGCAACTCGGTGGGCCAGTCGACGACGACCTGCGCGCCGTCGTGATCGGCCACCAGCGGGTAGGGCCGGTCGGTGGGCAGCGCCGTCCGGTCGGGCAGCCCGGCCAAAGTCCGTTCCCAGTACGCCAACTGCGCGCCGACGCGACTGTCGCCGTCGTCGAGATCACCCAACTGGTCGCGCTGCCACAGCGTGTAGTCGGCGTACTGCACCGCCAGCGGCGCCCAGCCCGGGGCATGCCCTGCCGACCGGGCGGCATAGGCCAGCCCCAAGTCGTGCACCAGCGGGGTGATCGACCAGCCGTCGGCGGCGATGTGGTGCACCACGGCCACCAGCACGTGCTCGTTCTCGGTCACGCGGAAAAGTATTGCCCGCAGAGGTATTTCGGTGGCCAGCGCGAAGTTGTGGGATGTCACGGCCTCGATGGCCTCGTCGAGCATTCCCGCCGGCCAGCGGCGAGCATCGACGACCTGCCAGCCCGTGTCGGCCTCTTCGGCCGGGACGACCAGTTGCCGGGGGGCGCCGTCGAGCGCGGGGAAGAGGGTGCGCAGGCTTTCATGGCGGCCCACCACATCGGCAAGTGCGGCACCCATCGCTTCGGTGTCCAGCGGGCCGTCAATGCGCAATGCCGCAGCCATGTTGTAAACCGGTGAGGGGCCCTGTAATTGGTCGATAAACCACAACCGGCTCTGGGCGAACGACAGTGGCACCACCGCGGGCCGCTCCACCGGAACCAATGGCGCCAGTGGGCTGACACCCTCCCCGAGGTGGGTGACCAGCGCCGCGATCGTCGGCGCCTCGAACACCGTGCGCACCGACAGGTTCGTGTCCAGCTCTGTGTTGATCGCCGCGACAAGTCGCATCGCCGACAGGGAATCCCCACCCAGATCGAAGAACGAGTCGTC
>NZ_JAFAUS010000489.1 GCF_019243155.1 Mycobacterium sp.
TGTGCTCAAGACACATCACCGCACCCGGGAGAACCATGACCGACAGCGACGTCGCGGCCATCACTCAACTGGTCAATCTCTATGGACTGGCGGTTGACAGCCAGCGATGGGAACTGTTCGACCGAATTTTCGCCCCCGACGTCGACGCCGACTACGGTCCGACGTCGCGCTGGACCGATCGCGAACGATTCAAGACCGAGTTCGCCGCGTTTCACGACCCCTTCGATTCCACCCAGCACACCATGTCCACCCATGTCGTCCACGTCGCGGGCGACCGTGCGCACAGCTTCTGCAACGGGGGCTGGCGGTTGATCCGCAAGGCGGCCGGCGACAACCCGCTGTGGGATGGCACCGGCTGGTACGACGACGCCCTGGTGCGTACGCCCGCCGGGTGGCGGATCAGTCACCGCGTTTGCCGCATCACGTGGTGGACAGGCAACCCATTGGTGAACGAAACGATCTCCGGCCTGCGATTCGAGCTCAGCACCACCGTGTTGCGGCGCGAAGCCGATGCCGGTCGCGTCGGCATCCTTTCCGCGGCCCCCTGAGCCTCAGCTAATCGTCCCGCCGCCAAATCTCCCGCGCATTGATGTGTGAGCTCGGGTGTGGATAAAGCCCGGTTTGGTTACTAAGAGGTAGATCGTCCATCACGTTTGGACGGCAAGGCCGGAAGGACACGGTGGACAACCATGGAACTGATATCGCCAACGGACGCGCTGTTCCTCATCGGTGAATCACGCGAACATGCCATGCACGTGGGATCGCTGCAGCTGTTCGAGCCGCCCGCGGATGCGGGGCCCCATTTCGTGCGCGAGTCCTACCAGGCCATGCTCGAGTGCACCGACGTGCAACCGGCCTTTCGTAAGCATCCGGCCTTCTTCGGCGGCGTCACCAATCTCGCCTGGTCCTCCGATAAGGACGTGGAACTTGACTACCACCTTCGCCGCTCTGCTCTGCCCGAACCCGGACGAGTCCGCGATCTGCTCGAGCTGGCTTCGCGGTTGCACGGCAGTCTGCTCGACCGGCACCGGCCGCTGTGGGAGGCGCACCTCGTCGAAGGCATGCAGGACGGGCGCTACGCGGTGTACACGAAGTACCACCATTCCCTCATGGACGGTATGTCGGCGCTGCGGTTGGTGCAGCGCGCCTTCACCTCCGACCCGGACGACGACGAGGTGCGGGTCCCATGGAGCCTGGGGCCGCGCAAACGCAGGGAGCGCAAGCAAACGTCGTTGTTCGAACGGATCGGGCACACCGCCGGTTCGGCGCTCGGACTGGCGCCGTCGACGCTCAAGCTCGCGCGGGCCGCGCTGCTCGAACAACAACTGACCCTGCCATTTCGGGCGCCGCGCTCCATGTTCAACGTCCGGATCGGTGGCGCCCGACGGGTGGCCGCACAGTCCTGGTCCTTGGACCGCATCAACGCGGTCAAATCGGCCGCGGGCGTGACGGTCAACGACGTCATCCTCGCGATGTCATCCGGCGCGCTGCGCCAGTACCTCCTCGAACAGGACGCGCTGCCCGACGCCCCGCTGACCGCGATGGTCCCGGTCAATCTGCGCAAGGACGGCGACGACCGCGCCGGGAACAACGTCGGGACCTTCCTGTGCAACCTGGCGACCAATCTCGACGATCCAGCGAAGCGCCTCGAGATCATCAGCTCGTCGATCCGCGACACCAAAGAGGTGTTCTGGCAGCTGCCGGCGGTTCAGCAACTTGCCCTGTCCGCCTTCAACATCGGGGGACTCTTCTTCGGGCTGATCCCGGGCTACCTCTCGGCGGGCTCGCCGCCGTTCAACATCGTGATCTCCAACGTGTCGACCGGCTGCTCCGACCAGCTGTACTGGCGTGGTGCGCGGCTGGACGGCAACTACCCGCTGTCCATCCCCCTCGACGGGCAGGCGGTCAACATCACGGTGACCAACAACGCCAACAACCTCGACTTCGGACTCGTCGGATGCCGCCGCAGCGTTCCACACCTGCAGCGGCTCCTGGGCCACCTGGACACCTCGCTGAAGGATTTGGAGCGCGCAACCGGCGTCTGAGATGCCCTGACGCCCTTCGGAATCGACACCGATCACCGGTAGATCTCGCACTCGTAGCTGAGTATGTTGTACTATACTCAGCATGGCTGACAGACTCCCGGGCCGACTGGCTGAGCACCCCACCGTCCGAAAGGTGCGGTCTCGCAGGACAAAGCGTCCCGGTGTGCTCGATGCCGACTGGTTGCGGGAAATCTGCCTGACGGCCGGCGTCGACGACGTGGCGTTCGCCAGCGTCGACAACCCCGACCTGGCCTCGGAAGTCGAGCACGTCGAGGCCGCGCTTCCGGGCACCAAGAGCTACATCTCGCTCGTCGTCAAAATGAACCGGGATAACGTCCGCTCGTCGGCGCGCAGCGTCGCCAACCAGGAATTCCACCGCAGCGGGGAACTGCTCAACGAAGCCGCCCACCGCATCGTGCGGCAACTGCAGGAGGCCGGTTATCGGGCGCTGAATCCGTCGGCCACCTTCCCCATGGAGATGGACAAATTCCCGGGGCGCATCTGGGTGGTCGCGCACAAGCCTGTCGCCGTCGCCGCCGGTCTCGGCGTAATGGGCATACACCGCAACGTGATTCATCCGAGGTTCGGCAACTTCATCCTGCTCGGCACCATCCTGGTGGACGCACCGGTCAGCGGCTACGGCGAACCACTCGATTACAGCCCGTGTCTGGAGTGCAAGCTGTGCGTGGCGGCGTGCCCCGTGGGCGCGATCGGTAAGAACGGGGAATTCGACTTCGTCGCGTGCTCGGTGCACAACTACCGCGAGTTCATGGGTGGATTCACTGACTGGGTACAGACCATCGCCGACAGCGCGGATGCCGCCGACTTTCGTTCCCGGGTAAGCGATTCCGAGAATGCCTCGATGTGACAGAGCCTGTCGTTCAAACCCAATTACAAGGCTGCCTATTGCCTGGCCGTCTGCCCTGCGGGAGAGGACGTCATCGAACCGTATCTCGACGACCGCAAAAACTTTATGGACTTGGTGCTAAAACCCTTGCAGGACAAGAAAGAAACCCTGTATGTCCTGCCGAACTCGGCAGCCGAGGCGCATGCCCGGCGCCGGTACCCGCACAAGCAGATCAAGATCGTCGACAGCGGGGTTCGGGGTCGCTAGGACCACGCCGAATCGGCATCGGCGCGTTCCTCTTCCAAACGGTCCTTACTGCGCAGTAGTCGCAGCAGCGTCACAAACAGGAGGCCGCCGATGACGTTGCCGGCCACGGTATAGCTGAACCAGCCGAACCAGTCGACCCAGCCAAACGGCGCTTTCCCGGTGGCGAGGGCGCCGAAGATCAACAGCGAGTCGAGAATTGAGTGGAACAACTGCAGCCCCGCGAGCAAGAATGCCGCAGCGACGGCCGCGGCTATCTTCGCCGGAACCGAGTCGGTGCCATGTTGCATTCGGGTCATCAACGTGATCACCATCCCGCCCAGTACGGCCAGCGACAGGGTCTGCCACGACATCGGTGCGGTAGCAAAGTGAGCGGCGGATTCGATGGTCTGCGCTTGCAACTTGGGGAAGCCCGCCATGATCAGGCACATGATCACCCAGCCGCCGGCGAGGTTGGCGAACATCGTTCCGCCCCACAGTTTGGCCAGTTGAAAAAGGCTCGCGCGCTTCGCCGCGACCGTGACAACTGGGATGATGAACCCTTCGGTGAACAGCTCGCTGCGGCCTAGCAGGAGGGCAAGAAATCCGATCGAGAACGCGAGACCCGCGAGCAGCGGCTGATGGGTAGCGTCCAAAACCGACAGGTAGGCGAGCACGCCGAGCGCAACCTCGGTGCCACCGAAAAAGCCGGTGACCAGTACTCCTCGCCAACTACGGTGCAGGCGCTGGGTGCCCTCGCTCAACATCCTGGTGAAGGCGTCCTCGAGCTCGTCCTCGATCGGGCTGTCCGTTCTACCGAGCTGGCGCCGGATCATTTCGCTCATGGTGGGTTCCTCGCGAGTAAAAGGTAGACGGAACGCTTCTATACCCATTCCGACGGCCTCGATCCCCGATGCGAGCCGTTAGCTGAGCCACAGCGGCCGTGGGCTTTCCTCCGAAAAGCTTGGTGCCGCATACCAGAACGCCTACTGTAAGGTCCACGGTACAAAGAGCGGTGTGCGCCCGGCGGCGGGGAAGGATAAGAGCCTTGCACAGCACCATCGATACCCGCAGTGAACTGCGGCCCGACATTGACCTGACCGACGGCGCCTTCTACGCGGGCGACTCGCGCTCGGTCTACAAGTGGATGCGCGACAACGAGCCGGTGTTTCGGGACCGCAACGGATTGGCGGCCGCGGCGACCTATCAGTCGGTGATCGACGCCGAACGCGCACCCGAGCTGTTCTCCAACGCCGGCGGCATCCGTCCAGATCAAGACGGGCCGCCGATGATGATCACAATGGACGACCCGATCCATCTGTTGCGCCGCAAGCTCGTCAACTCCGGCTTCACCCGTAAGCGGGTGAAAGACAGGCAGCATTCGATCGGCACCCTGTGTGACGCGTTGATCGACGCGGTATGCGAACGGGGCGAATGCGACTTCGTCTGGGACATCGCGGCGCCGCTTCCGATGGCCGTCATCGGCGACATGCTCGGTGTGCTTCCGGAGGAGCGCGGCATGTTCCTGCGTTGGTCCGACGACATGGTGACTCTGCTCAGCAGCACGACCGCCCAAGAGGACTTCCAGGTGTCGCTGGACGCGTTCACCGCCTACACCGAGTACATGATGGGCATGATCGCGGCGCGTAGAACGGAGCCGACCGACGATCTGGTCAGCGTCCTGGTGCACGCCGAGGTCGACGGCGAGAAACTGGCCGACCACGAGATCGTCACCGAAGTGTTGTTGCTGCTGATCGGCGGTGACGAGACGACGCGGCACACACTGTCCGGGGGGACCGCGCAGCTGCTGCGCCACCCTGATCAGCGCGACCGATTGGTTTACGACGTCTCGCTGCTGCCGAACGCCATCGAGGAGATGCTGCGCTGGACCGCTCCGGTCAAGAACATGGCCCGCACGATGACCGCCGACGCCGAGTTCCACGGCGCGCAACTTCAGCAGGGCGAGAAGATCATCCTGCTTTTCGAATCGGCGAACTTCGACGAGGCGGTCTTCGGCGATCCCGACAACTTTCGCATCGACCGATTCCCGAACAATCACTTGGCGTTCGGGTTCGGCACCCACTTCTGCCTGGGCAATCAGCTGGCGCGACTGGAACTGTCGATGATGCAGGAGCGCCTGCTGAAACGGCTCCCCGATATGCGGCTGTCCTCCGATGATCCGTTACCGCTGCGGCCCGCGAATTTCGTCAGCGGTCTGGAGAAGATGCCGGTGGCATTCACGCCTTCGGCTCCGATCGGCGACCGGCGATAGCGGACCAGGCTCGGCGCACACGCGTCGCGAGCCGGTCGTGGCTTCAAAGTTGTGAATTGCCGGCGGAGTCCGCGTCCGCGGCGTAGTCCAAGTACACGCTGGTGCCGTTCGGGCGGGCATGGATGGTGCAGTGGTCGGCCAGGCTGTGCATGAGCAGGATGCCCCGCGAGGCGTGGGGGTCGCTGGGCTTCCTCGACGACGGCGGTTGCCAGCTTCCGCGGTCGCTGACGCACACCCGGATCGACTCCCCGTCGGGGTCGTAGCTGGCCTGAAGTTTCATGCCGCCGGCTTCGCGATGGGCGCGGTAGGCGTGCTCGACACAATTCGCCAACGCTTCATTGACTCCCAGGACCACGTCTTCTCGAGTCTCCGCAGACGTCTGCACCTCGTACTGCAGCCACTGTTGCAGCTCACGGCGCCATTGCGCTGCGGTATCGGAATCGGCGGTCCCGGCAAGAGTCAGCCGCACCGGGGTGGCGGTCTCCGACAGTAGTGAACCCATGTGCAGCCGCATACCCAGTTGTGGTTGGGGCAATAACCTATTCGGCGTATCGCTTCGGCCACAGCTGGATAGCCGTCGAAATTCTCCCCGTCGCCCCGTTATGACCTGTGCGGACGCAGCACGGGTGTCGTCAGCTCGCCCGTATCGAGATAACTCTCGAGATTGCGGATTGCGAGCAGCGCCATGGCCCTGCGGGTGCGGGCGGTCGCGCTCCCGACGTGTGGGAGGAGCACGACATTGTCCAGGTCCAACAATTCGGTGGGCACGTGCGGTTCTTCGGCGAAGACATCCAGACCCGCTCCTGCCAGCCCGCCGCCGGCCAGCAACTCGACCAGCGCGTCCTGGTCGACGACGCTGCCCCTGGCGATGTTGATCAGGTAACCCTCGGGACCCAGCGCTTCTAAGACGGCGCGGTCGACGAGATGGCGGGTCTTGTGGTCGCCCGTGGTAGCGACGACCAGCACGTCAACCGACTCGGCCAGCTCCACCGGCGACTCCGCATAGCGGTATGGCGAACCGTCGACCCGGTGTCGGTTGTGGTAGGCGATGGCGCAGTCGAATCCCAGCAATCTCGTCGCGATGGCGGAACCGATGCGCCCCAGGCCCAAGATCCCGACCTGCAGTCCACTGACGTCCCGGGCGTACGGAAAGGGGCCCTCACGCTCCCACCGGCCCGCCCGCACGTAGCGGTCGGCGGCGCCGAGACGGCGAAGCGTCATCAGAATCAGCCCCAGGGCCGTATCGGCAACCGTGTCCGACAACACATCTGGGGTGTTACTGACGCCGATCCCACGCCGTTTGGCCGCCGCCAGATCGATGGCATCCACGCCCGCACCGTTGTTGACGATCACCTCGAGATTGGGCAGCGCCGCGATGAGATCGGCGTCGATGCCGGGCGAACCCGACGTCAGCACCGCGCGGACGTCGCCGCCGCGCTCGGCCAGGAACGCGGCCCGTTCGGCGCCGCCGGGCAGCTTCGGGATTTCGTAGCGCGCGGCCACTTCTTTCTCGAACGTCGGCTCGAATCTGCCGACCCGCAGCACGCCATCGATCTTCTTCGCCGTCACAGGTTCATCATCGCCTAGCGCGAAGCTGTTGGCAGGCCAGGAAATATCTGGACGACGAACGTCGTTGACCATCCCGGCGGTGCCGGACATTCCCCCGGGTACCACACCAGAACAGTCGCTTCGAGCGACCCCTTGCCGAGAGGTGAGAAGACGGCACCGCCCCTGTCTTGCGGGGAAGCGATTTCGATGCGGCGTGGTTGAACGGTCAATGCGCATTGGAGTTGTCTTCCCACAAACCGAGCTCGGCGGCGACCCCGCTGTCGTGCGCGCGTACGGCCAACGCGTCGAGGAGCTTGGATTCACCCATATCCTGGCCTACGACCATGTCGTGGGCGCCGATCCGAGCGTGCACCAAGGATGGCAGGGCCCCTACGACATCGACACGACGTTCCACGAGCCGTTCGTCATGTTCGGCTTCCTGGCCGCCATCACCTCGCTCGAACTGGTCACCGGCGTCATCATCCTGCCGCAGCGACAGTCGGTGTTGGTGGCCAAGCAGGCCGCCGAGGTCGATCTGCTCACCGGCGGGCGATTCCGGCTCGGCGTCGGGCTGGGCTGGAACGCCGTCGAATACGAGGCGCTCGGTGAGCGGTTCACCAACCGCGGCAAGCGTTCCGAGGAGCAGGTTGAGCTGATGCGCAGGTTGTGGACCGAGAAATCGGTCACGTTCGACGGGAAGTACCACACCGTCACCGCGGCCGGGCTGGCCCCGATGCCCACCCAGCGGCCTATCCCGGTGTGGTTCGGTGCGGCCTCCGACCGCGCCTACGAGCGCGCCGGACGGCTCGGCGACGGCTGGTTCCCGATGATGGACCCCGGGCCTGGCCTCGACTACGCGCGCGAACAGGTGGAGCGTGCGGCGTCCGCCGCCGGCCGCGATGCCAAGGCCCTCGGCATGGAGGGCCGGGTCAATTGGACCGGCGACCCCGACAAGGCCGCCGCCGGAATCGCCGAGTGGAAAGCCGCCGGTGCCACGCATCTGTCCGTTAACACCATGAACGCCGGCCTGGCCGGCGTCGACGCCCACCTCGCGGCCCTAGAGCGGGTGGCCGCCGA
>NZ_JAFAUS010000415.1 GCF_019243155.1 Mycobacterium sp.
CGTGGTGTTGCGCCCAGGCAATGTTCAAGTCCTCCAACAGGATTCGCCAGGACACGCCGTCGACGGCCAGGTGGTGAATGATCACCGCCAGCTCACCGGTCTCGGCCACCCACAGCGCGCGCAGCATGGTTCCGGTGGCCGGATTCAGCTGGGCCCGGGCGGCCAGCAGGGCATCCTCGGAGAGCGCGTCCACCGGTTGCAAACATGCTGCGGCATCGACCAATCCGGCCTCGGGCACCCACAGCGACCAGCCGCCGGCGCCGTCGCTGTCGACGCGCAGCCGCAACATGGCGTGCCGGTCCAGCAGGGCCTGCAATACCGCCACCACGTCGCCCTCGGTGACTCCGGCCGGGGCCGACACCACGACGGTCTGGTTGAACTCGTCGATAGGGCCGCTCAGGCCCTGCAGCCAGCGAATGATCGGAGTCGCGATCACCGGCCCGACGCCTTCGTCGACCGGTCGGTCCGCACCGTCGGCCACGGCGGCTACGCGGGCCAGTCGGGCCACGGTCTGCTCGACGAAGATGTCGCGCGGCCGGCAGATCAGTCCGGCGGCGCGGGCCCGGGCCACGACTTGCATCGACAGGATGCTGTCGCCGCCGAGGTCGAAGAACGACTCGTCGACGCCGACCTGATCGAGGCCCAACACCTGCGCGTAGATGCCGGCCAGCACCTCTTCAATGGCGCTGGCCGGGGCGCGGTACGGGCCGGCGGTGTATTCGGGTGACGGCAGGGCGCGGGTGTCGAGTTTGCCGTTGGGAGTCAGCGGTAGCGCGTCGATGACCACCACCGCCGCCGGCACCATGTAGGCCGGGAGCCGCTCGACCAGCGCGGTCCGCGCCTCGGCCGGATCCGCGGTCCCCGTGATGTAGCCGACCAGGCGCTTGTCGCCGGGACGATCCTCGCGGGCGACCACCACCGCCTGCTCGACCCCGTCCAGCGCGGTCAGAGCCGTCTGGATCTCGCCGAGTTCGATGCGGTAGCCGCGGACCTTGACCTGCTCATCAGCGCGCCCGAAATATTGCAACTGCCCATCGGCGCCCCAACACACCAGATCCCCGGTGCGATACATCCGCGTCCCGGGCGCCCCGAACGGGCAGGCCATGAAGCGCGATGCGGTCAACCCTGGCCTGCGGACATACCCGACGCCCACGCCGCGGCCGGCCAGATACAACTCGCCGACCACCCCGACGGGCACCGGGTTCAGCCACGCATCCAGCACGAAGAAGGCAGCCCACGTGATCGGCGAGCCGATCGGCGGCGGCCCCGAGCCCGGTTTCAGCGGCGCGCTCTTGGACGCCCACATCGTCGTCTCGGTCGGGCCGTACACGTTCACCATCACCCGGCCCGGCGCCCACCGGTCCACCAGCTCGACGGGGCACGGCTCCGCACCGATCACCAGCGCCGCCGACTCCAACCCCTGCGGCGAGAGCACTCCCACCGCCGAGGGGGTCTGAGTCAGAACGGTGACCTGTTCGTCGACCAGCAACGTGTGGAAGTCATCCGCCGAGCGCGCGACCGAGTCGGGCACCACCACCAGCCGCCCGCCGAACAGCAAAGCGCCCCAGATCTCCCACACCGAGAAATCGAAGGCATAGGAGTGGAACTGCGTCCACACCTGGTGGGGTGCCAACTCCACGCCGATTTCCAGCGCCTCGAACATCTGAGTGACGTTGTGGTGGGTGACCGTTACACCCTTGGGCACACCGGTTGTGCCCGAGGTGTAGACGATGTGCGCGAGGTCATCAGGCGCCGGGCCCGGCAGGGCGGTATTGGGCTGGGCGTCGATGTGGGGGTCGTCGACATCGATGATCGCCAGTTCGCACCCGTCCAACCGTGAGCGCAGATCCGCCGTGGTGATCGCGGCAGTGGGCCCGGCGTCCGCGATCATGAACTCGATCCGCGCGGCGGGCAGCGCCGGATCGATCGGCAGGTACGCCGCCCCGGTTTTGAGGACCGCCAAGATCGCCACGATCGCTTCTGCCGACCGCGAAAACAGCAGTGCCACAGACTGTCCCGGCCCCGCCCCGTGCCCGGCCGTGAAATGTGCCAACCGGTTGGCGGCCTCGTCGAGCTCGCGGTAGGTCAGTGAACGGCCCTCGAAGGTCACCGCCACCGCGTCGGGGGCCCGGGCCACCTGCTGCGCGAACACAGCCGGAATCGACGTTTGGGTCGCGGGCTCGGTGAGTATCGCGCGGTTGCCGAGCTCGTTGAGGCGGGCGCGCTCTCTTGCGTCGAGCAGATCCAACGACGAGAGCCGTTGCCCCGGGTCGGCGGTCATCGCGATGAGCACCCGCTCCAACCGGGCGATCAGTGCGCGGATGCTGTCCGCGTCGAACACGTCGGTGCGAAACTCCGCCGTTCCGCCGATCCCCGCGGGCTCACCGCCCTCGCCGAAGCGTTCGGCCAGCGACAGCGCCAAATCCATCCGGGCGGTGCGGGTGTTCACCGGTAACGAGGTGACCTGCAGCCCTTCCAGCACCAGCCCGGCCGCGGGATCGCTGTCCCCGGCGAACTGCCAACCGACCATCACCTGAACCAGGGGATGGTGGGCCAGCGACCTTGACGGATTGAGCCGCTCCACAAGCACTTCGAACGGCACGTCCTGGTGCTCGTAGGCGGCCAGGCTGCGGCGGCGCACCTGGTCCAGCAGTTCGGCGGTGGTGGGATCCTCCGACACATCGACCCGCAGCACCAAGGTGTTGATGAAGAAGCCCACCAATTCGTCCAGCGCGGGGTCGCGCCGTCCGAGAATCGGGAACCCGACCGCCACGTCGGGGCTGGCGCTGATCTTCGACAACAGCACCGCCAGGGCGGCCTGAACCACCATGAAGCTGGTCGCGTTGTGCTCGCGGCCTAGTCGCGCGACCTGCCGCTGCAACTCCGGCGACCAATCCACGATGACGCTTTCGCCACGCTGATCGGCGACCGGAGGATAGGGCCGATCGGTGGGCAGCTGCAGACGCTCGGGTAGCCCCGCCAGTGCCTGCTCCCAGTAGGTCAACTGCGCTGCGATGGGGCTGTCGCCGTCGTCGAGGTCTCCCAGCTGCGCGCGCTGCCACAGCGTGTAGTCGACGTATTGCACCGGCAGCGGCGCCCAGCCGGGGGCGTGGCCCGCACACCGGCTGGCGTAGGCCACCGCCAAGTCTTTGATCAGCGAAGCGATCGACCAGCCGTCGGCGGCGATGTGGTGCACCACGGCCACCAGCACATGTTCGTCCAGGGCTTTGCGGAAAAGCGTTGCCCGCAAAGGGATCTCAGCACTCAGGTCGAAACCGTGACGTGCTGCCGTGGCGATGGCCTGATCCAGCCGCTCCGCCGGCCAGTCGTTGGCATCCACGAGATCCCAACCGAAGTCGGCGCGTTCGGGGGGCAGTACCAGTTGCTGGGGGACCCCGTCCGGCGCGGCAAGCAACGTACGCAGGCTTTCATGACGACCCACCACATCGGCGAGCGCAGCGCGCAATTCCTCGCTATCGAGGAGCCCGTTCAACCGCAATGCCGCCGCCAGGTTGTAGACGGGGGAGGGGCCCTGCAGCTGTTCGATGAACCACAACCGCTGCTGGGCGTACGACAACGGGACGACCTTAGGCCGGTCCATTCGCACCAAAGGTTGAAGCCGGCGCGAGCCCACGCCGATGCGGCGCGCCAACTTGGCGACCGTCGGCGCGTCGAAAACGGCCGGTACCGAGATGTCGGCATCCAGTGAGGCGTTGATCGTCGCCGACAAGCGCATCGCCAGCAGCGAATCCCCACCCAGGTCGAAGAATGAGTCGTCGACGCCGACGCGCTTGACACCCAACACGTCGGCGAAGATGCCCGCCACGATCTCCTCGACCGCGGTGCCCGGGGCCCGATAACCATCAACGTCAAGCGATTCGGGTGCTGGGAGGGCGCGGGTGTCGAGTTTGCCGTTGGGGGTGAGGGGCAGGGTGTCGAGGTGGATGATGGCGGCCGGGATCATGTAGGGGGGGAGTCGGTCGGCGAGTTGGGTGCGCAGGGTGGTGGGGTCGGTGGTGCCGGTGATGTAGCCGATGAGGCGTTTGTTGCCGGGGTGGTCTTCGCGGGCGATGACGGCGGCTTGGGTGACGCCGTTTAACGCGGTGAGGGCGGTGTGGATTTCGCCGAGTTCGATGCGGTAGCCGCGGATTTTGACTTGTTCGTCGGCGCGGCCCAGGTAGTGCAGTTGGTTGTCGGTGCCCCAGCGGACCAGGTCGCCGGTGCGATACATGCGTGTCCCCGGGGGCCCGGATGGGCTGGCGATGAATCGGGATGCGGTCAGCCCGGCCCGGCCCAGGTAGCCGATGGCCACGCCGGTGCCGGTGACGTACAGCTCGCCGATCACGCCGAGTGGGACGGGCCGTAGCCAGGTGTCCAGGATCATCAGGGCGGCGCCGGGCACCGGGGTGCCGATCGGCACGACGGGGCTGCCGGGGGTTAGGGGGGTGCTGATGGCCACGCACATGGTGGTTTCGGTGGGGCCGTAGGCGTTGAGCATGGTCCGCCCGGGCGCCCATTGGGTGACCAGGTCGAGGGGGCAGGCTTCCCCGACGGTGACCAAGGTGGTGGCGTCTAGGCCGTGGGGGGACAGCATCGCGACTGCGGAGGGGGTTTGGGTCAACACGCTCACCCCCTCGGCGACCAGTGTGTGGTGCAGGTCCGGCGGTGAGGTGACGGTGGTTTCGGGGATGACGACCAGGCGCCCGCCGCGCAGCAGGGCGCCAAAGATTTCCCAGACCGAGACGTCGAAGGCCAGCGAGTGACATCCCGACCACACTCCGGCGGCGGGGAGGCGGGTGTCGAGCTGGGCGAGCAAGGTGGTGACGCTGCGGTGGGTGATGGCCACCCCTTTGGGGGTGCCGGTGGTGCCCGAGGTGTAGATCAGATAGGCGATCGCCTCGGCATCAGGTGCCGGCAGTGGGGCGTTCGGTTGGGTGGCCAGGGCGGGGTCGGCGAGGTCGATGACCGCCACGTCGTGGTCCTTGAGGCGCGCGCCCAGCTCGGTGCTGGTCAGCACGACCGCCGGGGCGGCGTCAGCGAGCACGAACTGTAGGCGTTTGGCCGGCACGGTCGGGTCGATGGCCACATAGGCGGCCCCGGTTTTGAGCACCGCCACGATCGCCACGATCGCCGCGGGCGAGCGCGACACCAGCAGGGCCACACACTGGCCCGCGCCCACCCCCCGGGCGGCCAGCAGCTGGGCTAACCGGTTGGCCGCGGCATCCAACTGCCGGTAGGTCATCGACTCACCGCCCGCG
>NZ_JAFAUS010000513.1 GCF_019243155.1 Mycobacterium sp.
GCTCGGATGACTGCGTTGAGCCCGGGACAGTCCCCGCCCCCGGTGAGAATTCCGATCCGCATCACTTCATCTTGCCTGTGACGGCGATCGACGGCGCGGTATCACTGTTAATACCGGCAGGGCCGACTAAATGGCCGACGGCAGCGGCCCGCGGGCGGCCTCGTAGGCGGCGCCCACCCGGTACAGGCGGTCGTCGGCCAACGCAGGCGCCATGATCTGCAGTCCCACCGGCAGGTCATCGTCGGGCGACAGCCCCGACGGCACCGACATGCCGCAGTGGCCCGCCAGATTCAGCGGCAGCGTGCACAGGTCGAACAAATACATCGCCAGCGGATCGTCGACCTTTTCGCCGAGCGGGAATGCGGTCGTCGGAGTGGCGGGTGACACCACCACATCGACGGACTTGTAGGCCTCGTCGAGGTCGCGGGCGATCAGCGTCCGTACCTTCTGCGCCTGGTTGTAATAGGCGTCGTAGTACCCGGCGGAGAGCGCGTAGGTGCCGATCATGATGCGCCGCTTGACCTCCGGGCCAAAGCCGGCGGCCCGGGTCAGCGCCATCACCTCCTCGGCGCTGTGGGTGCCGTCGTCGCCGACACGCAGCCCGTAGCGCATCGCGTCGAAGCGCGCGAGGTTGCTCGACACCTCCGACGGCAGGATCAGATAGTAGGCCGCCAGCGCGTATTCGAAGTGCGGGCAATCGACTTCGCTCACCTCGGCACCGAGTGCGGTCAGCTGCTTGACGGCCGCTTCAAACGAGGTCAGCACTCCCGGCTGATAGCCCTCACCGCGCAGCTGTTTGACGACTCCGACGCGCACGCCGCGCAGGTCGCCGGCCGCACCGGCCTTGGCGGCGGCGACGATGTCGGGGATCGCGGCGTCAACGGACGTCGAGTCGAGGGGATCATGCCCGGCGATCACCTGGTGTAGCAGCGCGGTGTCCAGCACGGTGCGCGCGCAGGGCCCACCCTGATCCAGCGACGACGCGCAGGCCACCAGACCGTAGCGGGATACCGTGCCGTAGGTCGGCTTGACGCCGACCGTCGCGGTGAGCGCAGCCGGCTGCCGGATCGAGCCGCCGGTGTCGGACCCGATGGCCAGCGGCGCCTGGAACGCGGCCAGTGCCGCCGCGCTGCCGCCACCGGAGCCACCGGGCACCCGGTCGACGTTCCACGGGTTGCGGGTGGGGCCGTAGGCCGAGTTCTCCGTCGACGAACCCATCGCGAACTCGTCCATGTTGGTCTTGCCCAGGATCGGGATGCCCGCGGCCCGCAACCGCGAAGTGACGGTGGCGTCGTAAGGCGAACGCCAGCCCTCGAGGATCTTGGATCCGCAGGTGGTCGGCATGTCGACGGTGGTGAAGACGTCCTTGAGCGCCAGCGGCACGCCGGCGAGCGCCGAGGGCAGCCGCTCCCCGGCGGCGATGGCTTCGTCGATGACGGCCGCCGCCCCGAGCGCCTCGTCGGCCGCTACGTGCAAAAACGCGTGGTAGCGGTCGTCGGTCGCCTCGATCTGCTCCAGGCACGCGCGGGTGACCTCGACCGACGACAGCTCCTTGGCGGCGATCCGCGCGGCCAGCGTCGCGGCATCGGATCGGATGATCTCGTTCACTCGCTGTCCCCCAGGATCTGCGGCACCGCGAAGCGACCATCGGCGGCTTCGGGCGCCGCCGCCAGCGCCTCTTCCTGCGTCAGGCAGGGCGCCGGCTCGTCGGGACGCGTGACGTTGACGTCCTTGAGCGGGTTGTCGGTCGGCTCGACGCCGGTGACATCGACGGCCTGCACCTGGCTGACATGGGTGAGGATGGCGTCGAGCTGACCGGCGAAGCTGTCGAGCTCGCCATCGGTCAACGCCAGCCGGGACAGCCGGGCCAGGTGCGCCACCTCGTCGCGGGAGATCTGAGACACGAGCCAAAAGCCTAACGGGGTTGGGACCGCGAACGTGAAGCTGGCCGCGGTCCTGCGGAAATGCAGTCGAGGCAGCGCTGTGTAAAAGTGTTGGCCGTGCCGTCCTATCTGTTGCGCATCGAGCTGGTCGACCGTCCGGGAAGCCTGGGCTCGCTGGCGGTGGCACTCGGTTCGGTGGGTGCCGACATCTTGTCGCTGGACGTGGTGGAGCGAAGCGCCGGCTTTGCGATCGACGACCTGGTCATCGAACTGCCGCCGGGCGCGATGCCGGACATGCTGATCACGGCGGCGGAGTCGCTGTCCGGCGTCCGGGTGGACAGCGTGCGTCCGCATACCGGCCTGCTGGAAGCCCATCGCGAGCTGGAGCTGCTCGACCACATCGCGACGGCCGAGGACAACGCCTCGCGCATGCAGGCCCTCGCGGACCAGGCGCCCAAGGTGTTGCGCGTCAGCTGGTGCACCGTGCTGCGCAGTGCGGACGGGGAACTGCACAGCCTTGCCGCCAGCCCGGGCGCGCCGGAGACCAAAGCGGACTCCGCCCCATGGCTCCCGATCGAACGGGCGATGACGCTGGACAACACGGCCGAGTGGGTGCCGCAGGCCTGGCGCGACATGGACACCACGATGGTGGCGGCACCGCTGGGCGACCCGAACACGGCGGTGGTGCTGGGACGGCCGGGACCGGAATTCCGGCCTTCCGAGGTGGTCCGGCTCGGTTACCTGGCCGGGATCGTGGCCACAATACTGCGCTGAATCACCTTGGCGCTGAACGTGATCCGGGCATGACCGTCGAGTCGTCGTCATCCCACAGCAGCAGCTGGCGCACGGCGGGGCGCGGACCGTAGGGGCGCAGCATCGTGCTGGCCGGGCGTGGGCGCACCCGCTGGGGCCACCAGAACCAGCGGCCGAGAAGCGTTGCGACGGAAGGCGTCATGAACGACCGCACGATCAGTGTGTCGAACAGCAAGCCGAGGCCGATGGTGGTCCCGATTTGGCCGAGCACCAGGAACCCGCTGAACACGAAGGCGCACATGGTGACCGCGAACACGATGCCGGCGGAGGTGACCACCGACCCGGACCCGGCCATCGCGCGGATGACCCCGGTCTTCAGGCCGGCATGTATCTCCTCCCTGAAGCGAGAGATCAGCAGCAGGTTGTAGTCGGATCCGACCGCCAGCAGCAGGATGATGGCGAGCGCAAGGACCACCCAGTACAGCTGAATGCCAAAGAGATACTGCCACACCAGGACCGACAGCCCGAACGAGGCGCCCAGCGACAGCGCCACTGTGCCGACGATGACCAGCGCGGCGATCAGGCTTCGGGTGATGATCATCATGATCAGCAAGATGAGACTCAGCGCCGCGAATGCCACGATCAGAAGGTCGTACTTGGCGCCCTCCTGGATGTCCTTGTAGGTCGCGGCGGTTCCGCCGAGATAGAGCTTGGCGCCCGCCAACGGCGTGCCCTTCAACGCCTCGTGCGCCGCTTTCGCGATCGGCTCGATGTGCGAAATGCCTTCGGTGGTAGCAGGATCGCCCTCATGGGTGACGATCATCCGCACGGCTTTGCCGTCGGGTGACATGAACAATTTCAACCCGCGCTTGAAGTCGGGGTTGGCGAAGACCTCGGGCGGCAGGTAGAAGGTGTCGTCGTTCTTCGCCGCGTCGAAGGCCCGCCCCAGTGCCGTCGCGTTGTCGATCGCGGCGGCGGTCTGCGCGTAGATGCCGGACAACGTGGCGTAGTTCGCCAGGGTCAGGTCGCGATTGGTCTCCTGGCTTTGGATCTGCGGCGGTATCAGCGCTGTCAGTTTCGGCTGCAGCGCATCGAGCCGGTCCAAGGTCGCGACGAGGTCTTCGAATTTCTGACTGAGTTGGTCGGTGGCGTCGAGGGCTTCGAAGACCGACCGCATCGCGGCACAAGCCGGGATGTCGTAACAGTGCTTCTCCCAATAGAAATAGCTACGAATCGGTCGCAGGAAGTCGTCGAAATCGGCGAGCTTGTCGCGCAGGTCCTGGATGGTGACGATCGTGTCGTGGAAGTTCTGGGTCTCGCTGTGCGTCGCGGCGGCGAGTTGCTGCTGCAGGACGTACTGCTGTTTGAGGATGTTGATCGTCTTCGACAACTCGTTGGCTTGCTTCAGGGCGTCATCGGCCCGATCCCGTTGGTAGCTGAGGTTTTGCTGCTGGGCGGCGCTGGAGTTACTGACCACGAACGCGAGCGAGCTGTGGACGAGCGGGGTGCCCAGGGGCCTGGTGATGGTCTGCACCTGAGCGACGCCGGGGACGTGGAACACCGCCTTGGCCACCTTGTCGATCACCAGCATGTCGGCCGAGTTGCGCAGGTCGTGATCCGTTTCCACCATCAGCAATTCGGGCTCGAGCCGGGCGCGGGAGAAATGCTTCTCCGCTTCGGTGTAACCGATGTTGGCCGGCGCGCTGGCCGGCATGTACGGGCGAGTGTCATAGCTGGTCTTGTATCCGGGCAGCGCGAGCAGGCCGACCAGGGCGAGCGCGGTGGCGCCGGCGAGGACGGCGCCGGGCCAGCGGACGATGGCGGTGCCGATCCGCCGCCATCCGCGGGTTCTCATCGCCCGCTTGGGATCGAAGATGCCCGCCATGGCGCCCAGCGTGAGGATGGCCGGCCCCAAGGTGAGCGCGGCGATCAGCGCGATCAAGACCCCCAGTGCGGCGGGAATTCCCAGGCTTTGGAAGTAGGGCAGCCGGGTGAAGCCCAGACAGGCCGTCGCGCCGGCGACGGTGAGCCCGGAACCCAAGACGATGTGCGTGGTGCCGTGATACATGGTGTAGAAGGCGGTTTCGCGATCTTCACCGGCCGTGCGCGCCTCCTGGTAGCGGCCGACGAAGAATATCGCGTAGTCCGTTCCGGCGGCGATCACCAAGAGCGTCAGGATGTTCGTCGCGTAGGTCGACAAGTCGATGATCCCGGAGTTGCCGAGAAAGGCGACAAGCCCTCTGGCGGCAGACATTTCGATGAGGACCGTTCCGAGCACGAGCAGCGTGGTGAGCACGGAGCGATAGACGAAGAACAACATCAACGCGATCATCCCGACGGTGATCGTGGTGACCTTTGCCGTCCCCTTGCTGCCCACGTCGAACTGATCCGAGATCAGCGGCGCCGCGCCGGTCACGTACGCCTTCACTCCCGGCGGCGGCTTGGTGTGCTCGACGATGTCGCGCACGGCGCCGACCGCTTCGTTGGCCTGCGCCGAACCCTGGTTGCCGGTAAGGAAAACCTGGACGTAGGCGGCCTTGCCGTCGCCGCTCTGCGACCCGGCCGCCGTCAGGGTGTCACCCCAGAAGTCCTGAACATGCTCGACGTGCTTCTTGTCCTGCTCGAGCTTGCGAACCATGTCGTCGTAGAAGCGGTGGGCGTCCTCGCCCAGTGGCTTGTCACCTTCCAGGACGATCATCGCCGAGCTGTCGGTGTCGAACTCTTTGAACACCTGACCGATGCGCTTGATCGCCTTGAGCGACGGGGCGTCGGGCGAGTTCAGTGCGACATTGTGGGTTTTCCCAACCTCTTCCAGCTGCGGCACCGCGATGTTCGTGATGGCGGCCAGCGCCACCCAGAACAGCAGGATCGGCAGCGCGAGCCGGCGGATGGTGCGCGGCACGAAGGGCCGCGAGGGTTGCTCGTTACTCATCCCGACTTGTCCAGGCAGAAGGTGTAGGCATCTGTTTTGTTAACTGTCCGTTGGTCTTTCACTTCGCCGTTGACGATGATGCGGCAGCCGAGGGTGTCCCCGTTGCCCTGCGCCACGACGTTGGCGACGACCGCGGGCTCTGTTGTGGTGATCGTGAACGACCACGGCAACGGCGCATCTTTGACTTGTTGCGGTTGGGCGTTGACGTCAAGGTAGTTGATGGTCGCCGTCGCGCCCGGCCTGCCGAAGACCTCGAGGACCACCCGCTTGGGGTTGAACGGAACGATCTCGTTGGAAAGGTCGCTGTTTCCCGCAACGTTGTTGTGCGAACCGAAGATTCCGTGCAGGCGATAGATGGCGAATCCCGCGATCGCGAGGACGACGACCGCCACCAGGGCCATCCACCGTCTTGCCACGAAGGTGGAAATCGAAATCGCCTTCACCCCCCAGGCCCTTTCGACGGTCGGGCGTCACGATAACTCTAGGGGCTTGACAGCTATTCGACGCAAGCCCGTTGAATAGCAATCACAGTACGGTACGGGACCGTACTCTACAAGAGACGCGCGCGTATACATTTTCGATTCTCGGTTGGCCGCTAGCCGTTCAATCGGGTGAGGCTCGGCATGACGACTTCGTCGACGAGAAGCTGAACCGTCTCGTGCCCGGGTGGCTCGCTGGGAATGATGGATCGGAAGATCAGGTAGCCGGGCAGCACGTCCCAGAGCTCTTCGGTGATGGCGGTAGCGCGGATCTCGCCCCGGTCGACGGCCTGCTTAAGGATGTGCCGCATCAGGGCCTTGCGCTGATCGAGGAACTGATGCTGCAGGGCGTCGTTGAGCGCGGGATGCCGCGACGCTTCCAGCAGCACCGCGCGGATGGTGCTCGCATGCTGGTTGCCCTGCTCGCAGATCTTCTCCCCCATGTTCACCAGATCGTCCCGCAAGGTCCCGGTGTTCGGCGGGATCGCGACCTGACGGATGCCCTCGGTGAAGGCGGCCAACACCAGTTCGGCCTTCGATGGCCAGCGCCGGTACACCGTGGCCTTGCTGGCGTGGGCGGCGCCGGCCACGGCGTCCACCGTCAACCGGTCATAGCCGTGCTCCTGCAGCAAGCGCAGCGTCACCGCCAGGATCTCGGCCTCGCGCGGAGACCATGGGGACTCCCCCGCACACAGGTCGTCCGGCTGGGTCATAGCGCCCACCATAGAACCGTTCGCGGCAGGGCGCGGCTACTCCGGCGCAGACTCCCCCGCGGATCCCTCGGCAAGCAGCCGGCGAAACCCGTCCTCGTCGAGGACCGGCACGCCGAGTTCAACGGCCTTGTCGTACTTGGACCCCGGCGAATCCCCGGCGACGACGTAGTCGGTTTTCTTCGACACCGAACCGGCGGCCTTTCCGCCGCGTGAGACGATCGCTTCCTTGGCGTCGTCGCGGGAGAAACCTGGCAGCGAACCGGTGACCACCACCGTCAGCCCCTCGAGCGTGCGCGGCACGCTGGCGTCGCGTTCGTCGGCCATCCGCACCCCGGCCTCGCGCCACTTGTCCACGATCGCGCGATGCCAGTCGACGGTGAACCACTCGGTGAGCGCGGCGGCGATCGTCGGTCCGACACCCTCGACCGCGGCCAGCTGCTCGGTCGACGCCGACATGATCGCGTCGAGGCTGCCGAACTCCGTCGCCAGGGCACGCGCGGCCGTCGGCCCGACATGGCGGATCGACAGCGCCACCAGCACCCGCCACAACGCCACCTTCTTGGCCTTGTCCAGGTTGTCGAGCAGCCGTTTGCCGTTGGCGGACAACGCGCCTGCCTTCGTGCGGAAGAGGTCGGTGCGCAACAGCTCGTCCTCGGTGAGCGCGAACAGATCGCCCTCATCGGCGATCACCCCGGCCTTCAGCAGCGCGGTGGCCGCCTCGTAGCCAAGCCCCTCGATGTCCAGTGCGCCACGTCCGGCGACATGGAAGACGCGCTCCCGCAGCTGCGCCGGACAGGACTGGGCATTGGGACAGCGGATGTCGGCATCGCCTTCCTTGGCCGGCGCCAGCGGGGTTCCGCATTCGGGACACGTTGTGGGCATGACGAATTCGCGTTCGGACCCGTCCCGCAAGTCCACGACGGGACCCAGCACTTCGGGGATCACATCGCCGGCCTTGCGGATCATCACGGTGTCGCCGATCAGGACGCCCTTGCGCTGCACCTCGGCGGCGTTGTGCAGGGTGGCCAGCCCGACCGTCGACCCGGCCACTTTCACCGGGGTCATGAAGGCGAACGGCGTGACGCGCCCGGTGCGCCCGACGTTCACCCTGATGTCGAGCAGTTTGGTCTGCGCCTCCTGGGGCGGGTATTTGTAGGCGACCGCCCAGCGTGGCGCCCGCGACGTGGTGCCCAGCCGGCGCTGCAACGCCACGTCATCGACCTTGACCACCACGCCGTCGATCTCGTGAGCGATGTCGTAGCGATGCTCGCCCCAATAGGCGATGCGATCTTGGACCGCGGCGCGGCCACTGACCCGGGCGGTCTGCTCCGCCACCGGCAGCCCCCACGACCGCAGCGCGGCGTAGGCCTCGTGCTGGGTGGTGAACGAGAACCCCTCGGTGCGGCCGATGCCGTGGCAGATCATCCGTAGCCGGCGCCGCGCGGTGACGGCCGGATTCTTCTGGCGCAGCGACCCTGCCGCGCTGTTGCGTGGATTGGCGAACGGCGCCTTGCCCTCCTCGACCAGGCTGGCGTTGAGCGCTTCAAAGTCGGCGAGCAGAAAGAACACCTCTCCACGCACCTCGAGCAGGCCGGGAACCGGGAAGTCGTCGTTGCCGCTGAGCCGTTCGGGCACATCGTCGATGGTGCGCGCGTTGAGCGTGACGTCCTCGCCGACGCGGCCGTCGCCGCGGGTGGCGGCGCGTTCCAACCGGCCGTCGCGGTACACCAGCGACAGTGCCACCCCGTCGATCTTGAGCTCGCAGAGGTAATAGGGATCGGCGCCGACCTCGTTCTCGACGCGGTTGGTCCAGGCGAGGAGTTCCTCGGTGTCGAAGACGTCGTCGAGGCTCAGCATCCGCTCGAGGTGTGCCGCCTCGGCAAAGTCGGTGGCGAAGCCCGCGCCGCCGACCAGCTGGGTCGGAGAATCGGGGACCGTGAGCTCCGGGTAGCGCTTCTCCAGCGCCAGCAGCTCGTTGAACATCTTGTCGAACTCCGCGTCGGAGACGATCGGAGCGTCCTTGACGTAATAGCGGAATTGGTGGCCACGGACCTCGTCAGCCAGTTCCTGCCACTGCCGCCGGACCTCCGCAGGCGCGACTTCTGCTGAGCTCACCCTGGCAGGCTATCGGAGGACGCCGACACGGCCCCGGCGTGCCGCATCGGCTCAGTCCTCCACGAATGCCCGCAACCGATCCAGGGCCGCATCCCACCGGCGCGACAACTGAGTCAGGTAGTCGCTGGCGGACGCCAACGGCTCGGTCTGCACTGTCCAGATGCGTTCGCGGCCCCGCCGGCTACTGGTGACCAGTCCGGCCGACTCCAACAGCTGCAGGTGCTTGGTGGCCGCCTGCCGGGTGACCGGAACGACGCTGGTGACCTGCGATGTCGAGCTCGGCCCCAGATCGCAGAGCCGCACGATGATGCGCAACCGGTTGGGATCACCGAGCGCGTCAAACAGGGGCGCCGCCACGGCGACTCGTCCACTCATACCCGGACGTCTTCGACGTACCTGCGCACCAGGTCGGTTTGGATCGCCCACCCTTCGGAGTTGGCCTCGAACGCTTGCCCCTGCCGCGCCTCGGGAATGGCCTCGAAGCCGGATTCGGTGATGGTGAGCAGCACGCCGTCGGGCGCCTCCGACAGCGTGAACTCGACCAGGGTGGTGGGTTCCCGGTCGTAGTCGACATCCGGGTCGACGGCGAAGGGATGCCACCGGTAGGCAAACCGGCGCCGCGGCTCGATGGCGACGATCTGCCACGTGCTACGGACCCCCTCGTGGGGCGCCTGGCGCTCGGCCACCGCGCTGTCGACGGTGGTCGGGCTGATCGCGGCGGTGACGGACATTCCGGCGACGAACGGCCCGTCGAAACGGATCCCGAACCAGCGGCCGAACTCCTCGGCGTCGCTGATGGCGCGCCACACCCGCTCGAGCGGTGCGTGCAGCAAGACGCGCTTCTCGATCTTCATATGCAACCTCCTGGTTGCGTATTAGTCCAGCACGGCCCGACGAAAAAAGCAACCATTCGGTTGCTCAATGAATGGCGTCCGGGTCCTCGGCGAAGACCGTGGCCACCTTGCGGGCGAGTTCGATCGCGGTGCGGGCCCACTGGGTCGTCGCTCCCGCCAGACCGCACGCCGGGGTGACGCCGATCCGATCGCGCAGCGCCGAGCGGCCGAAGCCCAGCCGGTCGGTCACCGCGACGAGCGCGGCGGCCACCTCTTCGGCCGACGGCCGCCGCGGCGGTGCGGTCGACGCAACGACCCCGAGCATGACCGCGCGACCGGATTCCACGAACGCGGCGATACCGTCGAGGTCGTCGGCCCTCAGCGTTCCGGCATCCACCGATACCGCACTAATAGCACTGCGCTGCAACATGTCCCACGGAAGGCCGGGCGCGCAGCTGTGCAGCAACACACCATCTCCGACGACCGTCACGCAGGTGTCGAGCAGGGCGCCGGCCACCGCCTCGTCGAGCGGCGCCACCGGACTCAGGGCGGTCACGCCGGTCAGCCGCCCGCCCAACGCCTTCGGCAACGACGGCTCGTCGAACTGAACCACCACCGGTGTCTCGAGTCGCCGGGCCAGGTTCGCCCGATGCACGGCAACGCCTTCGGCCAGCGACGCTCCCAGGTCGCGCACGGCGCCCGGATCGGTGATCGCCCGGTGGCCGTTGGCCAATTCGAGTTCGGCGACCAGGGTGATCGGGCCCGGGGCCTGGACTTTGACCACGCGGTCGCCGCCGCGCAGGCCGGCGGTCTCCCAGGCCTCTTCGATCGCATCCATGTCCTCGTCGAGCAGGCTGACGGCCCGACGGGTGACGGCGCCGGGCCGCGCCGCGACGCGGTAGCCACGCGGCACCGTGTCGATGGCCACGTCGATCAGGAGCGCCCCGGCCCGGCCGATGGCGTCGGCGCCCACGCCCCGGGCGGGCAATTCGACGATGTGCGCCAACGCATCCGCCAATTCACCGACGACGATTTCGGCAGCCTCGCGCGGGGCAAGGCCGGGCCACGACCCGACGCCACTGGCCCTTGCGAAGGGATTCGCCAAAACACTCACCAGACAACCGTATTCGACGTCGAATCGGGCCCGCGTCGCCAGGGGTGTCTGTCGCGTGCCGGCCCGGGTAGGTTCGAGGCAAAAGGTGTGCGAAACGGTGTCGTGGAGGGCGAGATTGATCCGGCCACTGCTGTTGTGCGGCGCAGTCGTGTTGGCGACTGCGTGCACCCGGGTGGTGGACGGCGCCGCGGTAGCTGGATCGGGCGCCGACCGCAGGGTCGTGCAGGGCGTGAATGTCGACACGGTCCTGCTCGATCAGTCACGCATGCGCGCGATCACCGGCGCCGGCGAGCATCTGACGATCATCCCGTCGATGGACGGCACAGCGCCGGTGGACATCGACGCGCTCGCCGACACCGCCCCGCGCGAATGCCGGTTCATCTATGCCGAGACGGCGACCTTCGGGGCCGATATCGAGCAGTTTCACAAGACGAGCTTCCAGGACCCGCCCGACGGCGCGCTGATTTCCGAGGGCGCCGCGGCGTACCGCGACACCGACACCGCCCGGCGCGCCTTCAACGCCCTGGTTGCCACGGTCGGGAACTGCGCGGGCGGCTCGGCCGGCCAGATGTACGTCGGCGACTGGAATGCCGACGCCACCACGCTGCACCTGCGGCCCGGTGGTTGCGGCCGCGACTATCGGATCTTGTCGGTGGCGATGCTGGAAGTCACCTTCTGCGGCTTCGCGCAATCCGTTTCGGACATCGTGATGACGAATATCGCCGCGAATATCCCCGGCTAGCTTGGGTTTAACGCCGGGTGGCCGCGATCGTGGCGCTACCGATGACCTCGTCGCCGTCGGGGTCGGGCCGGTAGAGCACCAGCGTCTGACCGCAGGCCACTCCCCGCAGCGGCACGCGCAACCGCACCACCAGCTCGTCGCCGACCATTTCTGCGACGGCATTGGCGATCTCACCGTGCGCCCGTACCTGCACCGCGCACGGAACCGGGTCCGACGGCGCGGCCCCGGTGGTGAATACCGGTGCCCGCCCGACCAACTCATGCACCTCGAGGTCGGCCTTCTCCCCCACCTCGACGGTCCCGGTTTCGGCGTCGATGGCCGTCACGTAGCGCGGGCGCCCGTCGGGTCCCGGGCCGGCGATGCCGAGGCCTTTGCGTTGGCCGATGGTGAAACCGTGCACGCCGTCATGCTCGGCCAGCACCGCGCCATCGGTATTGACGACAGAGCCGCGACGGACTCCGATGCGCTCGCCCAGAAATGCTCGGGTGTTCCCCGACGGTATGAAGCAGATGTCATGGCTGTCCGGCTTTTCCGCAACCGCCAGGCCCAGGCGGGCGGCCTCGGCCCGGATCTGCGGCTTGGGGGTGTCCCCGATCGGGAATGCGGCATGGCGCAACTGCTCGGCGGTCAGCACGGCCAGCACGTAGGACTGGTCCTTGTCCCGATCGACCGCCCGGCGCAGCCGCCCATCGGACAGCCGCGCGTAGTGGCCCGTGACGACCGTATCGAAGCCCAGCGCAAGGGCTTTCGCGGACAACGCCGAGAACTTGATGCGCTGATTGCACCGAATGCACGGGTTCGGCGTCTCGCCGCGGGAATAGGACTCCACGAAATCGTCGATCACATCCGCCTGGAACTTCTCCGCGAAATCCCAGACATAGAAGGGAATTCCGAGCACATCGGCGACCCGGCGCGCGTCAGAGGCATCTTCTTTCGAGCAGCAGCCCCGCGAGCCGGTGCGCAACGTGCCGGGTGCCGTCGACAGCGCCAGGTGCACGCCGACCACATCGTGTCCGGCATCGACCATCCGGGCGGCGGCCACCGACGAGTCGACGCCACCGCTCATGGCAGC
>NZ_JAFAUS010000051.1 GCF_019243155.1 Mycobacterium sp.
CGCGCCGCATCACCCAGCGACAACACCCCGGCCACACACGCCGCCGCGATCTCACCCACCGAATGACCCATCACCACATCCGGCGTCACACCCCACGACCGCCACAACGCCGCCAACGCAATTTCGACAACGAACAACGCCGGCTGCGCAAACTCGGTGTTATTCAACAACTCCGAATCCAAACCCCACAACACCTGACGCAACGGCACCCGCAGACCGACATCCACCGCCGCGACCGCCTCATCAAACGCCTCAGCGAACACCGCAAACCGCTCACACAGCTCCCGACCCATCCCCAGCAACTGCGAACCCTGACCCGGAAACACCCACACCGTCTTGCCAACCGAGCGGGCGCGCCCGACCACGGCCGCGCCCGCCTCGCCGGACGCCAACTCGGCCAGCTGCGCCACCAAGGCTTCTCGGTCCGCGCCGACCAGCACCGCCCGATGCTCGAACACTGCACGCGTCGTCGCCAACGACCACCCAACGTCGACCGCGCGCAGGCCCGGGTTCGCGCTCACATGCGCCGACAACCGCTCAGCCTGTCCGGCGAGCGCCTCGGGCGACCGGGCGGACAGCACCCACGCCACCGCAGGCCGTTCGTCCGCAACGCTTTCCGGCGTGCTTTCGGTTTCGGCGGGCGCCTGCTCCACGATCACGTGCGCGTTCGTCCCGCTGATGCCGAATGACGAGACTCCGGCGCGCCGCAACTCGCCCCGGTCCGGCCACGGTTGCGGTTCGGTCAGCAACGACACCGCACCCGCGGACCAATCCACATGCGGCGACGGCACATCCACGTGCAGCGTCTTGGGCATCACCCCGTGCCGCATCGCCTGGACCATCTTGATCACGCCGGCTACCCCGGCGGCAGCGGACGTGTGGCCGATGTTGGATTTGATCGAGCCCAGCCATAGCGGCCGGTCCGCGGCCCGGTCCTGCCCGTAGGTCGCCAACAGGGCCTGCGCCTCGATGGGGTCCCCCAGCATGGTCCCGGTCCCATGTCCCTCAACGACATCCACGTCCGCGGCGGTCAACCCGGCGTCGGCCAGCGCCGCGCGGATCACCCGACGCTGCGACGGGCCATTGGGTGCGGTGAGGCCGTTCGAGGCGCCGTCCTGATTCACCGCCGTGCCGCGCAGCACCGCCAACACCGGATGCCCCAGGCGTCGGGCGTCGGCCAACCGCTCCAGCACCAGGACACCCGCGCCCTCCGACCACGACGTCCCGTCCGCGGCGCCGGCGTACACCTTGCACCGGCCATCCGGGGCCAGCGCCCGCTGCCTGCTGAATTCGACGAACGCCGCGGGGGTGGCCATCACCGTCACGCCACCGGCCAGGGCCAGAACGCACTCTCCGGAACGCAGAGACTGTGCCGCCAAATGCATGGCAACCAGGGACGACGAGCACGCGGTATCCACCGATACCGCGGGGCCTTCCAGACCCAGCACGTAGGACACCCGGCCCGACGCCACGCTCAGGGTCGAACCGGTCAGTCCGTAGCCCTCCAGCTCCCCTTTGACCTCGCCGCCATACCCCGCGTGGATCACCCCGGCGAACACTCCGGTCGCCGTGCCACGTAACCCGGTGGGGTCAATACCCGCCCGCTCCAACGCTTCCCAGGAGATCTCCAGCATCAAGCGTTGCTGGGGATCCATCGCCATGGCCTCGCTGGGACCGATGCCGAAGAACCCGGCATCGAAGTCACCCGCGTCCCGCAGGAAGCTCCCCTGCCGCGTGTACATCTTGCCGGCGGCATCGGGATCCGGGTCGTACAGACCCTCGACGTCCCACCCGCGATCCGCGGGGAAATCCGACACCGTGTCGCGACCCTCGATCACCAACTGCCACAAAGATTCCGGTGAGTCCACGCCGCCCGCATATCGGCACGCCATGCCCACCACCGCCACGGGTTCCGACAGCTTGCCTTCGAGCTCCGCGACGCGTCGCCGGGCCCGCCTGAGGTCCGCCGTCAACCGCTTCAGGTAGTCGACGTGCTGCTCGGTGCTCGGCATCGTTGCTCCTTGTGGGGTATCAGCGGCCGAGTTCTTCATCGAGGATCGCGAAGAGTTGGCTTTCGGTGACGTCGTCGAGGTCGTCGTCGAGGTGTTCGGAGTCAGGGTCATCGATAACGGCGAGGGTGGTGAGCAGGTTGTGGATGCGGCTGCGCAGAACGGATTTGTCACCCGCGTTCCAGTTGGGCTGGTTGAGTAGCGCCTGCAGTTCGCGGGTGATGTCGTTGAAGCGGCCCATCAGGTTCGGCTGATCGGGCTCGTCCGTGCTGACCAGTTCGGCTTCCAGGTGTCCGGCCAGGACGGACGGGGTGGGATAGTCGAAGATCAGCGTAGGCGAAAGCGTAAGGCCGGTAGCGTTTTTCAGCCGGTTGCGCAGTTCAACGGCTGTCAGCGAGTCAAAGCCGAGCTCTTGGAATGCCCGCCCCGCGTTGATCTCTTGAGGGTTGGGCAGTCCCAACACCATCGCCGCGTTGCCGCGCACCAGGTCGACCAGCTCGCGTTGCCGGGCTTCGGGGCTCAAGGCGTGCAGGCGCGCGGTGAGGCCACTCGTCGCCGCGCCGGCGTCGGTGTCGGTGATGACGCGACGGGTCGGCTGCGCGACCAGCTCGGTCAACAATTCGGGCAGCGCGGCGGCGTTCTCGGACAATGCGGCCCGGTCGAGGCGGGCGGCCACCAGCACCGGGCAATCGAGCAGCATTGCGGCATCGAATGATTCGCACGCCTGCTCGGTCGACAGCGGCGCGAGTCCGATCCGGCTTATCCGAGCCTTGTCCCTATCCCCCAGATGCGCCGTCATCGCGGACGCCTGCTCCCACAAGCCCCAGGCCAGCGACAGCCCTGGCAATCCGTGGGCCCGCCGGTATGCGACCATCCCGTCGAGGAAGCTGTTGGCCGCCGCATAATTCGCCTGGCCCGGGGTGCCGATGATCCCGGCCATCGACGAGAACACCACGAACATGGACAAGTCCATGTTCTGCGTCAGCTCATGCAGATTCCAGGCCCCATCGACCTTGGCCCGCAACACCGTCGCCACCCGTTCGGGCGTCAGCGATGAGATCAGCCCGTCGTCGAGGATCCCGGCCGCGTGAATCACTCCGCGCAACGGATACCGCGCCGGCAACCGATCCAGCAGTGCCGCCAGCGCGTCGCGATCGGCGACGTCGCAGGCCACTACCGAAACTTCGGCCCCGGCAAGTTGCAGCGTCTCGGTCAACTCCCCAACTCCGCCGGCGTCGGCACCGGACCGGCTGACCAGAACCACATGGGCCACCCCGTAGCGGTCGACGAGATGCCGGGCGAGCGCCGAACCTGCCATGCCCGTGCCACCGGTGATCAGCACGCTGCTCCCGGCCAGCCCGCCGCCGCAGCCGCTGAGCACCTCGCCGGGCCCGGACGCAAGGGTGAGAACGACTTTGCCGATGTGACGCGCCTGGCTGACGAACCGGTACGCCGTCGCCGCGCAACGCACATCAAAGGTCTTGAGCGGCAACGGCTCCACGATGTCGTCGCCCAGCAGTCCCGCGATCTCGGCCAGCATCGCCGCGGTGCGCTCGGGACCGGCCTCCATCAGATCGAAGGCCTGATACCGCGCGCCTCGATACTGTTCGGCGACGACGCCCGGATCGCGGACATCGGTCTTGCCCATCTCGATGAATCGCCCACCGGGAGCCAACAGCCGCAGCGACGCGTCGGTGAACTCACCGGCCAGGGAATTGAGCACCACATCAACGCCGGAACCACCGGTGGTTGACAAGAACCTCTGCTCGAACTCGAGCGTCCGCGAATCGCCGATGTGGTCCTCGTCAAACCCCATCGCGCGCAGCGTGTCCCACTTACCGCGGCTGGCGGTGGCGAACACTTCCGCGCCCCAGTACCGCGCCAGTTGCACAGCGGCCATCCCCACCCCGCCCGTCGCGGTGTGCACCAGCACCCGCTCACCGGCGCGTAGCCCGCCCAGCACCGACAACCCGTACAGCGCGGTCAGGAACACGACGGGCAGGCCCGCGGCCTCGACCAGCGACCGGCCCCGCGGCACCGGGATGACCAACCGCTGGTCCACGACCGCTTCGGAACCGACCACCCCCAGCAGGCCCATGACCGGGTCGTCAACCTGCTGCCCGGTCACACCGGGGCCGACCTCGACGATCACACCGGCGCCCTCGGCGCCCAACTGGCCGCCGCCAGGATACATGCCCAAGGCCACCAAGACGTCGCGGAAGTTCACGCCGACCGCCGCGACTGCGATCCGCACCTGCCCGGCTTCCAGTTCCACCCGGGGGCAGCCGGCCACCACCAGGTCCTCCAGCGTGCCCTCGCGACCGGCATCCAATCGCCAGGTTCCGGACGGCAGCCTCACCACCGCACCCGGCCGGGGCGGCCGCAGCCGGGCCGCGTAGACCGAGCCGGAGCGAACCAGCAATTGGGGTTCACCGCAACGGGTTACGCTGCGTTCGTCGACGGACCCGTCGGAATCGACCAACACCACCCGGCCGGGCTGCTCCGCTTGCGCCGACCGCACCAGGCCCCACACGGCCGCACCGGCAAGGTCCGAAACATCCTCGCCGGGCAGCGCGACGGCCCCGCGGGTCCGCACCGCCAGAACCCCGGTGCCATCGGCCGACGATTGCAGCACGGCCAATGCCTCGGTGACCGTCGCGTGAACCGACCCGACCATGTCGCCGGGCCGGACGGTCGGCTCCCAGATCGTGACGCCGTCATCGATATCGTTGCCGTCCACCGGGATCGGCGACCAGACCACTTCGAACAGGCCCTCGGCCGGCGCCCCAGCGACTGCCAGCTGCTGCGGCGACACGGGACGCATCACCAACGACCGCACCGACAACACCGGCAGTCCCGTCCCGTCGGCCAATTCCACCGAGACCGCTCCGCCACCCGCCGGAGCAATCCGCACCCGCGCTCGCGACGCACCGGCCGCGTGTAACGAGACGCCCTGCCAAGAGAACGGCAACACCGTCTGAGTCTGAGCACCAACGACACCGATCGCATGCAACGCGGCGTCCAGCAGCACCGGATGGATGCCGAAACCACCGTCCTGCGCTCCGGCGTCATCCGGGATGGCGACCTCGGCGAAGATCTCGTCGCCCCGCCGCCACATCGCCCTCAGGCCGCGGAAGGTCGGGCCGTACTCGTAACCGCGCTCCGCCAACCGCGCATAGGCGTCGGCGACATCGACCGCCGTCGCCCCCGCAGGCGGCCATGCCGACAGATCCGCCCCCGCCGCGACCGACCCCGGGCGCACCAGACCCTGGGCGTGTAAAACCCAATCCTGCTGCACACCAGTGGAATACACCGAGACCATCCGCCGCCCCGAACCGTCGGGCGCGCCGACCACCAGCTGAACCTGCACATCGGCGGCCGTCGGCAGCAGCAGCGGAGCGGAGATCGTCAACTCGTCGAGCGCGCCGCAACCGACCTCGTCGCCGGCGCGGATGGCCAGCTCCACGAACCCGGCGCCCGGGAACAACACCGACTGACCCACCGCGTGATCGGCCAGCCAGGGCTGCGCCGCCGTCGACAACCGGCCCGTCATCACCACTTCACCGGAATCGGGACGCTGCACCACGGCGCCCAGCAACGCGTGCTCGGCCCCCACCAGACCCAGAGCCGTCACGTCGCCCGAGCTCGCGGACCCGTCCGGCAGCCAAAACCGCTGCCGGACAAACCCGTACGTCGGCAAGTCGACGCGCCGCCCACCCAGGGCGGAGATGGCCGCACGCCAGTCCAGCCCGACGCCCGCAACTTGGGCTTGGCCGGCCGAGAGCCAGAACCGCAACGGGCCACCGTCGTCGCGGCCCAGCGACGGAAGGACGGCCGCGCCGTCAGTGTCGGACAGCGTCTCTTCGATGGCGGCGATCAACACGGGGTGTGGGCTGGATTCGATGAACACCTGGTGGCCCGCCTCGGACGCGCTGCGCACCGCGCGCTCGAATTGCACCGTCTGCCGGATGCTTCGGTACCAGTAATCGGCATCGAGGCCGGCGGTGTCCATCCGCTCACCGGTCACGGTGGAGAAGAATGCGACCGACGATGAGCGCCGTTCGATGCCGGCCAGCGCCTCGGCGAGCGGGTCACGGATCGCGTCGACCTGCGCGGAGTGGGACGCGTAGTCGACATCGATCCGGCGGGCCCGGATGTCGTCGGCCTCGCACCGTTGCGTCAACTCCGCAAGCGCGCTCACCTCACCGGAGACCACGACCGCCGAAACACCGTTCACGACAGCGATGTTCAATCGCTCGCCCCAGTCGGCGATCAATTCCTGGGCCCGCGCCTGGCCGCAGGCCAAGGACACCATGCCGCCCTGACCGGACAGCCGCACCAGTAGCCGGCTGCGCAGCGCCACCACCTTTGCGGCATCTTCCAGTGCCAGGGCACCGGCCACATACGCGGCGGCGATCTCGCCCTGCGAGTGGCCGATCACCGCATCGGGGACCACGCCCACCGCGCGCCACAACTCGGCCAACGACACCATGACCGCCCACAGCGCCGGCTGCACCACGTCCACGCGATGCAGACCGGGCGCACCGGGCGCGCCCCGGATGACGTCGATCAATGACCAGTCGACGTGTTCGGCGAGCGCCTTGTCGCACCGCTGCATCTGGTCGGCGAATACCGATGAGCCGTCCAGTAATTGGGCCCCCATGCCGACCCATTGCGAGCCTTGGCCAGGAAACACGAACACCGTCTTGCCCAGCGGTCGCGCCCTGCCCACCGCCGCGCCCACACCGGGTTCGCCGGCCGCAAGTTCCGCTAGCCCGCGCAGCAGATCCTCGCGGTCGGCACCCACCAGCACCGCCCGATGCTCGAACAACGTTCGCGTCGAAACCAGCGACCAGGCCACGTCGACGATCCGCAACCCCGGGTCGGCAATGACGTGTGCCAGCAACCGCGCGGCCTGGTTCGCCAGCGCCTCGGCCGAACGGGCCGACAGCACCCACGGCGCCGGCGTGTCGTCGCCCGTCACCGCGGGGCTGTTCGAATCCGACGGCGGCTGTTCGAGAATGACGTGCGCGTTGGTGCCGCTGATCCCGAACGACGACACCCCGGCGCGACGCGGCCGGCCCACATCCGGCCAGGGCCGCGGGTCCGTCAACAGCGACACCGCCCCTGCCGACCAATCCACATGCGGCGTCGGCACATCCACGTGCAGCGTCTTGGGCATCACGCCATGGCGCATCGCCTGCACCATCTTGATCACCCCGCC
>NZ_JAFAUS010000305.1 GCF_019243155.1 Mycobacterium sp.
GACCATCGGTGCGGAAACCACCATCGCCGACCTGCTCGAACAGCTGCAGACCGCCTACACGAACACCCTCGATCACCAGCATTTAGCGCTGAATGAGATCCATCGTGTAACGGGACACGACCAATTATTCGACACTATGTTCGTGTATGAGAATTACCCGATCGATACCGCCGCGTTATCGGCTGTAGATGAGTTGGCCATCAGCGGGTTCACTAACCGGGAATACAACCATTACCCGCTTTCGGTTCAAGCCGTGCCGGGCCACGAGATAGGCCTTCGCGTGGAGTTCGACACTGAAGTGTTTAGTGCGGCCAGAATCGATAAATTGGTTGAGCGGTTCCGGCGCGTGCTGGTAGCCATGACCGCAGATGTGGAGGAGCAATCATGACCGTCGGCGCGGGACGGCGATTGTTGTCGATCGATCTACTCGACGGCGGTGAGCACGATCGCCTGGACGAGTGGGGCAACCGGGCGGTATTGAGCAAGCCTGTGAAGGCGCCGACGTCGATCCCGGCGTTGTTCGCCGCGCAGGTCGCACGCGCGCCGGAGGCGCCGGCACTGACGTTCGAGGGTCGGTCGCTGAGCTACCGGGAGCTGGACGAGGCCGCCAACCGGTTGGCGCACCTGCTGGCCGGTCATGGTGCCCGCCCGGGTGAATCGGTCGCGTTGCTGCTGCCGCGCTCGGCCGACGCGATCGTCTCGATCCTGGCGGTGCTCAAGACCGGCGCGGCGTACCTGCCGATCGACCCGGCGCTGCCCGCCGCGCGGATGGAGTTCATGCTCGGCGACGCGACGCCGATCGCCACGGTCACGACGGCGGCCTTGCGGCCGCGGCTGGACGGGTCCGACGTCCTGGTCATCGACGTCAACGACCCGGAGGTTGCGGCTCAGCCCGCCACGGCCCTGTCGGGCCCGCGCCCGCAGGACATCGCCTACCTGATCTACACCTCGGGCACGACCGGTGTCCCGAAAGGCGTGGCGGTCACCCATCACAACGTCACCCAGTTGCTCGAGAAGCTGCACACCGAACTGCCGGCGGGACCGGGGCAGGTGTGGTCGCAGTGGCATTCATTGGTCTTCGACGTGTCGGTCTGGGAGATCTGGGGTCCGCTGCTGCACGGCGGCCGGCTCGTCGTGGTGCCCGAATCGGTCGCGGGTTCGCCGCACGACCTGCACGACCTGTTGGTGCGCGAAAAGGTCAACGTCCTGTGCCAGACGCCGTCGGCGGTGGGGATGCTCTCGCCGGAGGGGTTGGAAGGAACGGCGCTGATCGTGGCCGGCGAGGCCTGCCCGGCCGAGGTGGTGGACCGGTGGGCGCCTGGTCGGGTGATGATCAACGCCTACGGCCCGACCGAGGGCACGGTGTATGCGGCGATGAGTGCGCCGTTGAGCGCGGAGTCGGGCGCCCCGATCGGTTCGCCGGTCCCGGGCGCTGCGCTGTTCGTGTTGGACAAGTGGTTGCGGCCCGCCCCCGAGGGTGTGGTCGGTGAGCTGTACATCGCCGGTCGCGGCGTGGCGTGCGGGTATGCGCGTCGGTCGGGGCTGACGTCGTCGCGGTTCGTGGCGTGCCCGTTCGGCGAGGCCGGGGCGCGGATGTATCGCACCGGCGATCTGGTGCGCTGGGACGCCGATGGGCAGTTGCAGTACCTGGGACGTGCCGACGAGCAGGTCAAGATCCGTGGCTACCGCATCGAACTCGGCGAGATCCAGTCGGCGATGGCCGGCTTGGACGGCGTCGACCAGGCGGCGGTGATCGCGCGCGAAGACCGCCCCGGCGACAAGCGATTGGTCGGATACATCACCGGTACCGCAGATCCGGTGGACATCCGCACCCAGCTGGCCCAGCGCCTGCCGGCCTACATGGTTCCCGCGGCGGTGGTGGTGCTCGAGGCGCTGCCGCTGACCGTCAACGGCAAGCTCGACAAGCGCGCCCTGCCCGCGCCCGAATACCACAAGGCCGGTGGACAGTACCGCGCCCCGAGCACCCCGGTCGAAGAGGTTTTGGCCGACATCTACGCCCAGGTGCTGGGCGTAGAGCGGGTCGGCGTGGATGACTCGTTCTTCGACCTGGGCGGCGACAGCATCCTGTCGATGCAGGTGGTGGCCCGGGCCCGCGCGGCCGGCGTGATGTGCCGCCCGCGCGATGTCTTCGTCGAGCAGACCGTGGCCCGGCTGGCCCTGGTCGCAGGTCTGGCCGACGACGAGGCCGGCGTGGTCGACGAGGGCACCGGCGCTGTGGTGCCAACCCCGATCATTCGCTGGCTGAACAGTGTCGACGGCCCGGTTGATCACTTCAACCAGACCATGATCGTGACGGCCCCGAAGGGCGTGAGCAAAGCCGACGTCGTGGTGGTGCTGCAGGCACTGCTGGATCGGCACCCCACGCTGCGGATGCGCGTCGATGACGACGGCGCCGGCGGCTGGTCGCTCAACATTCCGGACCCCGGCTCGGTGCAGGCCGAGGACTGCCTGCACGCCGTCGAGCTGTTGTCCGACGGCGCGCTCGTGGACGCGCGGTCGCGGCTGAACCCGTCCACCGGGACGATGCTGCGCGCGGTCTGGGCCGGCAGGTCGGGTCAGCTGGCGATGATCATTCACCACCTGGCGGTCGACGGGGTGTCGTGGCGAATCCTGTTGGAAGACCTCAACATCGCGTGGGCGCAGCACCACAACGAGCAGCCGGTGGCTCTGCCGACGGGCGGGACGTCGTTTGCCCGCTGGTCGTCGCTGCTGGCCGACTACGCGCAGAGCCCGGCGGTGGCCGAGCATGCCGAGGTGTGGCGCCGAGTCGCGGCCACCCCGGCCCTGCTGCCGGCGACGGACCCCGAAACGGACACCTACATCACTGCCGAGCAGTTGTCGGTCTCGCTGGACGTCCCGACGACCCGCCTGCTGCTGGGCGAGGTGCCCGCGGCGTTCCACGCCGGCGTGCAAGACATCCTGTTGATCGCGTTCGGGCTGGCCTGGACGCAGTTCTTCGACAACGGCGGCGCACCGATCGGCATCGATGTCGAGGGACACGGCCGCCACGAGGAACTGGGTCCGCACGTCGACCTCTCGCGCACCGTGGGCTGGTTCACCACCAAGTACCCGGTGGCCTTGGACTTCGGGGGGCCGGCCGGTGGGCTGTCGTGGTCCCAGGTGACCGTAGGCGACACCGCGCTGGGTGCCGCGATCAAGGACGCGAAGGAGCAGCTCCGGGGCCTGCCCGACGGGCTGACCTACGGCCTGCTGCGGTACCTGACCCCCGAGGTGGATCTGGGCGGGGCAGACCCCGTCATCGGCTTCAACTACCTGGGCCGGTTGGGTGCGGGCGCCGACCTGCCCGGCGAACTGTGGCGGATCAACCCGGAAAGCCTGTCGCTGGCCGGCGCGGCCGCGGCAGTGCCGATGCCCCTGATGCACACCGTGGACCTGAACGCCGGGACCATGGACACCGAGGCCGGCCCGCACCTGCACGCCAACTGGACATGGGCGCCTTCGGCGCTGAACCGCCAGCAGGTCGCCCGACTGAGTCAGCTGTGGTTCGAGGCCCTGGCCGGCATCTGCGCCTACGTGCGCACCGGCGGCGGGGGTCTGACCCCGTCCGACATCGCTCCGGCGCGGCTGAATCAGCAGCAGATCAACAAGCTCGAGCACCAGTACCAAATCGCCGACGTGCTACCGCTGACCCCGCTGCAGCAGGGTCTGCTGTTCCACGCCAGCTTCGCGCACGACCCGGGCGACGACGTGTACGCCGTGCAGCTCGGCGTCACCGTGACCGGCGCTCTCGACCCGCACCGGCTGCGCGACGCGGTGCACGCCGTCGTCAACCGGCACCCCAACCTGGCGGCCCGCTTCTGCCCGCAGTTCGGCGAGCCGGTGCAGGTTCTCCCGGTCGACCCGGGGATGGCCTGGCGCTACATCCAGCTCGGCCCGGAAGACCTCGACCCCGACGAGAAGATTGAGCAGCTGTGCGCCGCCGAGCGCGCCGCGGTCAGCGACCTGGCGAACCGGCCGGCGTTCCGGGCCGCCTTGATCCGCACCGCGGACAACCGCCACCGGTTCGTGCTCACCAACCACCACATCGTGATGGATGGCTGGTCGCTGCCGATCCTGCTGCGCGAAATCCTGGCCAGCTACTACGGCGACGGGCTGCCCGCGGCCCCGTCGTACCGCAGTTACCTGACCTGGCTGGCCGCTCAGGACCGGGCGGCCGCCCAGGCGGCGTGGCGCGACGTCCTGGCCGAGTTCGACACCCCCACGCTGGTGGGTCCGGCCGGCCGGATGGCGCTCGGGCGCCGAGGCGTCGAATCGTATCGGCTGTCGGCGGAGAGCACGCGCGCGCTGGGTGAGCTGGCGCGCTCCTGCCACACCACCGTCAACACGGTGCTGCAGGCAGGCTGGGCGCAGCTGCTGATGTGGCTGACCGGTCACCACGACGTCGCCTTCGGGACCGCGGTCTCGGGCCGGCCCGCCGAGCTGGTGGGCGCGGAATCGATTGTGGGCCTGCTGATCAACACCGTTCCGGTGCGGGCCAACACCACCGCGACGACGACCATCGGCGAGTTGTTGGACCAGCTGCAGAGCGCCCACAACGACACCCTTGAACACGAGCATCTGGCGCTCAGCGACATTCACCGCGTCGCTGGACACGACCAGTTGTTCGACACGCTTTTCCTGTACGAGAACTACCCGATCGACACCAGCGTGCCGATGGGCTTCCACGAGTTGGCGATCACGGACGTCACCAACCGCGAATACAACCACTACCCGCTGTCGGTGATGGCCCTCCCGGGCCGCGAACTCGGCCTCCGCGTCGAGTTCGACACCGAGGTGTTCGACGCGGCCGGAATCGACACCCTGGTCGAGCGGTTCCAGCGCGTGCTGACCGACATGACCGCCGATCCGGCTCGGCGCCTGATGTCCATGGACGTGGTCGACGAGGGCGAGCACGCCCGACTGGACCTGCGGGGCAACCGGGCGGTGTTGAGCAGGCCGGTGGAGGCGGTGTCCTCGATACCGGCGTTGTTCGCCGCGCAGGTGGCGCACGCGCCGGAGGCGCCGGCGCTGACCTTCGAGGGTCGGTCGCTGAGCTACCGGGAGCTGGATGAGGCCGCCAACCGGTTGGCGCAGCTGCTGGCCGGTCATGGTGCCCGCCCGGGTGAATCGGTGGCGTTGCTGCTGCCGCGCTCGGCCGACGCGATCGTCTCGATCCTGGCGGTGCTCAAGACCGGCGCGGCGTACCTGCCGATCGACCCCACGGTCCCGGCGGCCCGGATCGAGTTCGTGCTCAGTGACGCCAAGCCGATCGCCGTGATCACCACCGACGAGCTGCGGCCGCGGCTGGACGGGTCCGACGTCCGGGTCGTCGACGTCAACGACCCGGAGGTTGCGGCTCAGCCGACCACTGCGCTGCCGGGTCCGACGGCCGACGACATCGCCTACTTGATCTACACCTCGGGCACCACCGGTGTGCCCAAGGGCGTCGCGGTGACGCACCAGAACGTCACCCAGTTGCTGGAGAAGCTGCACACCGACCTGCCGGA
>NZ_JAFAUS010000077.1 GCF_019243155.1 Mycobacterium sp.
TAGCGCATCCTCAACCTCTTGCAGCGCAGCATCATCGGGCCTCAGCACGCCAAACGGTATGCCCAGCAAGTACATATAGCCGACAACCCCGGCGTACGACGCGGGGTCAGCGTTGCGGGCTATAGCCAGGCCGTGCCGCAGGTCTTCTAACCATCCGGGACGGCCAAGGAAGTAGCGGGCCATCCCCCTCGACGCGAAGGCGAGCGCCAGCGGCGACCCAACCAGGAAGTTTCCTTTCGACGGATCACCGTCGGAAAGGTCGACAACGGCCTGCGACCACCGCAGCACATCACACCATTCGGCGCTCTCGATTTTGCCGTAGATCACCGGGAAGGATAGTCCCACAGTCAAATTCGCATCTCCGACCGACTCGGCGAGGGACCAGGCGTCGGACGCCAGCTGCGATGCCTCGCGCAAGCGGTCCTGATGCGCATGGCCAACCACCAACCCCGCCATGGCGATCCCCAATGACGCCTTGTCTCCAACGGCGCTGCACAATTCCCGCAATTCATCGAAGCGGTCATCGGCGATCCTGGCATTGACTCGCCAGCCGGTCCCACACAACATGGTGCGCGGGGCGATGCGCATGGCCGCCCGGCCTGGATCGTCGGAAGGCAGTGCGTCCGCGATGGTTCGGGCACGCTCCCAATTCAATCGCGCTGCGGCGATGTCGCGGTTGGTCGCCCATTTGGCGGCACGCATCTGCCAGTCGTAGGCGGCGTGCAGATCGCCGGCAGCCTCGAGATGTTCGGCGATCAGCGCAGCATTTTCGTCAGCCGACGCCGGGGTGCGCGCCTCAATCGCGGCGGCCAGCCGCCGATGCAACTCAGCACGATCCGACTTGAGCTGTGATTCGTAGGCGACCACGCGGATCAATGGATGGTGGAAGACGTACTCGGGATGTCGGGTAAACCTGATCTGATCGATCAGCTCGCCCCCCATCAGGTCCTCGAGGACTGGATCAATCCCCAACGTTTCCAACAGGTCTCGGCTGAACTTCGTCCCGATGACCGCTGCGGCGTTGAGGGTCCGTTTCGCTTTGGCGTTCAGCCGGTCAACGCGGGCGGCAAGCGTGGCCTGCACAGTGGCGGGCACGGTGACCTCGGCAGCATCGACCGTGGAGACGTAGGCGCCGCGGTTGCCCCGCAACACGGCGCGCTCGGCTAAGTCCCGCACTATCTCTTCGGCGAAGAACGGGTTGCCGGCCGCCCGCTCGGCGATCACGGCGGCCAATGCGGCGGTTGAAGGGTCCGGCCCGAGCAGCTGCGCGACCAGTGCCGCGGTCTCCGGATCACTCAGTGGCGCAAGGGCTATGGTTTGACTACCGACGAGTTGGCTGAGGACACCACGATATTCGGGACGGTAGGTGATCAGCACCAGCGAGGCCGTCTGGGGGATCACCGTGAGGAAATCGGCCAGCATCGACTCGCTGACCTCATCGATCCAATGCGCGTCCTCGATCACGTAGAGCGCCGGGCTTTTTCGGGCCAGTAGGGCCGTGCTCACAAACGCTGTCAATCGCCGCCGCCGCGCATCCGGATCGATCTTGGCCAGAGCGACATCGGGATCGGCGATACCCAGGAGGTCTTCGAACAGCAACGCGTCGTCAGGGTCGGCATCCCGAGCTTGAGCCCGCACCCGCTCACGAGCCTCTACTACGTCCAGCCCGCGCACACCGGTCGCTGCGCGCAACAGTCGAGCCACCACGTGGAACGGGATGTCGCTGGCATGCGATTCGCAGTAGGCCGCGAACACCTCCACACCCCGCACCGCAGCGATCGCAGCGACTTCACGCGCCAGGCGGCTCTTGCCGATGCCCGGCGACCCCACCACCGTGACCACCGAGCCATGGCTCTCGATGGCACGTTGCAGCAAGGCCTCGACAACGCCCAGCTCCCACCGCCGACCCACCAGCGTCGACTCTGCGTCCGTGGCACGGCGATCCCGCTCCGACACCCCCTTCAGCAGTTGACCGCGCACAGGCGCGTCGGCACCCTTGATCCGAACCAGCTCGGATTCGCCCAGGGTCGCAACGCCTTCAACGAGCCGCGCCGTTGACGCGCTGAGCATCACCCCTTTTGGCGGGGCCGCCGATTCCATCCGTTGTGCCATGCCGACTTGTTCGCCGACGGCGGTGTAGCCAAAAGGTCCCGGGCCGATTTCACCCGCGATCACCTGGCCCGAGTTGAGTCCGACCCGCAATTGGAGGTCGACACCGTCGCGCCTTCCGACCTCTTCGGCAAGCCGTTTGGCCTCATCCTGGATGCCCAGTGCCGCCAGACAGGCACGAACAGCGTGATCCTCCAATGCGGTTGGGGCGCCGAACACGGCCATGATGCCGTCGCCGGTGAACTTGTCGACCGTGCCGCCGTAGCGCTCTACAACTGCGGCGCAGCGGTCGGCGAGGCCGGCCATGATCTCGCGAAGCCGCTCCGCACCGACGGCCGAGGCGATGTCCATCGAGTGCACGACATCGGCGAACAGCACGGTGACCTGCTTGTACTCCGCCGGAATACCGCCTTGTTGTATCGGTGAGCCACAGTCGTGACAAAACCGGGCGTTCTCTAGAAGCTCGGTGCCACACGCTCGGCACGCTGCTACGGCCGCCACCCGACCCTCCGACAATCCGGCCTCGACGTTTCCGAGGTTCTCCAAGGATATGCGGTTGGACACGGCTACGAGGGCCCTACCGCATTCAGTTCGGCTCGCGCCCGATCGATCTGTTCGAGGGCATACCGGGCAGCACCCGCGTTCGTCATCTTGGCACCGGTTTCGCTCAGCGACCGATAGAGGTTGTCGCCGAGTACTTCACGCAAATGGGAAGCCGCTACCTGAATTTCGGGAAAAGTGGCGAGGGCGAATGCGGTTGTTGCGAACCCGACCATGGTCGCGGCCGCCTCATACCGTCCGATCCGATCGAAGTGGGCGGCCAGAACGGCCAGCGGACTGACCATGTGGGAGTAGCTGCCGGTGTCGAAGAAGTTCTTGATCGCCAGCGTCAGGTAATCGAGGGCGTCCGTCGGGTTGCCATGGGTGACGCCGAAACCCGACAAGTTCACAGCGATGTACGACTCTGTCATCCGGTTGCCACTCTGCTGAGCAATTGTCAGGCCTCGACGGAGTGCTTCGTACGCCGCAATGGGATCTGCTTCGCGCCATGCGTAGCCATACGCGAGCAACGCGAACGCCTTTGCGCCAGGGTTATTCGTGGCTTCCGCGGCGTCGAGGAGATCCGGGGAGGCCGACTTCGCCTCTTCGAGCTCACCTACGGTTGCCAGGGCCATGACCATCGAACCCCGGTTGAAGGCGTGCATCCCTTGGCCCTGCGCAAGTCGTCGGCGGCACAGCGCCAGCCACCGGTCGCTGGATCCCACAGTGATGTACGTGCCGCCGAGAGCTGTCGGCTCGAAGTCGAACAGCATGGGGTCAAACGGTCCGGTCCCGACCATGGCCGCAGCCTTATCGGCGTATTCGACACCCTCGGGCACCCTGCCAGTCCGGCAACACTCGGCGGCTATCACATAGAGCTGACCCAGGCGCCGATGACCAACCGCTCGAGCATCATCGATCAGTTCCTCTGCCCATGTTGATGGCTCGTGCTGCTCAACGAATCCGCCCACGAATCCGGTGTATATGGCGATGGCGGCCGCGGAGTCGAGGTCGCCGCGAGCGGCTGCCCATCGAAAAGCGGCACGCAGGTTGGCCAACTCGGTGCTCAGCCAGACGAAGGCCGCACGCTGGTGAGGACTGTCCCAGATGCCGAGGACGTCGGACTCCGATTCGGCGAAGTGGTGGGCGTGTGCGTCACGCGTTGACTCCCAATGACCCGAGGCCACGAGTTTTTCCTCGGCGAACTGGCGAATGGTCTCCAACATCGAAAACCGGGTGCCCCCGGTTGACCCTTTGACGATGATCATCGACTTGTTGCGCAGCGCGTCCAACAGATCGAGCGTGGCGAGGTCGTCATCGGAATGCGTTACAGCACAGGCGCCTTCGAGATCAAACCCACCGGCGAACACCGAACAACGCTCCAGCAGAACCCTTTCCGGTTCATCGAGCAGGGCGTAGGACCAGGCCACCGTATGTCGCAGCGTTTGATGGCGTTCCACTGCGCGTCGTGACCCTATGAGCAAACGGAAACGCTGATCCAGCCGATCGCGCACCTCGATCGCGGTCATCGTAGCCATCCGTGACGCCGCCAACTCGATGGCCAGCGGGATTCCGTCGAGACGACGGCAGATCTCGGCAACAGCGCTTGAGTCGTGGGCAGCGGAAGCCGGAGCCACGCGGTGGGCACGTTCGATGAATAGGTCCACCGCCGTCTCGACATCCAGGGAGGGCACCGGCCAGATCTGCTCGTTGGCGATCCCCAATCCTTCCCGGCTGGTGGCCACAATCGTCACGGAAGTCGATGCCATCAAGATGGCGTCGATCAGATCAGCCGCCGCGTCGCGCACATGCTCACAGTTGTCGAACACCAACAACCTGAACCTGCCCTCGAGCGAGGCGGCGACGCTTTCACTGACTGTCTTGCCCGCCTGTTGGGTGATGCCGAGCACCGCCGCGACCGCCTCGGGCACCGCGGCGGGATCCGTGACCGCGGCCAAGTCGAAAAACCAGACACCGTCCAGGAATTCACCCGCCACCCTGGCTGCGACCTCGGTTGCCAAGCGGGTCTTGCCGACTCCCCCGAAGCCGATCAGGGTGATCAACCGGTGCACCTTCAACCCGGCATGCAACTCGGCGATCTCCGACTCGCGCCCGATGATGTTCGTGGTCGCAGGCCGCAGATTCCCCGGAGCCTTCTCCATCGCCCGCAAGGGCGGGAAGTCCGTTTGCGGGCCCGGTGCTCGTACTTGAAACACTCCAACCGGCATCGGCACGTCCCGTAGCCGTCGCGGCCCCAGGTCGACAAGATCGACTCCGCTGAGCAGACCCGCCGTCGAATCGGCCACCAGCACCTGGCCGCCATGGCCTGCCGCCATCACGCGCGCGGCCCGGTTGAGCACGGGTCCGAAGTAGTCACCCTCTCAATTCCGCTTCGCCGGTCGCGATGCCCATCCGCACCGGCAACTCCAAGTCAAGCTGCGCAGCAACCGCGGTGTCCAGCGCCGACCTCGGTGACGCGAATGCGGCGCACACCCCGTCCCCAGTGTGTTTGAACAACCAGCCGCCGTGCTTTGCGATCGCCGAGCGTAGGACCTCGTCATGCGCGAAAAGGGCCACCCGCATCGCATCCGCGTCGGCTTCCCACCGACGGGTCGAACCCTCGATATCGGTGAACAGAAAAGTCACAACCCCAGAAGGCCGGCCCTCTGCGGACACCCGAACAGGATGTCACACCGAACCCGGTACCGCCCAGCAAACCGTGAACGCCCCTTCAGACGAGTAATGGCAACCTGCCAGGACAGGTAGTCGCCTACGCATGTGCAGCGAGGGTGCGCCGCCAAGGCTTGGTGACGGAAGAACTTACCGACGACCTTCGGGACACCGCTATGACTATCACAGTTGACGCGTCCGTCACCCCGAGCGTCTTTGATGCCGACCTGCCGGCGATTGACTACGAACGTTGCCAGAGCATCGAGGAAGCACACGAGATTCTGCACCGGGCGCGATGCCAGGCTCCGATCGCGATCGGCCCGCACGGACCCGAGTTGCTGACCTATGAACTCGTTCGAACCGTGCTGCGCGACCCGAGATTTCGCATACCCCAGGGCATGTTCCTTGCGTCCCAAGGCATTACGAGTGGCCCCCTGTGGCAGCGGGTCGCGACGAATTTGATCAGTCTCGACGGGCCCGCGCACCACCGGCTGCGCCGGCTGGTGTCGAAAGCCTTCACACCGCGAGCCACCGAGCGACTGCGGACGACGATCGTCGATGTGATCAACGAACTGCTGGACCGGCACACCGCGACGGGGTGCTGCGATGTGGTCGACGACATCGCTCGCCAGTACCCGATCCCGATCATCTGTGCGCTTCTGGGCGCTCCGGCGCAGGATTGGCAACTGTTCTCAGACTGGACCGACGATATCTTCAAGGCCTTCAGCTGGGAGGTCGCCGCGCACCAGCGAAGCATTTTGGCGGCATGGGATGAGCTCGACGCCTACATCGACGACATGGTCGCCCGGCGGCGCAACCGGCTGACCGACGACCTGATTTCTGAGCTGATTCGCGCCGAGGACGATGGTGATCACCTCAACGCTGAAGAGCTACGGATGCTGGCGGCGGGCCTGCTGATGGCCGGCACCGACACCACCCGCAACCAGCTGGCCGCGTCCGTGCACGCGCTCTGTGACCGCCCCGATCAGTGGGAGTTGCTCGCCGAGCATCCCGAACTCGCGAGCAACGCGGTCGAAGAGACGATGCGTCACTCACCGATCGCGGGCGCGACCTTGCGAACCGCCCTCGAGGACGTCGAAATCGCCGGGGTGGTGATTCCCGCCGGCACACTCGTCGTCGCCAACACCGCCGCCGCAAACCGCGATCCCGCCGTCTACGACGAGCCCGACCGGCTCGACATCAGCCGCAAGGGAGCGCCGCCGATGCAGACGCTCGGCGCCGGCATGCACTACTGCCTGGGCGCCAACCTGGCCAGGCTGGAGCTCGCCGAAGCCCTGGTGGTCATGGCCCAGCGCATGCCGCACGCCCATCGCACCGGCCCCGCGCCGTGGAAGCCCCTTACCGGCATCAGTGGACCGATCACGCTGCCAATCGAATTCGACGCAGGACACTAAACCGGCGTCCGCGTCGCTACGAAGAACCGACGCAGCGCGTCCGCGATTTGCGCGCGTATCGGTGCGCCGGAGATGACGACGTCGACCATCGCGACCGACTGGTGGGTGTGGCCCCGAGCACGCACATGCTCGGTCGGGACGCCCGCCGCTTCCAGCGCGGCGGCGTACGCCGCACCATCGTCGCGCAGGGGGTCGAACTCGGCGGACACCACGATTGCCGGTGGCAGACCGGAGAATTCGACGGCCCGCAGAGGTGCGAACCGGGGGTCGCCTCGATCAGCCGCGTCGATGTAGAGGTCGTAGAACCACTGGACGAGTGGCGTCGTGAGACCGTAGCCGTCCGCGTTCTCGGCGAAGGACCCTGCCGCAATCTCGCCGGACATGGACGGCGTCAACAACGCCTGCCCCAAGATGGGTGGGCCACCCATGTCGCGCGCCAGCCGACACACGACCGCCGCGAGTTGACCGCCCGCACTCCAGCCGCACACCGCGAGTTGCCCCGGCCTGCCCCCGAGGGCCTCCGCATTGGCGGCAGCCCACTGCACCGCGGCCAGGGCGTCATCGACCGCCGCCGGGAATCGATGTTCGGGCGCGCGCCGGTAGTCGACCGAGATGATGACGGCGTCGCTGCGCACGCAAATGTCCCGGCAGAGCGGATCATCCGAGGCAGCGTCGCCCAGGACGCAACCCCCACCATGGAAGTACACGACGACGGGATGCGGGCCAGGAGTCGGTGGACGGTAGAGCCGGTAGGCCAGATCGCCATCGGCTCCAGTCAGGACGCCGTCGACGATCTCGCCGACGTCCGGCCCCGGCGGCCTAGCCGTTGACATTTCCATGTACATGGCGCGGGCATCCTGCACGGACAGCGTTTCCATCGGCGGCAGCTGCAGCGCCGCGGCGGCCTCCATGACCTTCTCGACGTCCGGTTGCAACCGTCGCACCACCCCATCGTTGCACCGCGAGCCGCCGGGACCAGACATGGTGAATCCCAGATAATCTCGGGCGGTCACCTCATCGCAGCTGGCACAGTAGAAGTCGAAGCCGGCGCAGTAGGGCAGAAAAACCCGCGGCTTTCCAGGCACATTGGCGCCGATATACCACGAATTCGCGGCCGGGTAGAGCGTGATATCGGCGCAGTCGTTGACATGTTGCGTCCAGCCTGCTTCCGCGGTTTCGGTGGGCTCGATCGCATCGAAGCCGCAGGCGCTCAAGTGATCCAGGCAGTCGAGCACCCAATCGACGTGCTGTTCGATCGAGACGACCATGTTCGACAGTACAGAGGGACTCCCCGGGCCGGTGATGAAGAACAGATTCGGGAATCCCACGGTGGTCAAGCCGAGGTAGGTCTGCGGGCCGTGCGCCCATTTCTCTTTGAGCACCAAGCCGTTACGGCCGTTGATGTCGACGGCCGTGATGGCACCCGTCACGGCATCGAAACCCGTGGCGAAGACGATCGCGTCGAGTTCGAACGACTCGTCGGCGGTTTCGATTCCGGATTCCGTGACCTGCCGGATCGGATGGTTCCGGACGTTGACCAGACGCACGTGCGGCAGGTTGAAAGTGGCGTAGTAGTTCGAATCCAGGCAGGGCCTTTTCGTCGCGATCGGATGATCGGTCGGGCACAGGTCGGCCGCGGTCTGCGGATCGTCGACGATGGAGCGGATCTTGTTCCGGAAGAACTCGGCGAACGCGTGGTTGGCTGCGGGATCGCTCAGCACGTCGGCGAAGACGTTGATCGCCTCGAAAAGTAAGCCATCCTCCCAGGTGCGCTCATAGCCTTCTTGTCGCTGCGCCTCCGAGACGCTGAACGTCGGGGTGATGCTGCGTTCCATCGGTATGCCACCCGGTGAAACCCGCGCTGCCGCACGGTATTCCGCCTCGTTTGTCAGCTGCGCGAGCCTCTCGGCCGGCAGCGGTCCGTTGTGCGCGGGAATCGAGAAATTCGGGGTGCGCTGGAAGACGACCAACTGCCGGGCTTCCTGGGCGATGAGCGGAATCGTCTGCACACCAGAAGAACCCGTGCCGATCACGGCGACCCTCTTGTCGGTGAAATCGACCGGTTGGTGCGGCCAACGGCTGGTGAAGTACACGTCGCCGGCGAACCGTTCCAGCCCGTCGACCTCGGCCGGCTTGGGAATCGACAAACAGCCACTGGCCATCACGAGATATCGCGAGGTGACCTCGTCCCCGCGGTCGGTGGTCACCTGCCACAGCGAGTCATTGTCGTCCCAGCATGCGCGTTGGACTCGCGTCGAGAACGTGATGTGGTGCCGCAGGTCGTGCTTGGCGGCGACATGGTTCAAGTACCGCAGGATCTCCGGTTGGGTGGCGTACTTCTCCGACCATTGCCAGTCCTGCCGCCAGTCGGGATCGAAGCTGTACATGTAGTCGACGCTGGGCACATCGACCCGGGCACCCGGATACCGATTCCAGTACCACGTGCCGCCGAGATCGTCGGCCGCTTCGAAGACCCGAAACCGGTATCCGGCGCGGCTCAGTCGGTAGGTCAGATACAGGCCCGCGATGCCGGCGCCCACGACGACGACGTCGACATCAGGCCCCGAACGATCCCCGTTGACCGTCACAGTCGTCATCATCGGATCATCACCCCGTGCCAGCGATCTGTCACGAGTAGGGCATTACTCGACTGCCGCGGTCGGACCGGAGCTATCCGTAGAGTCGGCATCGTTCGACAAGAATCTGGGCCATCTTTTCAGGCTCGCTGATCATCAGGTTATGACACGTTTCGACCGAAATCACTTGCTGCACACCGCCGATAGCCTGAATGGAGGCACGTTGCAGTTTGACTGAAAGCGCTCGGTCACGCGTGGTGAGTATCCACGTCCGCGGCACCTCGTGGGGCATGGCCGAGCGGTCCACGCTCTCGAGGACAATGCTGGGCGACTCCGGATAAAACCGTGAGCCGCTGGGTTCGCCCTTCTGGGCCTTGCGCAGTGAGACATGGCGCGCGTACCACCCCAACGGACCGGGCATCGTGTCCACTAATGCGGAACCATCGGGTGGCACGTATGCCGCGGCGAGGATCATCTCTCGCACCCGCGCGGAACCGAGTTTGGCGACGACGCCTGGGACGATCAGGCCCGCCATCGAATGGGCGACGATGACGAGGTCATCGAGACCCGCGGCATCGATGTCCGAGACCACCGAATCGACCCATCCGTGGAGGCAGGCGGTGATCAGGTCGCCGGACTTGCCTCGGCGTCCTGGCAAATCTACGGCAAGAACTTTCAGGTCGGGGTCGAGGCAGCCGAGCCTTTCGATGGTGGGTTCCCAGCAATCACCAGCATGCTGTCCACCGTGCACGAGAACCAACGAAGGTAATCCCATCGCAGCGCTCCTTTGGCGCCTACCCCTGACGAAGTGGATGGTAGGCCCATTTCGGAGCGTACGGAAGTATTCTGCAGGATTACAAGAGCTGGCTAACCCGAAAGGTCACTCGCCCTGCGCGTACCGCTTCGTGAACGCCCGTCTGCGGGCAAACGGCGACAGCACCGCCTCGTAGTGGCCGAGCAGCTCGTCGCAGATGACCGGCCAGCTACGGCCAAGCACACTGCGCCGCGCGGCCGGGGCGTAACGACCACGCTCGGCGATCAGATGGTCGACCGCGGACGGCAGCCGCGCCTCGAACTCGTCGACGGACAGTAACAACCCGGTGCGGCACGGCGTGACGAGGTCACGTGGGCCGCCGGCGTCGGGGGCAATCACAGGCAACCCCGACGCCAGCGCTTCTTGCACGACTTGGCAGAACGTCTCATGTTCGCCGGGATGGACGAAAACGTCCATGCTGGCGTACGCCGTGGCGAGCTCCTCGCCATATAGCGCACCTGTGAAAACTGCTGTCGGCATTGCGGATTGCAGCTTTTTACGGTCGACGCCGTCACCCACGATGACGACTTGCACCGCATCGGTGTTGGCCAACCCGATCAGTCGCTCGACGTGCTTTTCGGGTGCGAGCCGGCCCACGAACCCGACGATCGGCTTGCCCTGCGGCGACCAATGGCGCCGCAGCAGCTCATCGCGGCCCGACGGCGCGTACCGCAGCACGTCAACCCCGCGCGCCCACTGATGCACCCGCGGAAATCCATGAGAGACAAGCGATTCCATCGTCACGGTGGACGGCGCCAACGTACGGTCGGCGAGGGTGTGTAGATGACGGAACCAGGCCCACGCGGCCCGCGTCGTCATCGGAATGCCATAGCTGGCCGCGAAACCCGGTACGTCGGTCTGGTACACCGCGACCGTCGGGACCCCCAACCACCGCGCCGCCTTCACCCCGCCGTAGCCGAGCAGCGCCGGCGAGGCCAGGTGCACCACGTGCGGGTCGAACCCGCGAAGCACCTTGAGCATCCGGGGCATCGGCACGCCGAGCGGCAGCGTGGTCACCTTGGGGAACATCCGTGACGGCACGCGATGCACGCGGATGCCGTCGTGGATGCGATCCGCGGGTGGTTCGCCGCGCGGCGTGTCGGGGGCTATGACGAGCGCTTCGTGACCGGTTCGACGCAGATGCTCGAGGACCCGGATCACCGAATTGCTGACACCATTGACCTGCGGGAGGAAGGATTCGGCGACGATGGCAACTCGCACACCACTACGGTCTCAGCGCTGCCTGTCCCAAAGGTTGCCTCTGGGCATACGTCATGCGAAATTTGCTGTTCGCGGGCCGCGGATCGGAGCTAATCCGCCGTGTTTTTCGCCTCGGCGCGGCGATCCAGCCACCCTTCCAGCAGCGCCAGGCCCGCCAGTACGGCAGCCGCAACCAGCCAGCCCACCACCGCGATTGATCCCGCCGGAATGATCGACAGCCCGGCGTTGCGATGCTGGACGCGAACCAGGTTCGGGTCGTTCTTGTTGTATTCGACGTAAATCCGCATTCCCGTGGCCAAATGAGACGGATACAACACACCGAGTTCGGGGCGATAGGTGACGCGTTCGGGTGTGACGAATTCGATAGTGGAGCGCCGCGGGCCGGCGCTGAGCACCTCCGCCTCCGCCACGCCCATATTGTGTTGAATGGCAATATCATCGCGCCAGGCGCCGGCCACCAGCAACACCGATTGCAGGGTAACCAGACCCGCCACGATCAGCACCGCAATTCGCGCCCACCGCAACGCGACCCTCGACCCAGTATGCGGTGACTCATCAGTGCGGCCATGGATCAGTATGTGCAGCAGCGTTTTTGGAGGTATCACGGCGACCACCGCCTCATAAAGCTGCCTTGATCGCCGCGTGCAATCCGCGCAGCGACGACCGGTCCGCCTTGACCTCCAGCACCCGCAGTCCGGGTCCGGGTTCGTCGAGGGCCGCGTTCAATTCGTCGACCTCGATCTGCCGGCTCTCGACGTGATAGGCGCGGCACAGGGCGCCCACGTCGACATCGTGCGGGGTGCCGAAGACCCGCGACGACACGTCCGAGAACCGGGGGTCGCCTTGTTCGAGGGTCTCGAAGATGCCGCCGCCGTTGTCGTTGGAGACGACGATCGTCAGTCGGCGCGGCATCGGTTCGGTGGGGCCGATCAGCAGGCCGGAGCTGTCGTGGACGAACGTGAGGTCGCCGATCAACGCGACGGTACGGGCCGGATTGTCCGGCCCGCCGTTGCGTTCGTGCGCCAGTGCGGCTCCGATCGCGGTCGACACCGTGCCGTCGATGCCCGCAACTCCGCGGTTGGAGCGGACCTTGATGCCGTGGGCGTCCAAGCCGACGAGCGCCGCGTCGCGCACCGGATTGGATGCTCCGAGCACCAGCTGGTCCCCCGGCCGTAGGGCATCGGCGACGGCCGCCGCGACATGCAGACCCGTAATCAGTGGATGCGCAGCAAGCTGGCTGCGAACCGCGGCGACCGCGTGCCGGTTCATCTCCTCGCAGCGCTGCAGCCACGCCGGATGCGGAGTGCCGGTGGTGACCGCCCGCGAGCCGGTGGCCTGCGAATTACCGGAGACGTCCGGCCAGCGCGGTCCGGTGGTCAGCGCGTACACCGGCACGTGCGGGTCGGCCAGCAGCGTCGATACCGGCCGGTGCAGCGTCGGACGGCCGAGCATGATCACCTGCTTGGGCCGCAGGAGCGGCAGTGTCAGGGGGTGCAGGGGGTTTTCCGGGGCCGGCGCCGTCGGCTCGGCGACGGTCGGCAACTGCGCCAGGTTGGGCTGCGCGCCCGCGCCGTGCCCGGCGATGACGACCGTGTCGGCCGTGATGTCGATCTCCAGCGGCTGGTCGAAAGTGACCGCAGGGGTGTAGGTCCACGGCTTCCCGTCGCGGCGGCCCGGCGGCGTCACCGCGTCGTGCGGCTCCGGGCCCGGCACCAGCGGTTCGCGCAACGGGATGTCGAACTGCACGGGTCCCGCGTTGGCGGTCCGAGATCCGGTGGCGGCCGCCAGCACCCGGCAGGTGGCCGATCGCCACGTGGCGTTGAACGAATCCAGCCGCTCGGGCGCATCTTCGGCCAAGCCCAGGCTGATGGTGGCGCGGACCTGAGTGCCGAAGTAGCCGAATTGCTCCATGGTCTGGTTGGCGCCGGTACCCAGCAGCTCGTAGGGCCGGTTGGCCGACAGCACGATCAACGGCACCCGCGCGTAGTTGGCCTCGATTACCGCGGGGCCGAGGTTGGCCACCGCGGTCCCCGACGTCATGGCCACACACACGGGCGAGCCGGCGGCGATGGCCAGGCCGATGGCCAGGTAACCGGCGGTGCGCTCGTCGATGCGGACGTGCAACCGGACCCGACCGGCCCGGTCGGCGTCCTGCAGCGCGAAGGCCAGCGGGGCGTTCCGCGAACCCGGGCAGAGCACGACGTCGCGGACGCCGCCGCGAATCAGCTCGTCAACGACGACGCGAGCCTGTGTCGTCGAGGGATTCATTCCTACAGATTGTCACAGCGCGTTTGGTCAGGCCTTGACGCTGGCGAAGAACTGCAGCGCCGCGGCGTTGACAGCCTCGGGCTTCTCGAAGAACCCGAGGTGACCGGCGTCGGGTATCTGCACGTAGCGGCCGTTGGGCAACGCGTCGGCGACCTCGCGGCCCAGGTACGGCGGCGTCAGCACGTCGTCGGCGAAGCCCATCACCAGCACCGGCGTCGCGATGGCGCGATACGCGGCCAGTCGGCTGTTGTACGGGGCGACGTCCATCTGGCAGCGCGTGCCGGGAGTGGCTTTGGTAGGCCACATGCTGAACATCGCGATCCAGTCGGCGACCGCTTCGTCGTCGTTGAGCGTCTTGTGCGAAAAGTTTTCCAGCAGGCGGATTTTCGCCTCGTAGGAGCTCGGCAGCTCGATGCCGGCGTCAGCCAGCTCGACCTCGGCGTCCCGAAAGAACGTTCGGGTCCGGTCCATGCGCCCGCGGGTGCCCATCAGCACCGCGGCGCTGACGAGCTCGGGCCGCGCGAGCATCAGTTCCTGGGTGATGAAGGCGCCCATCGACATTCCGACGATGCGGGCCGGAGCGGCGTTGAGCCCCTCGATCAGCGCCGCGGTGTCGGCGACCATGGTCTGCGTCGTGAACCCCTCGGCGTTCTCGGTCGCGCCGATGCCGCGGTTGTCGAAGGTGATGACGCGGTAGCCGGCGGCCAGGAACGCGGGAACCTGGTACGGGTGCCAGGTCCGCCCGGCACCGCCATGGCCGGCGATGAACACCACCGGCGGGCCGGACCCGCGGTCGTCGTAAGCCAGGTTGATCACTCGCAAGACGGTACAAGCAGCGGATGGCACGCCTTGACCCGGTCGATCCACCACTGCCGCCGGTCCGGCGGCGCCGCGAGCGCGCTCAGCCGCGCCGGGTCGGGCGTCACCGGCCCGACCGGTAAGTAACCGTCGACGGGCCCGGCGGCCTCGGCGACGTCTTCGACGAAGAGCCTGCCGGTGCCCAATCCGCACGCATGCCGAAGCTGCGGCAGAGCCGCTGCGGCGGTCAGTCCCGCGGCCATCCCCACCGCCGAGTCGAGCGCGCTGGAGATCACGACCGGGATGTCGATCTGCGCGGCGATCTCAAGCAGAGTCGAAATCCCGCCCAGCGGAGCAACTTTGAGCACCGCGACGTCCGCGGCGCGGGCACGGACCACGGCGAGCGGGTCGTCGGCCTTGCGGATGCTCTCGTCGGCGGCGATCGGTACGTCGATCCGCCGGCGCAGCGCCGCGAGCTCGTCGACGGTCGCGCACGGCTGCTCGAGGTATTCCAGTGGGCCATCGGCGGTCAGGGCGGACGCGGCCCGCACCGCCTGCTCGACGGTCCAGCCGCCGTTGGCGTCCACCCGCACGGTCGGCACGAGTTCGCGCACGGCGTTGACCCGTTCGACGTCATCGGCGAGCGTCTGCCCCGCCTCGGCGACCTTCACCTTGGCCGTGCCGGCGCCCGGAAAACGGGCGAGCACCTCACTCACCTCAGCCGCGGCTACAGCGGGCACGGTGGCGTTGATCGGCACCCGGTCGCGCCGCAGCGGCGGCGGTTGCCGGTAGGCCGCCTCGATTCCGGAGGCCAGCCAGTGCGCGGCCTCCGGCGGACCGTATTCGCCGAACGCCCCGAATTCGCCCCACCCGACGGGGCCCTCGATCAGTGCCACTTCGCGGGTGGTGATGCCGCGGAATCGGACCCGCATGGGCAGTGCCACCACATGCAGACGGTCCAATACGTCGGCGAGCGCCGGTATCACCGTTGATAGACCTGGCGGCCCGCCAAAAACGTGGCCAGGACGTCGAGGTCCGCGATCTGTTCGGGCGGCACGGTTCGCGGATCGGCCGACAGCACCACTATGTCCGCGTACTTGCCGACCTCCAGCGAGCCGGTCACGTCGTCGGCGAACAGCTGGTATGCCGCGTCGATGGTCTGCGCCCGGATCGCCTGCTCGACCGTCAACTGCTCCTCGGGTGCCAGCACCCGGCCGCTGGGCGCCGTGCGGGTAGCGGCGACGCTGATGTTGCGTAGCGGCTCTTCCGGCGTGACCGGCGGATCGTTGTGCAACGAGATGCGCATCCCGGTGGCCACCGCGGATCCTGCTGGCATCCAACGGGATCCGCGCTCCTCGCCGAACAACCCGTCGACGATGACGTCGCCCCAATAGTGGATCTGGTCGACGAAGATGCTGCAGGTGACACCGAGGTCGGCGGCACGCTGGAGTTGCTCGGGCCGGATGGCGCCGACATGTTCGAGCCGCAGCCGGTGGTCGTCGCGCGGATGACTTTTCAGCGCCTCT
>NZ_JAFAUS010000323.1 GCF_019243155.1 Mycobacterium sp.
GCGCTGCTGCAACAGCGGCCACACACCGAGGCCGCGCGCAACATGGACCAAGCGACCCGCCTGATTCTGCACGAATCCGGTTTGGCAGCAAGCGATTTCGCTGGTTCACACGCCGTCTTGTACGTCCACCTGCTGGGATCGGTTGAACTCGCCCATCGGCTTTCACCGGATGCCTCGCTGAGCGACGAGATGGAATCGACGTTCCTGCACGGCCTGAACGTGATAATCACCGGCCTCAAACACATCTGACGAAGCCTCTGGAGCAGATCATGACCCAATCTGTACTCGACCTGGCCGACCCCACCTTGTGGGCGAATGGCTTTCCCGATGAGGTCTTCGCCGAATTGCGCGACACCGCACCGGTTTACCACCAGGAGTTGACCAGTGCGGTCAATGAGCAACTGGGACGCGAATTCTGGGTGTGTACCAAACACGCCGAGGTCAGCCGCGTCCACCGGGACCACGAGACGTTCACGGCGACCGACGGTCCCCTGATCCAGCAGGCCGACCTGTTCGCCGCGTATCCCGCGATCGTCAACCTCGACCCACCCGATCACACAAAACGCCGCAAGCTCATCGCCAAGGCATTCACCCCGAAAGCAGTCGACAAGTTGGAGGAGGGGATTCGTGCGCGTTCACGCGACATGACGGTCGCGCTACTCGACAGCGGCGGTGGGGATTTCATCGATCTCGCCGCGGGTTTGCCCATCTCGGTCATCGGCGACATCGTCGGCATTCCATCCGACGATCGGCCGCGAGTGTTCGGCCTGATCGGCGAGGTTCTCAAGCTCGCGGGCGCGGGCATCTCGGTGCCGTCCGGCGATGACCTGCTCCCCTTCCTCACCCTGTTCCAGTACGCAACCGAACTGACCGCGCAAAAGCGCGAGAATCCGGTAGACGACATCTGGTCGACGCTGTGCACCGCCGAGATCGAAGACGAATCCGGCGATAAGTTCCTGCTAGCCAACAACGAACTCGAAATGTTCTTCTTCATCCTCAGCCTCGCCGGCAGCGATACCACCCGCAACGCGCTGTGCGACGGGCTACGGGCGTTCGTCGCGAACCCGGATCAAATCGCCAGGTATCGCGACGAGCCCGAAATCCGTGGGCGCGCGGCCGAAGAGGTGCTGCGCTATTCCACGCCGATCATGTTCTGGGTGCGTGGGGCGACCCGCGACGTCGTCCTCGGCGACACTGAAGTCCCGGCAGGCGCACGCGTGGTGACCATGCTTCGCTCCGCCAACCGCGACGAGGACGTCTTCGATCGGCCGCTCGACTTTCGGATTGATCGTGACCCCAACCCCCACGTGGCGTTCGGCGGTGGCGGTGCGCACCACTGCCTGGGGGCAATGCTGGCGCGAGCGGAAATCAGGGCGGCACTCGACGAAATCCTGCTCAGCACAGACGATATCGAGACGGGCGCGCCGGTTATTCAGCATCCGAACATGGCGTCCAACATGACCGTCTACGAATCGCTACCCGTCGCGTTCGGGCGGAGTCGATAACTCTTACACGCCGAATTTGGCGCGAGCCTCTTCCGATACCGGGGTGAACAGGTTGACGAGGTTCCCATCCGGATCCCGGAATAACAGAGCGCGATTGCCCCACGGCATGGTTGTCGGCTCGGTGACGACCTCTCCGACACGCCCGCGGAGCCGCTCGTATTCCGCGTCCACGTCGTCGACGATGAACTCCAAAATCGCGCTCCGGTTGGCCGCCGGCTCGGCGGATCGGTCGCCGAACAGCGGTACGGTCTTGTCGCTGCCGATGGCCAGCGTGCCAATCGGCGTCGGGATCTCGGCGAAAAGCTCATTCCCCCATACCGCACAGGCCTCGGTGACCATCTCGTAGAAACCGACGAGCCGATTGACGTCGGCGGTGATGATGCGAGTCGAGATGAACTTCATGGGGCCTCCGCATGCCTTCGAGGTGCAATCCTCTTGCGCTAACGCATGCTAGGGGCCGGGTCCGACAAGCGCGGGTTGGTCATTCGTAGTCGGGACGCCGCTCGGTTTCGGCGGTCTCGCGATCGACGTCCGCCTGCTCGCGCTCGGCATCGGCTTTCTCGCGCTCGGTTCCTTCGTCCACACGCCGGAGCCGCTCGCGTTCGCGCGCTGCGGCCGTGCCCTCGCGCTGGTCCGCACTTTTCTCGCGCTCGTCGGCCAGCCCCTCGCGATCGTTCGCGATTTTGTCCCGCTTATCGGCGATCCGATCCCGTCTGCCCGCCATGAACTCGCGCCTTTTGACGTCGCCCTCGCGCTGCTCGAGAGCCTTTTCGCGCGCTTCGAGCTCTTCAGTGCGGCCTTCGAGTTCGTCGGGAGTTTCAGGACGATCTTCCGCGATCACCAGCTCACCTTAGCGCCGCGACGAAACTCTACGTGCAAGTAGATGATGCGCTCACACGTCATTCCCTGAGTAACCGCAGCGTCGTCGCCGCGGCATCGTCGGAGACCATGTTTCCGGTCGAACCGCCGCCGTACTTGGCGCGGTAGGCGTCGTCCACGTCCGCCCGCAGTGCCGACGAGCCGGTCCCGACGTCCTCGACGCGCACGTCGGCTTCCAGGCCGGGGACGCGCACTCGCGCGCGTCCGCCGCGCAGCGCGTGGCCGAACCACCCGGTATCCCTGCGGTACCACGTGCGGACATACACGTCGCCGATGGCGTGCACTACCCAAATCGGTGTCCACGGCCGAAGTGTCCCGTCCGCACGGCGCACCGCAATCTCGAGTTCGCGGGCCGCGCCGATGTGCGCGAGCTGCTCAGCGGTCCAGCTCATGATTGCCGAGCGTACCGACGAGCGCTTGTCTTCTTCGAACTCGTCGAAGGCCGCCCAGACCAGCCACACGGGCGCGTGGTTACATGGCCTTCGCCCGTCTAAGTTCAGGAGTCACTCATGGCCGACACCGACGCCGCAGCGATCCGAGCGGACCGCGGTAACTGGATCACCGAACATCTCGAGACCTATCTGACCTCCGGTGGTACGCGGGGCCACATCATGGACGTCAGCGCGGTCGGGGGCCGCGAGATGACGACGCACTGCTTGATCAGGTGCACGGGTCGCAAGTCGGCGAAGGTGTATGTCAGGCCGTTGATCTACGGCAACTTCGGCGGCGAGATCGTGATCGTCGGGTCAAAGGGTGGTGCCGACACGCATCCGGGGTGGTACTTGAACATTCTGGCGAGCAAGACAATTGGTGTGCAGATCGCGACCCAGGCGTTCGAGGCGACGTGGCGCGAGCCCGAAGGCGAAGAGCGCCACGAAGTATGGGCATATATGTCTCACCTGTATCCGCCGTACCTCAACTATCAGCGGTCGACCAGCCGCCAGATCCCGCTGGTGATGCTGACGCTCGGACGACCCATCGACGTCTTCACCGCCGAAGACTCGGAATAAAGTCAGTGAGCGATCGACTAGGTTTCGGCTCCCTCGTCCGGCGCGATAGGTTTCGACCCTGACTCATGGGGTAAACCCCGGGCAGGGTTCAATTAGGTTGACGCTCAAACAGTTGGTGTCCACTATCCCGGTCCGGGCGGCTATGAATCCTCAAAAGCCGTAAGCGTCGAGCTCCCACCGGATTTCACTCAGCCAATCAACAGGGGCAGCCTAGCCGTTATGGCACCCCATCGGTTCGGGCGCGCTGCTCTGGCAGCGCCGTTTGAATTGGGATGTCTAACAACCTTTTTGGCGACGTTGCGCACCCGAAAACGCGGTCGACATATTCGCCGCACGACAAGGAGAAACTGAATGACCACAAGCAATTCCACTACTGGCCGTCGGGCAGAGGCAGCCAATATCCCCAGCCTGGCCGCGGATGCACAGCCCGCTCGGGTTACCGCCCGGCGCGGCGGCGAGACGAAAGCTTTCTACAAGACAACGGAATTCATCGTCTTCATCGCCGCGACCGTCGCAGTGCTGCTTGCGTCCTACTTCGTCAAAGCGACCGACGGGCACGGCGACTACTTCCAGGCCGATAAGGCATGGCTTTACGTCGTGATCCTCAGCGTCGGCTACATGGTGAGCCGCGGTCTGGCGAAGTCGGGCAGCCGCCACCGGCTTTACGACGACGCCTGATCAACTGTCCGAGACAGCTCCGGGCCCTTCATCGAGGTGAAGGGCCCGGAGTCTGCTCATCGCGAGAACAATGTCGAACCTGATCTAGGTTCGGTTCGAGGATCTCAGCCGACCGGTTTCGAGAAAGGATTCGGGGTACACCGCCGCGTACGCCTCGCCGCTCGGTGAGGCAGCCCAAGGAGGTACATCATGCCCAATCAGAATCCCGATGAGTCCGCAAATGGGCGACTCGAAGACTTCGACAATCCGGAGTTGGGCAGTGGCGCGCGCGACACGGGCGAGGACACCCCAGAACCCGGCGAAGCAGGCCGCCCAGTGGGGACCGTAGACGAAGACGCAAACCCACCGATGAGCGATTCAACGGCCTCCGATACCTACGGGGGCACCGGTGAACTGCCACCGCAAGACACGGGAAGTGAGATCCCGCCTTACGAAGGCCGCAAAGAGACCAGCGGCTCATAGAGTTCGGGCCGGGAAGCGTGGCGGCTTGCCGGCTAGACGTTGAACCGGAACTCGACCACGTCGCCGTCCCTAGTCATCCACCGAAATCGATCTCATCGCCGCGTATCGCGCGAAATGCCTTGTTACAGAGCGTACTCGCGGGAAGGATAACAACAAGCGCGATAACAAGCGCCAGCGCTGGATCGAGCCAGTAGAACCGTCGAGTCGTCGCAATCACCGCACCGGCGATTGCAACTGTCCCAGCCGCTGCGGCGTCTGCCAGCGTATCCAGCAGGACCGAGCGCATATGGAGATCCTCATTCGCAGCGGACGCACCCAGCACCCAGGCGCCGGCCAACAGCACCACCATCGTCGCCGCGCTGACGATCAACACCGGCAGTCCGTGTACCTCAGGAACGCCGTCCACCAGACGACGCAGCGCCTCGACCACAATCAACACGGATACGATCAACAGTGCTCCGCCGTTGATGAGTGCGACTGCCGGTATGGCCAGCCAGCGCCGCGGATGGCTCGACCGGTCGCGCACGGAAACCGCGATCAAGCCGAGGATCAGTGCGACGGAGTCCGCGGCAGTGTCGCCCGCGGCAGCAACGACGCTGACGGAATGCGCAGCTAGGCCCACGAGGATCAGCGCTGCGATCAGTGAGACGTTGAGAACGAGAACGATCCTCAGACGCGTCTTTTGGTTCACCCGTTACTCGTAGACGTTGTTTCAAACCAGAAGTCGACGAGGTCGCCGTCCACAGTTGCGCTGATGCCGCGCCTAGCCTTGGCCCCCGAGAAGGTGCGTGTAGGGGTCACTTTTCGAGTCCACTGACTCAGGCATGGGGTAATAGGTCTTGATCAGCAGGTTGCCGTGGTCGTCCCATGCGAAGGTTTCAATGCTGTGCGCCATTTGGATGTTCGGCTCGGTGCCAAAGTGGTTTTCACAGACCCAAGCCATCTCGTTGCCGTTGACCTGTACGGTGATCATCTTGATCTTGAGGATGGACTGAAACATGTCGAATGCCTCTGAAGTCGCGGTGTCGAAGCCGCTCTTCTCCTCGGTGCCCACCGGGTCGTACATCCGAACCTCACCCGGACAAATCGTGCGCCAAGACGCCACCCACTCGTTTTTCCTTCCGGCGTTCCACAACTCAGCATGTTTCGCTGCGTGCGCCAGTCGAGCCTGACGACTTGGAACACCGCCCATGGTGCCCGCCTCCATATTCATCGGCGACAGAAACATTAACCCTCAATGAAAATACATCTAGTCTGTCGCGCCGACCAGCCGTCGCGGTCACGGCTTCGATGTAGATGTTGATCCAAACCGAAATTCGACCACCTCCCCGTCGGCCATCAGCCGGTCTGCGCCGTCGCCTGATCCGTCGTCGACTTACGGCTCTCGAAGAGGAGCGGGTAGATCAGGCCGCCGATAAGCCCCCCGACCAGCGGCGCCAGCCAGAACACCCACAGTTGGCCGGGTGCGCCTGCCCCATTGAAGAAAGCGACGCCTGTGGATCGAGCCGGGTTGACCGAGGTGTTGCTGATCGGGATCGAAATCAGGTGGATGAGCGTCAGCGACAGACCGATGGCCAACGGCCCGAACCCCCTTGGGGCCCGAATGTCGGTGGCTCCCAGCACCACAATGAGGAAGAATGCCGTTAGCAAGACCTCGGCGATGATTACGGCCCCCAGCGAGTAGTGGCTGGGCGAATGAGGGCCGTATCCGTTCGCGGCCATGTGCCCGATTGGCGAGAATCCGGACTTTCCCTTCGCGATGACCACCAACGCTAAGCCTGCGAGCAGGCCGCCGCCGACCTGGGAGATCCAGTACCCGGGCAGAGCCTTCCAGGGCAGCCGCCCGCTCACCGCCGCGCCCAGACTGATCGCAGGGTTGAAATGTCCACCCGAGATGTGGCCGACTGCGTAGGCCATGGTGATGACGGTAGGCCCGAAGGCCAATGCCACTCCGAGGAAGCCGATGCCCAACTGATAGATGGCGCTGCCATCCTCGGCTTGAGCGATCTGTTTGGCCGCGAAAATCGCGCTGCCACAGCCACCGAATACCAACCAGAACGTGCCGAACAGCTCGGCGGCGAATCTCGAAGCCAGCGACGACGATGTCATGTGCCGCCTCCTTTGGTAGATAACTCCGCGGGTAGTTGCCACCTGTGGACGTCTCAAACATCTACCGACCGGTCCGCTGCCTGCCTTCTCCTTTGCCCCTCGAGGTTGAACCGGAACTCGACCACGTCGCCGTCGGCCCCTCAGTCATTGGGTGCCTCTGACGAAGGACCACAGGGAAGCGGTGCATGATCGCGGAACATCTACGCTTCGAGGCTGCAATCGAGGAACCAACGGAAGAGATCTCCATGTTCGATGATCCGGCACCACTAGCCAAGCTCTTCGCACGTGCCAATGTGGTCGTGCGACCCTTGCTTCAATCGCCACTGCACCCGCTCGTGAGCGGTCGCTTGATGCTCCTGAGCTACACAGGGGGTAAGACAGGCAAGCACTACAGCTTCGCCATCGGGTATTTCCCTTGGGATGATGGCGACGTCATCGTGTCCAGTTCCGCGCACTGGCCGAAGACGATCGGCAATGCCCAGGATGTACGGGTCCTTATCAAGCGGCGGTGGTTCGCGGCCAGACCGACTGCGATCAGACAACTCGACCAGAAGGCCGACGTTCTCGCCGAGTTCGCCGAGCGCAACGGACCGCGAGCGGCCAAAGGGCTGATGCTTGGCTTGCCGGGAGACCGGCAGCCGGATCGGCAAGAGCTGCTCAATGCGGCGGCCAAGACAACCATCGTCCGTCTCGCCCTCACCGCTGCCGGTTAATGACCGGCTGCCTTGCCTCCTGACGTTGTTTGGAACCGGAACTCGACCACGTCCCCGTCGGCCATCACGTAGTCCTTGCCCTCCATCCGGACCTTGCCGGCGGCCTTGGCCGCCGCCATCGACCCGGCCTCGATCAAGTCGTCGTACGACACGATCTCGGCTTTGATGAAGCCCTTCTCGAAGTCGGAGTGGATCACTCCGGCGGCCTTGGGCGCGGTATCGCCCTGGTGAATCACCCACGCGCGCGCCTCTTTTGGACCCGCGGTCAGGTAAGTCTGCAGCTTGAGAGTGTGAAAACCCGCCCGCGCCAACGCATCCAGGCCACGCTCGGTCTGCCCGATGGACTCCAACAGCTCGGCGGCCGACTCGTCGTCCAGCTCTTGCAGTTCGGCCTCGATCTTGGCGTCGAGGAACACCGCGTCGGCGGGCGCGACCATCGCTGAGAGTTCGGCCTTGCGGGCATCGTCGGTCAGGACGGCCTCGTCGGCATTGAAGACGTAGAGAAAAGGCTTGGTGGTCATCAAGTTCAGCTCGCGCAGCAGTGACACATCGACATCGGCCGCAAACAGCGTCTTGCCCGAGTCCAGCACTACCCCCGCGGCGACGGCCGCCTCGTGCACGGGTTTGCGTTCCTTGTTGTTTCGGGCTTCCTTTTCCAGGCGCGGGACCGCCTTTTCCAGTGTCTGCATGTCGGCGAGGATCAGCTCGGTCTCGATCACCTCGATGTCAGAGCTCGGATCGACCTTGCCGTCGACGTGCACGACGTCGTCGTCGGCGAACACCCGCACCACCTGGCAGATCGCGTCGCACTCGCGGATATTGGCCAGGAACTTGTTGCCCAGCCCGGCACCCTCGGAGGCGCCCTTCACGATTCCGGCGATGTCGACGAACGTCACCGGCGCCGGCACGATCTTCTCGGAATCGAACATCTCCGCCAGCTTGTCCAGCCGGGGATCGGGCAGCGGCACGACACCCTCGTTCGGTTCGATCGTCGCGAACGGATAGTTGGCTGCCACCACGTTGTTCCGGGTCAGCGCGTTGAACAAGGTCGACTTGCCGACGTTGGGCAAGCCCACTATTCCCAGGCTCAGGCTCACGGGGAACCAAGTCTAGGGCTCGGCCGCGAGGCCGGCTGCCAGGGACCGTTCCTGCGGGAAAGGCAGGGCGCGCCCGGCGTCCCTACGAGGTATTTACGGGGCTTTCGGCCCATTCCCGGTACGGTCTACATGTGTCAGCTCAGCGGGCAAAGTCAGCGGTGGAGGTTTCGCACCGTTCGGCCCACCCCAACATCGGCGGCGTCCCCTGGTACGCGGCCGTACTCATCGCCGTTACGGCGACCGCGATCGGCTACGGAATCGATGCTGGCCACAAAGACCTGACCCACGTCTTCGCCGGCTTCTATATAGCCGGCTGTGTGGCGGCGGTGCTCGCGGTACGCCAGGACGGCATTTTCACCACGATCATCCAGCCGCCGTTGATCCTCTTTTGTGCGGTGCCCGGCGCCTACTGGCTGTTCCACGACGGCAAGGTCGGGAGTCTCAAAGACCTGCTGATCAACTGCGGCTACCCGCTCATCGAGCGGTTTCCGCTGATGCTGGGCACCGCCGGCGGCGTGCTCGCGATCGGCCTGATCAGGTGGTACCTCGGCAACTTACGCATGACGGGCGCGGCAAAGGAGTCCGACGATGACGCCGACGACACAGGCGCCAAGTCGATCGTGGGTGGCCTGGTCGCCAAGCTGGCGTCGCTGATCCGCCCCGAGACCGACACAGAGGACGCCGACGATGCCTCCGCCGGTACGCGCCGGCGGCGCACGTCCAGCTCCTCGAAAGCCCGCCGGACGGCGCGCAGCAGCCGCTCTACGACCAGGTCCTCCCGAACCCGCTCGCGGCACACCCGCGAAGGGCTGGACGACGGGGCCGAATCGGCCGAACGTTCGGAGCGGCCGAGGCGCTCGGCTCGTAGGGGCGCGACGGCCCGCGATTACGACGCGGACGAACCGCCCCGCCGGCCACGGCGGCGCCCTCGGCCGGACGGTGACCCGGACCCGCGCGGCCAATCGGCGCGCGAAGGCCGTCGCGAACCACGCACCCGCCGCAATCCGTACGAGCGCCCGCGTAGCAGCCGTTTCGACGATTACGACGGGTACGAGCCGCCGGCCTCGCCCGGCTCGGGCCGCTACGAGAGCCGCTTCGGCGCCGACGAGCGTTACGACCTGTTCGAGCCGTCGTACGAACCGCGTCGCCGCCGCCCCGCGCCGAATGGCGCCGGTTCGACGCATCACCCCATCTCGCAGGTCCGGTATCGCGGGTCGGCCGGCTCGGAGCAGCCGACGGCCGAGCCGCGCAGCGAGCGTCGCAGCCGTTCGCGGGCGCATGGGCGGTCGCAGGGGCGACCGCCGGCGGAATCCTGGGAGTACGACGTCTGAGCCTCGAACGGCTCAGAGGGAGCTCAGAGCAGCGAGCGAATCTCGCGGGGCAGCGCGAACACGAGGGTTTCCTGTGCCGTCGTGACCGGCTGCACCACATCGAAGCCACACTCCGCGAGCCGCGCCAGCACACCGCGCACCAGCACCTCGGGCACGGACGCACCGGACGTCACACCGACCGTGGTGACGCCGTCCAGCCAGGACGGGTCGATGTCGTCGGCCCAGTCGACCAGGTGAGCGGCTGCGGCGCCGCCGATCAACGCCACTTCCACCAGGCGCACCGAGTTCGATGAATTGCGAGAGCCCACGACGATCACCAGGTCACACTCCGGAGCCATCGCCTTGACCGCGACCTGCCGGTTCTGCGTCGCGTAGCAGATGTCGTCGCTGGGCGGGTCTTGCAGCTTGGGGAAGCGCTGGCGCAGCCGGGTGACGATTTCCATGGTCTCGTCGACCGACAGCGTGGTCTGGGAGAGCCACACCACCTTGTCCTCGTCGCGCACCGACACGTGGTCCACCGCGGCGACACCGTCGACGAGCTGGACGTGGTCGGGCGCCTCGCCGGAGGTTCCGATGACCTCCTCGTGACCCTCGTGGCCGATCAGCAGGATGTCGTAGTCGTTGCGGGCGAATCGCCTGGCCTCGTTGTGCACCTTGGTGACCAGGGGGCAGGTGGCGTCGATGGTGTGCAGGTTGCGTGCGGCGGCCGCCGCGTGGACCGTCGGGGCGACGCCGTGCGCGGAGAACACCACGATTGCGCCCTCGGGGACCTCGTCGGTCTCCTCGACGAACACCGCCCCGGCCTTCTGCAGGGTGTCCACCACGTGGCGGTTGTGCACGATCTCGTGGCGCACGTAGACCGGCGGTCCGTGCTTTTCCAGGGCGCGTTCGACCGTTTCCACGGCGCGATCCACACCCGCGCAGTACCCACGCGGCTCCGCCAGCAGCACCCTTCTGCGGGTCGGGTCGTTGGCTACTGAGCTGGCTGCGCCGGGAATTCCCATGTCGACAGTCGGCGGCATGACACCAAGGGTACGTTCTGCCGACACGGGCCTGCCAGCTCGCGGCGGTGGGCTTGGACTTATCCGCCGGTTAGGGCAATCTTGGACCCATGGCTACTGCACCGTATGGAGTTCGACTATTGGTCGGCGCGGCGACGGTCGCCGTCGAGGAGACAATGAAGCTGCCGAAGACGATCCTGATGTATCCGATGACGATTGCCAGTCAGGCGGCGCACATAGTGATGCGGTTTCAGCAGAACCTCGCTGAGCTGGTAATCAAGGGCGACAGCACCCTTGAGTCGATTTTCCCGCCCCGGGACGAAAAGCCCGAGTGGGCGACGTTCGACGAGGAGTTGGAGGAGTCGGCCGAAGGCTCGTTCGCTGCGTTGCCCGAGAGCGGCGAGGGCGACCGCAGGGCCGAGGGACGATTCGCGTTGTACTCCGTGGCAGAGGCGCACGAAGACGCCAGCGCCCTGACCAATTCCGTGCGGCCGTCGAAGAAGTCGAGCGGCGCCTCGGTTCCACTGCCCGAGATCGCGGAGGAGCTCGACTACGTTTCGCTGACGCTCGCGCAGCTGCGCGCGCGTCTGCAGTCGCTGAGCGTCGACGACCTCGAATCCCTGTTGGCCTACGAGCAGGCCACCAAGGCGCGCGCACCGTTCCAGACGTTGCTCGCCAACAGGATCACCCGCGCGAACGCGAAGTGACCCGAGCCGCAACCTCCCCGCCGAATTCCGCCGAGAACCCGTTTCCGGTGCGCGCGGTCGCAATTCGCGTCGCGAGCTGGATCGACAAGCTCGGCATCGTGTGGGTAGAGGGTCAGCTCGCCCAGATTTCAATGCGGCCGGATGCCAAAACCGTGTTCATGGTGCTGCGCGACCCGGCCGCCGACATGTCGCTGACCGTCACATGCTCTCGCGACTTGGTTCTGCGCGCGCCCGTGAAGTTGACCGAGGGCACCCAGGTGGTGGTGTGCGGAAAGCCGAACTTCTACACCGGACGGGGCACGTTTTCGTTGCGCCTCAGCGAGATTCGCGCGGTCGGCGTCGGTGAACTGCTGGCGCGCATGGATCGGCTGCGTCGGCTGCTCGACGCCGAAGGACTGTTCGACCCGCGGCTGAAGCGCCCAATCCCCTTCCTGCCCAACATGATCGGCCTCATCACCGGACGCGCCAGCGCTGCGGAGCACGACGTCACGACGGTGGCGGCCGCGCGCTGGCCCAACGTGCGTTTCGCGGTGCGCAACACCGCGGTCCAAGGTCTCAACGCGGTGTCGCAGATCGTCGAGGCCCTCCGCGAGCTCGATAGCGATCCCGACGTCGATGTGATCGTCCTGGCCCGTGGCGGCGGCAGCGTCGAGGACCTGCTGCCGTTCTCCGACGAGACGCTGTGCCGCGCCGTCTCCGCGTGCCGCACCCCGGTGATCAGCGCGGTCGGCCATGAGCCCGACAATCCGCTGTGCGACCTGGTGGCCGATCTGCGCGCCGCCACCCCGACCGATGCGGCCAAGCGGGTGGTGCCCGACACCGCCGCCGAGCTGCGGCTGGTCGACGAACTGCGCCGGCGTAGCGCGCAGGCGCTGCGCAACTGGGTGGCCCGCGAGCAACGCGCGCTGGCCCAGCTACGCAGCCGTCCGGTGCTGGCCGAGCCGCTCGCGGCCCTGACGGCGCGCGCCGACGAGGTGCACCGTGCGCGGTCGGCGATCCGCCGCGACATCACCCGGCTGACCGCCGTCGAGGCGGAGCGCGTCGGCCACCTGCGCGCCCGGCTGGCCACGCTGGGGCCGGCGGCCACCCTGGCCCGCGGGTATGCCGTGGTTCAGACCGTTCCCGACGCCGGAGCGCCCGTGGTGCTTCGATCGGTCGATGACGCCCCCGCGGGCACTCGGTTGCGCGTGCGAGTCGCCGACGGCGCCGTGTCCGCGACGAGCGAAGGGCCTACCGATGGCGCCTAGAAAAGACGCGGACGACGCGGACGCAGCTAGGCCCATTAGTGATCTCGGTTATGAGGCGTGCCGGGACGAGCTGATCGAAGTCGTGCGACTGCTGGAGCAGGGCGGCCTGGACCTCGATGCATCGCTGAAATTATGGGAAAGAGGCGAACAGCTGGCTAAACGCTGTGAGCAGCATTTAGCTGGTGCACGCAAACGAATCGAGGACGCGCTCGCCGCGGGCCAGGCCGACGACGCGTGAATCCGGCCGTCGAGGCGAAATCACTTGGTGAATTCTCAACAAACTGGAACACGTTTCAGTTATGCTTCGCCGATGGGTGATGCATCACTGACAACCGACCTCGGTCGCGTCCTGGTCACCGGAGGCTCGGGGTTCGTAGGCGCCAACCTGGTAACCACCTTGCTCGACCGGGGCTGCCAGGTCTGCTCCTTCGACCGTGCCCCCTCGCCGTTGCCGCCGCATCCGAACCTGACGGTGCTGCAGGGGGACATCACGGACACGGCCGACTGCGCCAAAGCGGTCGACGGCGTCGGCACGGTCTTTCACACCGCGGCCATCATCGACCTGATGGGCGGCGCGTCGGTCACCGACGCCTACCGGCAGCGCAGCTTCGCGGTCAACGTCGGCGGCACCGAGAACCTGGTGCACGCCGGGCAGGCGGCGGGGGTCAAGCGATTCGTCTACACCTCGTCGAACAGCGTGGTGATGGGCGGCCAGACCATCTCCGGCGGCGACGAGACGTTGCCCTACACCCAACGGTTCAACGACCTCTACACCGAGACCAAGGTGGTCGCCGAGCGATTTGTGTTGTCGCAGAACGGTATTAGCGGCATGCTGACGTGCGCGATCCGGCCCAGCGGCATCTGGGGCCGCGGCGATCAGACGATGTTCCGCAGGCTCTTCGAAAGCGTGATCGCCGGCCACGTCAAAGTTCTGATCGGCCGCAAATCGGCGCGGTTGGATAACTCCTACGTACACAACCTGATTCACGGTTTCATCCTGGCGGCCCAACACCTGGTGCCCGGCGGCACCGCCCCCGGGCAGGCGTACTTCATCAACGACGCCGAGCCGATCAACATGTTCGAGTTCGCCAGGCCGGTGATCGAGGCCTGCGGCGAGAACTGGCCCCGGGTGCGGGTCAACGGCCCGATCGTGCGCGCGGCGATGACCGGGTGGCAGAGACTGCACTTCCGGTTCGGGATACCGGCACCGCTACTGGAGCCGCTGGCCGTCGAGCGGCTGTATCTGGACAACTACTTCTCGATCGCCAAGGCCACCCGTGATCTCGGCTATCAACCCCCTTTTAACACCGAGCAGGCGATGAACGAGTGCCTGCCGTACTACGTCGACATGTTCCATCAGATGAAAAAGCAAGCGCTGGAAGGTGATCCGACGCTAAGCGGAAGCCGCTAGCTAGCGGAAGCTCACCATCTCGGTGCCCCACGCCTGCCGGATGGGCGCATCGATGTCGTGCGCGACGGTGTCACGCTTGTCGATGAGCAGGCAGGCACGATCGGTCTCCTGGTACGGCGCCCAATCGCTTTCACCGGCGGGGCCGACGGGCTTGGAGTGCGCGGCGAAGTTGACCCATCTGGCGCGCATCCGTCGGGACACCGCCTTGGCGGTTTTGACGCCGCCGAGCTTGAGAGTCGGATCCTTCGGAGCGCCGAGATTGCCCCACGCGTAAGGCAATTCGGTGGCGTGCGCCGCATTGATCAGCAGCAGCCGCAATAGCGGTGTGGCGTAGTCGAAGCGGTACAGATACACCGGCGCCACGTGGGCGTGCCCCTCCGCGAGCCACACCGATGGCATGCGGAAGCCCACGTCGGTCGCGATGCGCAGGCTCCGAGCTTTTCGCCGTCGTCGCGAATACGCCGAGCCGATCTGCTCCTCGGTCGGCAATTGCAGATCGGGCTGCTCGGCGGCGATCTGGTTGAACATCGACGTGATCGCGCGGGGAGTGATCGGCATCAGCGGCGACTTCATCAGCCGGAAGAGCGCCGCCTCGTGCTTGTTGGTGCCGATGATCAGCGGGACCGGATGTGAGCGGCCCTCCTGCGCCAGCTTCACCGGGTAGTCGTCCAGCACATCGCCGTCCACGATCGGGACGAACGCCAGCGTTCCCGGATTGCGTGCGGGCACATCGTCGAACACCTGCTGGGACGCGGCCAGGATTGCTTCCAGCGGCATGTCGGTCAGGCGCTGCGTCTCCGCCGCCGTAATTCCCAGCTTGTCGAGCAACGCCTCGGCCACGCGGCGGGCTCGCTCGCGGTCGTACACCGATGTCGCGGGCGAACTCTGCGCGATCGCACCGGCGAACAGGCCCGCGGCGGCCGGGCTGGCGAGCAGCGTCGTGACCATGCCGGCACCCGCGGATTCACCGAACAGGGTGACGCGTCGGGGGTCGCCACCGAACGCCGCGATGTTGTCGCGCACCCAGACCAGCGCGGCCAGCGCGTCGCGCAGCCCGACATTCGAGTCGAATCTGGGATTGAACGACGACAGGTCGACGAAACCCAGCGCGCCGAGTCGATAGTTGACTGTCACGACGATGACGCCGTCGCCCACCAATCTGCGGCCGTCATAGAGCGATTGGCTGCTCGATCCCAGGACGTAGGCTCCCCCGTGCAGCCACACCATCACGGGTTTCCCGGCGCCGGGCCGGGTGTCCGACGACGCCCATACGTTCAGCCTCAGGCAGTCTTCGCCCTGCGGCGCCCCCAGGTCGAGCGGCATGTTGGGAAACACCGGTTGCGGGCAGGCGGGCCCGAAGGACCTGGCGTCGACGACCTCCGTCCACTGCTGCGGTGCCTCGGGCGCCCGGAAGCGCAGGTCGCCGACGGGCGGCGCCGCGTATCGCAGCCCGCGCCAGGTTCTGACGCGGCCGTCGTCACTGCCCCGGACCGGGCCGTAGGTGGTTTCGACCACAAGGTCGTCGATCGCCATGCGTGTGCACTATCTCCTGAAAATTTGGCCTAAGTCAGGCGCTGCGTGAGGAACTCGACCACCCGCTTGCGGGCCTCATAAGCCGGATGGCCGTCGACCTCACGGACCTCGAGGGTCAGAACCGAGTGCGCCATCTTGCCGAAACCGTGTTCGTTGCCCGGGCCCGAGTCGATGTCGATCACCTCGAATGCGTCGCCGAGCCGCTGCTTGAGCGTGGCGAACCGCTCCTTGGGAGCCAACTTGTCCTCGCTGAAGCGCAAACCCATGGCGCACAACCCGTCGTTGGCGCACCGGTCGGCCACGGTGGCCAGCTCGGACTCGCTCAGACCGGGATCGCGACGCCGAGCCGCACCCATAAAGATCGGCACCGACGGCTGCGAAAGCACCGGAGCCAGCACGCTGTCGTCGACCGCGGCAGCCAGCGCGAAACCACCGGAGAAGCACTGACCGATCACGCCGACGCCCTTGCCCGGAGTTGACGCGTTCAGGTCACGGGCCAGCGCGCGCAGGAACAACGACACCGGCCGCTGCTTGTTGGTCGCGAACGCCGCGAATTCCCTTGCCACGCATGCCCGCGCGATCGACCCCATCGCGTAGGCACCCGTGGCCGCCCGGCCCGCAACGCCGTACAGCGAGGGGATGGCCACGGTGAAGCCGTTGTCCACCAGGTGATTACCGAGACCGAGTACGCCGGGATGGATCCCGGGCAGCTCGGGGATCAGCACGACCCCGGGACCGGCGCCTTTGCGATAGACGTCATGCGTATAGCCGCCGCCGGCGAACGGCGTCGCGGACCATCCGGACAGGTCTGCTTCGGGTGCGGTCACGCTACGTGGACCCCTTGTTGGTGCGGGCCGGCTAGCGGCTTGGTAACGGCGGCTGCGATTGCGTCGCCGAGGCCAGCGTACGGAACTGATCGGTGCTTCCGGCGCCGGTTATCGCGATTTGGGTGGTGCCGGATGGGCCGGTGAGCCGCGTCGTCCAGATCGGCTCGGCTTCGGCTCCACTCTGGCCGGCGCCGTGATAGACGACCCAATTTGTGCCGGCGACATCGACCGTCCCGGTGGGATACGCCGATGAGTGGATCGAGCCGACCAGTTTGTCCTCGTCGGCGTTGCTCTGGGTCAGGCTCAGATACTCACCTGTCGGGCTGATGTAGCCGACGGTCGAGATGGCGGCATTCAGCCGCTGTCCGGTCGAGGGTTCCGCCCGACCCCCAGCGATGCCCCCGCGGCTGCCCGAGTTGGCCTGCCAGCCGGGGGGCAATTGCGGCAGCCGAATAGGAAAGCCCAGCGCCGCGGCGTCGGCCTTCAAGGCAGCCGGCGCGTCGTACGAAGGAATCACGCCCTTGTTGCGGCCCAGCTGGAAAGAGCACATTCCCACCAAGCCGGCCAGGATGATGCACCCGATCACCAGCGGAATGAGCGACCAGAACATATCGCGGCCGTCCTGCAGCAACCGCGGCTTGGCTGCTCTGGGCGCCGGAGTCGGCTCGCCGCCCACATAAGCGTCCGAACTGGCGTCCGAGCTGCCATTGTGCTGCGGCTCATCGGTCATCCTCCGAGTATCCCAGTTCCAGCAGACCGATCCGCTTCTGGGACAATCGACAACCATGACAGTCGAGGGTGACCGCTCATCTGGCTCGGGTTCGTCGCAACCGCGGCCCCGCGGCGAAGCCCCGGACCGCAACCTGGCCCTGGAACTGGTACGCGTGACCGAGGCCGGTGCCATGGCCGCCGGACGCTGGGTGGGCCGCGGCGACAAAGAGGGCGGCGACGGGGCTGCCGTCGACGCGATGCGCGAGCTGGTCAACACGGTGTCGATGCGCGGCGTGGTCGTCATCGGTGAAGGCGAAAAGGACCAGGCGCCGATGCTCTACAACGGCGAGGAGGTCGGCAACGGCGACGGCGCGGACTGCGACTTCGCCGTCGACCCGATCGACGGCACGACGCTGATGAGCAAGGGCATGCCCAACGCCATCTCCGTGCTGGCGGTGGCCGACCGCGGCGCGATGTTCGACCCGTCCGCGGTTTTCTACATGAACAAGATCGCCGTTGGGCCCGAGGCCGCGCATGTGCTCGACATCACCGCGCCGATCGCCGAGAACATCAAGGCCGTCGCCAGGGTCAAGGCGTTGTCGGTGCGCGACATGACCGTGTGCATCCTGGACCGGCCGCGGCACGCCCAGCTGATCGAGGAGGTCCGGGCGACCGGGGCCCGCATCCGGCTGATCACCGACGGTGACGTCGCCGGTGCGATCTCCGCCTGCCGGCCGCACTCGGGCACCGACATGCTGGCCGGCATCGGCGGCACCCCTGAAGGCATCATCGCGGCCGCCGCGATCCGGTGCATGGGCGGGGCGATCCAGGCACAGCTGGCTCCTACGGACGCCGAGGAACGCCAGAAGGCGGTCGACGCCGGCTATGACCTCGATCAGGTGCTCAACACCGAGGACCTGGTCTCCGGCGACAATGTCTTCTTCTGCGCCACCGGCGTCACCAATGGTGACCTGCTCAAGGGCGTGCAGTACTACCCCGGCGGCTGCACCACCCAGTCGATCGTGATGCGGTCGAAGTCGGGTACCGTCCGGATGATCGAGGCCTACCACCGGCTTTCGAAACTCAACGAGTACTCCTCTATCGATTTCACGGGCGACAGCTCTGCCGCCTATCCCCTGCCCTGACCACCGATCGACAACGAGGAAGCCACTCTATGGCCACTGAAGGCTCTGGAAACGACACCGAGTACCGCATCGAGCACGACACCATGGGTGAGGTCCGGGTGCCCGCAAAAGCGTTGTGGCGCGCCCAGACTCAGCGCGCGGTGGAGAACTTCCCGATCTCTGGCCGCGGTCTCGAGCGCACCCAGATCCGCGCGCTGGGCCTGCTGAAGGGCGCCTGCGCGCAGGTCAATAAAGACCTCGGGCTGCTGGCACCGGAGAAGGCCGACGCGATCATCGCCGCCGCGGCCGAGATCGCCGATGGGCAACACGACGACCAGTTCCCCATCGACGTCTTCCAGACCGGTTCGGGCACCAGCTCCAACATGAACACCAACGAGGTGATCGCCGGCATCGCGGCGGCCAACGGTGTCACGGTGCACCCCAACGACGACGTGAACATGTCGCAGTCGTCCAACGACACCTTCCCGACCGCCACCCACATCGCGGCCACCGAAGCCGCGGTGCGCCATCTGATTCCGGCGCTCGAGGTGCTGCACGAAGCGCTGGCGAGCAAGTCGCGCGAGTGGCACGAGGTGGTCAAATCGGGGCGCACCCACCTGATGGACGCCGTCCCGGTCACGCTCGGCCAGGAATTCAGCGGCTACGCACGCCAAGTGGAAGCGGGCATCGAGCGGGTGCGCGCCACCCTGCCCCGACTGGGTGAGCTGGCGATCGGCGGAACCGCGGTGGGCACCGGCCTCAACGCACCCGACGGCTTCGGCGCGAAGGTGGTCGAGACACTCGTCGCTTCGACCGGCCTGTCCGAATTGCGGCCTGCGGTCAACTCTTTCGAGGCGCAGGCGGCCCGGGACGGGCTGGTGGAGGCGTCCGGGGCGCTGCGCACCATAGCGGTGTCGTTGACCAAGATCGCCAACGACGTCCGCTGGATGGGGTCCGGCCCGCTGACCGGGCTGGCCGAAATCCAGCTGCCGGACTTGCAGCCGGGTAGCTCGATCATGCCGGGCAAGGTGAATCCCGTTCTGCCGGAAGCGGTTACGCAGGTCGCCGCGCAGGTGATCGGCAACGACGCCGCCGTCGCCTGGGGCGGCGGGAACGGCGCGTTCGAGCTCAACGTCTACATCCCGATGATGGCCCGCAACATTCTCGAGTCGTTCAAACTGCTGACCAACGTGTCGAAGCTGTTCGCGGAGCGCTGCATCAGCGGGCTGACGGCACACGTCGAGCACCTGCGCGAACTGGCCGAATCATCGCCGTCCATTGTGACGCCGTTGAACTCGGCGATCGGCTACGAGGAGGCCGCCGCGGTTGCGAAGCAGGCACTCAAGGAGCGCAAGACGATTCGGCAGGCGGTGATCGACCGCGGCTTGATCGGGGACAAGCTGTCGCTGGAGGAGCTGGACCGCCGGCTCGATGTGCTCGCGATGGCCAAGGTCAAACCGGCGAATTAGGTGGGGGTGGTTGGGCGATGACGGTTCCTCCCGGGGGGCCCTACGGACAGGGGCCGTACGGAGCCAATCCGTATGGG